>WTGF01000126.1 GCA_011525385.1 Chloroflexota bacterium | reverse complement strand
ACTAGCGGGTGAACTCCCCGCTAAAAACACCCGACATACTCTCACATGTCGGGCGGGCGCACGGCATATCTAACCATGCAATCTTTAGCTTATAACATTTCCAAGGCGCTATCAAGACCAAATACTGCAAGTTTTGCAGATCCGTGATACATGATCATGACACTCGTGACCATAAACGGTCTCTGCAATTTATGAAACCACAAAGACGCGATATACCGTTTGTCAGACCAATAATGGTGCTGTATCATTCATTATTATTGCTCGGATGTTTTATCCATGAAATCATAGTGCTATGTTTGACAAGCTTGCGTCGGTACTGAAGCAGCCAATCTATCTCTGGCTCTTGGGTATCTATCCGATTCTCCACCTGTACTCGGAAAACCTTGGTTTAGTCAAAGACCGTGAAGTATCCTATGTCTGCGCAGTCATGTTGGCTGCAACTACCTTGGGCTTCCTGGTCGCAAACCGAGTCATTCGTTGCAGATACAAAACCGCCTTCATGCTGGGCATCTGCAGCCTTGCCTTCTCGTTGAGCGGTCACGGTTATGTCCTGATATATATGCCTAGATCGCTATTTGTGTGGACGCTGTTTGTGCTGATTGTCTTGGCGATCTTGCTCGTTCTACTGTGGAGGAGCGATTCGCGACAAATCTACTTGCGCATCACTCCCTTGTTCAATTTGATTTTGCTGTCATTGCTGGCGATATCCTGCGCCAAGATTGTTTCGAGTTATGTTTCCCAGTCGATCAATATTCAACCAATTTCAGCCTTTGGAAACTCCTCGACTGCCGAAGACGCAAGCCCGAAAGTTTACGACTCCAAATCCCATCCAGATATCTACTACATCATACCGGACGGATATCTCAAAGACAGCAAACTGCAAGAGACCATTGGCTTCGACAACTCGGCCTTTACCCAAGCCCTGGAGGATCGAGGATTCATCGTAGTCGAGCATGCGCAGAACAACTACGGCGTGACGTTGCTCTCCCTTGCCTCAATCCTGAACATGCAATACTACGAACACAATCCATCGCCATATACAGAACTAGACTTTTTGCGCTTTGCAATAACCGACAACGAGGTCGCGCGTCTGCTCAAGCAATTTGGCTACACTTATGTTCAGTTCTTGTCGGGGTTTTGGATGCCTAGTCCTACGGCCGATATCATCCGCGATTTTACGCCCGGCGACACAATTGAAATTGAAGTCAGTCAAAACGATTTTTCTTCGACAATCCTGGACGGCTTGCCAAAGAACAGGAAATTAATTACCGATTTTGTGCATTACCACAAACAGTCATTTGCCCCACTATATTTGGAAACAACCCTGTTACGAATTGTGAGTTCTCGACTAAATACGCTGGTCTTCCAGGATGATTCCGAGCCTTATGGTGTTTATGCTCCAGAGCGATTCCTAGATACGGTTAATGAAGTTGAGTCGGTTGCTCGCATGCCGGAAGCGACATTCACAGTTATTCATTTGCTGAAACCGCATCTTCCGATCGTATTTGATGAGAATGGCGAGGAGTTGCTCGCGCCAGATTGGCAGCCCAGCAATGACAAACTCATTGCGGAGCACAGATTTGTCAACTCCAAGTTTCTGAAAATGATTGATACAATACTGCAGGTGTCGCGGAATCCGCCGGTAATTGTCTTCCAAGCCGATCACGGCGCTATTCGCATTCATGACGATGAGGAATTTAGGAACCTAGCAGTATTTTCGCCATATGCAGCTTACCATTTGCCGGGCATCTATTCAATCAGTTTTCCCAAGCCATTTACGCTGATAAACACATTCCCTTTGTTATTCAACGAGATCTTTCAAACCAATTATGAAATGAATGACGATCGCTTGTTCAAGCTACCGCTTGTATATGAGGCGCCGTTTGAGCAGCGAGACGTAACGGCAAGATACTTGGGGAAATGACAAAGCTACGGGATAATGTCACAAAATCGAAATCGGGGTCGCAACCTGCGAATCCCCCCCAATTTGACATTGCAGCAGACGGAGACAATCGGATGAAGCATTTCCTTTCAATGCTTAAGTTCGCAACTACAGTTGCCGGGCTTAGAATATTATTTGCTTATTTGGATCCAGGATCGGGCAACCTCATTGTACAACTGCTCATTGCCGTTGTAGTTGGCATCCTGGCTACCTTTCGTTTCTGGAAGTCCCGACTGCTGTCCTTGTTTGGTATCCGCCAGGAAACGAACGAGGACGACGGCGACAAAGCAAATGAAGACTGAACGCTGATATGGCGACATCCAGACGACCAATAGGCTATACCGTTCGCACAAATCACTCGCCTGTCCCGGATGCATCTTTGCGACATGATAGTTAAACTCTCGCATGCACTGAAACAGCCATTCTATCTCTGGCTCCTGGGTATCTATCCGATTTTTCACCTCTATGCTGAAAATCTTGGATTGGTCAAAGACAGGGAAGTACTTTATGTCTGCGGAGCAGTGTTTGCCGCGACCACTTTGGCCTTTCTCGTCGCAAACCGTGTCATTCGTTGCAGATACAAGACCGCCTTCACGCTGAGTATCTGCAGTCTCGTTTTCTCGTTGAGCGGTCACGTTTATGCGCTGGTTTTTATGCCAGGGTCTCTGCTGCTGTGGTCGCTGTTTGTGCTGATCGCTCTGGCGGTCACACTTGTGAAAGTGTGGAGAAGGAGTTCGAGCAAGCGCGTTGCGAGTGTCACTCCCGCACTCAACTTGATAGTTCTGGCATTGCTGGCGATTCCCATTTTGAACTTGGCTTCGAGCATTGTTGCCACGCCGTCCTATCTTGTACCGGTTTCTGCTCTTGGCAATCCATCGGCTGCCCAAGACGCAAGTCCCAAAGCGTACGATTCAGCGTCCCGGCCAGACATCTACTACATCATTCCGGACGGATACCCGAGTGATTCTTGGCTGCGGGAGGCAATGAACTACGACAACTCGGCTTTCACTGAAGCGCTGGAAGAACGAGGATTGATCGTAGTCGACCAAGCCCAATCCAATTACCCGGGAACGCTGCTTTCCCTTGCATCCATTCTTAACATGAAGCACTACGGCAAAAACCCGACGTCCTACGCAGACTATGACTATCTGAGATTGTTGATTGCCGACAGCGCGGTTGCGCGGCTGCTGCTACATCATGGTTACACCTACGTGCAGATCTTGTCCGGTTATTTGATTCCCAGTCCTATCGCCGATATCAATCGCGATTTTACCCCAAGCGGCGCGATTGATATTGACATTGGCGACGACATGCTGCCAATTGTTAAGCTCCGGGGACAGCAGCACCCGAAGAACATGCGATCGACTGATCATCGCCACTTCTACAAGCGCTCATTCATATCGCTTTATATCGATACGACACTTTTCAGAATCATTGAACCAGAATTGACGACCTTATTTTGGCGCGATGAATCCGCTCCCTATGACCTATTCGCTCCAGAGCGCTTCCTGGCGACCATTGATGAGGTAGCCACAATTGCATCTATGCCAGAGGCCACCTTTTCCATAGTTCATTTCCTGAAGCCTCATCGTCCTGTGGTCTTTGACGGACATGGCAATGCACTAGTTGACAGGATTCCCAGCCCCAGCCATGAGGAATACTTTGCGGAGTTTGCGTTCACAAACGCGAAGTATTTGGAATTGATCGACAAGATCTTGGCAGAATCGGAAACTGAGCCGGTCATCATATTTCAAGCCGACCACGGCTCAACCTATGGTTCTGTGGGGACCATCGACGAAAAATTGACACATTTTGACGTGTATTCCGCATACTATGCTCCCGATCCGCATAAATTTCAAATCCCGCGACCGTTTACGTTAATCAATACCTTTCCTCTAGTATTGAATTCGATTCTCGATACCGAATTGGAACTACAGGACAATCGCTTGCTAGCGATGCTTTCGCACAAGAAACCATTTATGCTAAGAAACGTGACAAAATCATTCTTGAAGAGCTAGCGGCTAGAATCTGCCACACGCGTCTATCGCTTATCACTGCAAAGGACTAAACTTGAGATACGGCATTCATCAATTGTCGGGCAATGCGCGATGGGACTCCGGTCGAGACCGTTCAACATCTAATTCTGTGAGACTCAAGACGCGCGTCGCTGTTTGACTTGAGGCTAGTTGATGATGCGCATTTCCTGTGTAAGGGAGCGAAGGAATTTGAGACGAACAAAGTCAGTCGCCAAGCTCAGTTTGATCCTATTGATTCTAAGAGTACCGCTTTCTTATTTGGATCCCGGCTCGGGCAGTATAATCATTCAATTGCTTGTTGCCGCGGTTGTTGGCATCCTCGCGACCTTTCGCTTCTGGAAATCCCGACTGCTGTCATTATTTGGCATCCGCCAGGAAACGAACGAGGAAGACGGCGACGACAACGCAAATGAAAACTGATTGCTGAGATGTCGGATTCTACGCGAATTGGCGGCTCTTTTCGGGATCCCAACGGTTTTGTCTTTGTCGCAGACGGCCTTGTTTACCGCCAGGTCAATGAGAGCTATCGCACTAACTACGACCAACTTATGGAAAGCGGTCTCTATGCGGAACTTGTTGACCGAGGACTGCTAATCCCGCATTCAGAGGCAGGATCAGATTTGTCTCCAGGCGGCCAAAGCTATAAGATTCTGCAACCCGGACAGATTCCCTTTATCTCGTACCCCTACGAATGGAGCTTTAGTCAGCTCAAGGACGCGGCGCTGGCGACGCTCAATATTCAGAGACGGGCATTGCAACAGGGAATGATCCTCAAGGATGCCAGCGCATACAACATTCAGTTCCGCCACGGCAAGCCCCTGCTTATCGACACCTTGTCCTTCGAGACCTATCAAGATGGCCAAGCCTGGGTCGCTTACAGGCAGTTCTGTCAACATTTTCTGGCGCCTCTGGTTTTGATGAGCCGGAAGGATATTCGCCTAAGCCAGCTACTGCGCGTCTACATAGACGGCATCCCGCTTGATTTGGCAAAATCCTTGCTGCCGAACCGGACCTGGCTGGATTTTGGCGCCATTATGCATCTTCACCTGCACGCCCGCGCCCAGCAACGATATGCCAATAAGCCTCCGCCCCCCCAATCGAGCCGACGAAGGCGACTTGGCAAGACGGCCCTGATGAATATCTGCGACAGTCTTCGCTCAACTGTCAACGGACTAAAATGGGACCCCAAAAGTACTTCCTGGGCGCGATACTATGAGGGAGACAGCTATCACGAAGAGGGATTCGACGACAAACATAGAACAGTGACCGAGTATCTAAGTATCGTCAAACCCGATTGCCTTTGGGATCTGGGTTCAAATACCGGTGTATTTGGCCGAATTGCCAGCGATCAAGGCGTATTTACAGTCTCAATTGATAGTGACCCCGGGGCTGTTGAGGCGAATTACCTGCAGTCCATGCGCCGCAACGAAACGCAACTGCACCCCCTATTAGTAGATCTGACAAATCCTTCCGCTGCTCTGGGCTGGGCCAATAATGAGCGTGATTCACTTGCTCAACGTTGCAAAGCCGATTGCGTCCTGGCACTGGCGCTCATACATCATTTGGCAATCGGCAATAATGTACCGTTGAGAAATATTGCCAAATACCTCGCATCCCTCGCTGAGTGGTTGATCATCGAGTTCGTGCCGAAAAGCGACGCCAAGGTCAAGATGCTGCTGGCATCCCGCCAAGACATTTTTGCGGACTACACACAGTCCGCATTCGAAGATGTATTCAGCGAGATATGCGAAATTGTGCGCTCAAACAGCATCCAATCATCAGACCGAAGACTCTACC
The DNA here is from genome assembly GCA_011525385.1 of Chloroflexota bacterium. Lineage (GTDB taxonomy): Bacteria > Chloroflexota > Anaerolineae > Aggregatilineales > Phototrophicaceae > UBA6055. The sequence continues at coordinate 407 of WTGF01000126.1, read as the reverse complement.
TTATGCGTCGAAGACATGCCGGCGCGTCTTCAATATGACAACAGCAACGCAGCCCCAGCAAGACAATCCTTGACAAATGTAAATTGCTGACCCGGTTGAATTAGCGAGGGATAGTCAGTCTGCTCTGGCGCGGCGTCAATTCACATCTAGATACGTCACAGGATGGCGAGGAAATCGCGGCAAAGAAACGAGTTGGTCCATCGACGAACTATCAGGTTCTTTTGATTGTGTGGGAATCAACGAGGTGTGTTCTGAAGTGGAGATAAGGGGACTCGAACCCCTGGCCTCGTCAGTGCGATTGACGCGCTCTCCCAACTGAGCTATATCCCCGTATTTCGCTTCTCAACGTCAGTGGAGACAAGGGGACTCGAACCCCTGACCTCCTCGGTGCAAACGAGGCGCTCTCC
>WTGF01000035.1 GCA_011525385.1 Chloroflexota bacterium | reverse complement strand
GGGCGGAAACCCCGAAGCATCGGAGAGGGGGAGCGCGCCACAAGAAGATGGTATTGTATGTTCATTTTCGTGAATTTCAGCAAGTTAAATCCCAAATCCAATGTAGAGTCACCCTTCCACTTCGGATGCATTGGGGAAGGGCCGGGGATGGGGTAGAAAAAACTGTCCTGTCCTCAGCCACCTGAATACGGCAAAGCCGCCGGCGAAACTTCATCTGTGGCTGAGAAGCAAGCCTGAAATATGATATGAGCTATGAACTTTGCTTTTCTCGGTGCCCTCGGTGTTCTCGGCGCCCTCGGTGGTTAATAATCAGTCCAATTTACTACCATGTCAGTCGCCTCATTTTGATGCAATTGCCCTGTCCCCCAAGCTCGTCATTTTGCCCCCGAACTTGTTAGCGCGTTACAATAGCCGACGTATCGTCATTCTCCAGGTCCCGCATGATGAAAGTCACCCACGTGCACACTGCCCGCGCTCTCGATGAACCGGCGCGCGTCCCCTTCGACGAAGCGCTGCGTGTCATGGAAATGGGCGTCATGGACGATGAAGTCGGCCTGATGCGCTGGGGATCCAACTACACCTTCCTGGTCAATATCGAGCTTGAGGGCCTGCGCCTGATGGCGATTTACAAACCGCGCATGGGCGAACGACCGCTCTGGGACTTCCCCGATGGCACGCTCTGCAACCGCGAGACCGCCGCCTACTTGACATCAAAGGCGCTGGGATGGGGCTTGGCGCCGCCGACCTTCCTGCGCGACGGCACGCGCGGCATCGGCTCGGTGCAGCTCTTCATCGACCACAATCCCGAAGAGCATTATTTCACCTTCGACCGCGATCGCTTCCGGCCGCAACTGGAGCGCATGGCCATCTTCGACGCCATCGTCAACAACGCCGACCGCAAGGGCGGCCACTGCCTGCTCGATGACGACGAGCATCTCTGGGGCATCGACCACGGCTTGACCTTCAACGCCAGCGAGAAGCTGCGCACGGTGATCTGGGATTACTCGGGCATGCCCATCCCGCGCGATATTCTGGCGGACTTGCGGGCGCTCTGCCGGCGGCTGGGCGATGCCGGCGACGCCTATACGCGGGCTATGGCGACGCTGCTTTCGCGCGCCGAGATGCGCATGCTGGGTTGGCGGGTCGAGCGGCTGGCCGAGCTGGGGGTTTTTCCGCGGCCGGGTCCGGGACCGAATCGTCCCTGGCCGGCGGTGTGAAAGCGGAGGGAGCCGGCAAGGGCTTTTTTAATAAACCGCGATCTGCGGTAGCCGAACAGGTTTATTATTTTGTGTGAGCGCGGTAGCCCAAATTCGCCGGTTACGCGCCGAGCGGCTGTGGTGAATAAATGTTTCACGACTTACTTGCGCTTACTTCTGTGCCTCTGTTGTGAATCTCCCCTAGGCGATCTCCGGCCGGCGCAAGTGCCAATCGGTCGCCATTTGATAGGCGTGGCCCAATTTCAGCGCCGTCGGCTCGCTATAAGGCGCGCCCAGGATCTGCATGCCGATCGGCAATCCGGTCGCGTCAAAACCACAGGGAACGCTCACGCCGCATAATCCCGCCAAATTGGCTGATATCGTCAGCACATCGGCCAGGATCATCTGCAGCGGATCCTGGGTCATTTCGCCGAACTTGAAGGCGGTCGTGGGCGCGACCGGCGCCACCAGGGCGTCTACCTTTGCAAAGATAGCCTCAAATTCCTCCCGGATGAGCGTCCGCACAGCTTGCGCCTTGCCATAATAGGCGTCGTAGTATCCGGCGGAGAGCGTGTAGGTGCCGAGCATGATGCGCCGCTTCACCTCTTCGCCGAATCCGCTGCCGCGCGTCCGCTTGTAGGTATCAATCAGGTCCGCCCCTTCGGCGCGCGCCCCGAAACGGACGCCGTCATAGCGGGCCAGGTTGGCGCTGGCTTCCGCCATGGCGATGATGTAATAGGCGGGCAGGCAATATTCGGCCTGCGCGAGGCTGAGCTCTTGCACCTGGGCGCCCATATCCTCGAGCAGCGCGGCGGCCGCAAGCACAGCCTTTTCGACCTCGGGCTGCAATCCTTCCGCGAAGTATTCCCGCGGCAAGCCGATCTTCAAACCGCGCACATCGCGGGACAGCTCGGCGACATAGTCCGGCGCCGCAACCGGCATACTGGTCGAATCGAGCGGATCGTGCCCGGCGATAACAGCCAGCACGCGCGCGACATCTTCCACCGTTCGCGCGAAGGGACCGGCTTGATCGAAGGAGGAACCATAGGCGATCAGGCCATAGCGCGAGACGCGCCCGTAACTCGGTTTGATGGCGCTGACGCCGCAGAAAGACGCCGGCTGGCGGATGCTGCCGCCGGTATCACTGCCCAGGGTCGCCATCGCCATCTCCGCCGCGACAGCCGCCGCGCTGCCGCCGCTGCTGCCGCCGGGCACGCGCTCGAAGTTCCAGGGATTGCGCGTGGGGAAGTAGCCGCTGTTTTCGGTGGTCGAGCCCATGGCGAATTCGTCCATGTTGAGTTTGCCCAGCAAGACCGCCCCCGCCTCCTGGAGGCGCGCTACCGAGGTGGCGTCAAATATCGGCAGGTAGCCTTTGAGGATCCTGGAACCGCAGGTGGTTGCAACGCCCTTGGTGGAAAGCACGTCTTTCAGCGCCAGGGGAATGCCGAGTAATGGCCGGTCGTCGCCCGCCGCTCGCGCTTGATCGGCCGCTTTCGCCGCCTCCAGCGCCCGATCGGCCGTGAGGCAAAGATAGGCGCGGACGCGCCCGTCCAGCGCTTCGATGCGCCGCAGATGCGCCTCGGTCAACTCCAGCGAACTGATCTCGCGCTGCCGCAGCCCTTCCAGCGCCTCTGTGATGGTCAAGCGCGTGAGTTCTGTCATTTGTTCCATCCACAGATCGGGGTCATTAACGGGGAAAGAGTATAGCACAGCGGCGCCGCGAGGGTAGCGGCGGTTGGGCTGAGTGCAGGGCAATTGCATCAAAATGAGGCGACTGACATGGTACGAAATTGGACTGATTATTAACCACCGAGGGCACCGAGAACACCGAGAAAAGCAAAGTTCATAGCTCATATCATATTTCAGGCTTGCTTCTCAGCCACTGATGAAGTTTCGCCGGCTGCTTTGCCGTATTCAGGTGGCGGAATTAGTAAGGAAAGTCGACAAACGATCCTAAACTCGGTGCTCTCGGTGTCCTCGGTGGTTAAAATCCCGCCAGCTAAATCCCGCGCCATTCAATATCCCGCCAGTGGCGCCGCACTTGCGCGCGCGTTTCCGCGGCGTCCCCATCGTTTTCGATAATCACATCGGCTTGGCGCAGCTTGTCTTCTTGCTTGTTCTGCGACGCCATGCGCTGCCTGGCAATATGCTCGCTCAAACCGCGCTCGCTCATCAGGCGCTGCAATTGAGTCTCCGGCGCGGCGTTGACCACCCAAACAGCGTCCACGACCCCTCGCAGATTCCCCTCGAGCAGCTTGATCGCTTCGATGACCACGACCCGCTGCTCGGCGCTTCGAATGAGTAGGTGAATCCGTCCCCGGATGGGGGGATGCGTGATGGCTTCCAGCGCCCGCAATGCCGCTTGATCCGCAAATACGATTTTGCCCAGGGCGGCGCGGTTGATCTCGCCATCCGCGCCGATGACGCCCGCGCCGAATGCTTGAACCACCTCGTCGAAGGCCGGACCGCCCCGCAATAGCACTTGATGCGCGACCCGGTCGGCATCAATGGCCGCCGCGCCCAGATCAACCAGGCACTGGCGGACGAGGCTCTTGCCCACCGCGATATTGCCGGTCAGCCCGATCAGGTATTTGTCCCGATAGCCCCCGCTCAAGCTGTTGCCTCCTTTGGTCAAGCTCCAAGTATAGACATTAAGCGCGTGGCGCACAGGGGACATCGCCCGCATTCGCCATCGGCGGGCTGCAAATCCTTTTTTCACCACAGAGGCACAGAGCGCACAGAGAAAAACCACAGCGAGATATTTTCCGGCGTCATCAAAGTCGAAAACCGCAGGGTCGACAGGTGGGCTGCAAAACCTTTTTTCACCACAGAGGCACAGAGCGCACAGAGAAAAACCACAGAGGGATATTTTTCCGGCGTCATCAATGTCGAAATCCGTAGGGGCGACATATTATGTCGCCCGAAAATCATGCGGCTCGTCGCGACATCGGCGGGCGACCAGATTGGTCGCCCCTACAGCCGTCTTTGATGTCGAAAATCGTAGGGGCAAGCCAAGGCTCGCCCGAAAAATATCCTCTGTGCCCTCTGCGCCTCTGTGGTGAATAAATATGTCACGACTTGCTTGCGCTTGCTTCTGCGCCCGCTGTGGTGAATCAAATTGTTAGAAAATCTCAACGTGTGAACATTTGTTCACCTTTGCCTAGAACATCCGTGCTATTGTTGCGCCAGATCAGAAAAGACTCCCATGCGCGGACGGCCTCATTTCACTCCTTACCGTTCCCGCTAACAGCCGGAGGGCGAGTTGTGGGAATCTTTTCTGTTCTTTTCCCGCTTTGGAGGAGAAGGAGGTTCGAACTCAGATGTCGCGAAAGTACAGGCTCGATACCAAGATAGACGCGCTGAACCAGATCGACGACAACGACGGCGATCTGGTCAAGGTCAGCGACCTGCTGGAGATCCCGCAGCGCACGCTGCGCGGCTGGCGGAAAGTCGAGGACGATCTGCGCGGCAGACAGCGCAAGCGACTGCGTCGCCAGCGAGAGCGGCTGGCGGCTGAGTTGTATTGGGGGATGCTGGAACGCGGTCAAGCCATCCTGGGACAGATAACCGACGACGCCGTTGCCAAGGCGCCTTTGAATCAGTTGGCCTCGGCGCTGGGCGCGCTGGTCAGCCACGCCCTGAAAATAAAGGTAGAGATAGACGAGACTGATGAGCAGGGGAAGCAGATCATCCGATTCGAACACTATTATGACGGTGCCGCTCAAGAGGTTCCACCCTGGACAGGCGCTAGTGAGGGATTTGACCGCACGCTTCAAAATAGTAGCTTGTGGCAGGCGCTGGGGCAAGACCGAGCTGGGCAAGACGATCCTGCTGCTGACGGCGCTTGAAGAGCGCAAACAGGGCTGGTGGCTGGCGCCGACCTACCTGATGGCCAGCGCGGTCTGGCGCGACTTGAAAGCCAGCGTCAGGGACCTGAACGGGCTGGTGATCAGCGAGAGCGAACGCCGCATTGACACCCCCGGCGGCGGCATGATCGCGGTGCGCAGCACGCACAATCCCGACAACTTGCGCGGCGAAGGCTTGGACCTGGCTGTACTGGACGAAGCGGCTTATATGGACGGCCGCATCTTCCCCCAGATCGTGCGGCCCATGCTGGCCACGAACCGCGGCGGCGCGCTGTTTTTGAGCACGCCCTTCGGCCGCAACTGGTTCTGGCAGCTCTTTCAGCGCGGCTGCGATCCGCAATTCCATGACCAATGGCAATCCTTCCATTTTCCCACATCCGAAAACCCGTATATCGCGCGCGAAGAGCTGGAAGACATCCGGAAAACAACCAGCGAGCGGATCTGGCTGGCCGAATACCAAGCCGCGTTCACCGACGACAGCGGGCAAGTCTTCCGCGGCATCCGCGCGGCTGTCGCCGCCGGGCCAAGCCCACAGCCGCGCGGCGACCGCCGCTATGTGGCCGGCGTGGATTGGGGGCGCGAAGGGGACTATACCGTCATCGTCATCATAGACGCGGACGAAGGGCGCATGGTGGCGCTGGATCGCTTCAACCGGGTCGGCTGGAGCTTGCAGCGGGGGCGGCTGCGAGCACTCTGCGATCACTGGGGTCCGCAACAGATCTGGGCGGAAGCCAACAGCTTCGGCTCGCCCAATATCGAAGCGCTGCAGCAAGAAGGGCTGCCCATGCGCAGCTTCACCACCACCTCAAAGAGCAAATCGCCCTTGATCGAATCGCTGGCGCTGGCGATTGAACGCCGGTTTATCAGCTTGCTCGACCATCCCGTGCTGCTGGCGGAACTGGTCAGCTATCGGCTGCAGCGCTTGCCGGACGGGGGCTATCGCTATGCCGCGCCCTCCGGCATGCACGATGACACCGTGATGGCCACAGCCCTGGCCTGGCATGGCGCGCAAAAACGCGGGCCGACCATCGATTTCGTTTGAGGGGGATTCACCACAGAGGGCGCTGTAGGGGCGACCAACCTGACGCTGTTGAAAAACTGGGTTCAATAAGTGTAAATCGCCGGACATAGGACCGAA
>WTGF01000130.1 GCA_011525385.1 Chloroflexota bacterium | reverse complement strand
GACCGAGGGGGGCAGGCCGGGGGATGGGGGTAGAAAAGGCGGCATTTTCGCGGATCCTCCGCGGCTTTACAAGCGCGCTGCAACGCATGACGGTATCTGTCAAGAGTCCACAAAGACACCAGACAGGGGGAAGCAAAGATGACTTCACTGGATTTGAGTGATTACATCCCTTCATCGGATCTGGCAAAAGCTGCGACCATGCCGGCGCGCTGGTATGTCGAACCGGATTTTCTGAAGCTGGAAGCGGAAAAAATATTCTACAAGACCTGGCAACCCGTGGGGCGCCTGGACGATCTCGCGCGAATTGGAGATTTCTTTAGTTGCGAAGTGCTCGATCAGCCTTTGGTTCTTGTACGTAACAGCAAGGGAGAATTGCGCGCCTTTTACAATGTTTGTCCGCACCGCGCCGCGGTGGTGGCGCAAGGACGCGGCAATCGCAAGAGCTTGCAGTGCAAGTATCACGGCTGGACCTACGACCTCGATGGCAAACTCTTGCGCGCGCCGGAGTTTGAAGGCGTGCGGAATTGGAACAAGGACGACGTCTGTTTGCAGCCGATTCAAGTTGAAGCCTGGGGACCCTGGGTCTTCGTCAATCTGGATCCCGGCGCTGAACCCTTGGCCACAACTTATGGCGAAATCCACCAAGAGATTCGATCGGCCGGCTTCGACCTGGAAAAGATGCGCCTGGTCGAGCGCCGCGACTACATAATCGACTGCAATTGGAAGGTTTACGTCGACAATTATCTGGAAGGCTATCATTTGCCGATCGCCCATCCAGGACTCTTTCGAGAGATCGACTATGACCAATATCGCGTCGATACGTTCCCTTACTACTCCAAACAGCACGCGCCGATACGGGAGGTCAAGGCTGGCGAAGCGCGCGATCGCCGTTATGTACGCAGTGGCGAAGGCGAAGAAGACGCGCTCTATTACTGGATATTCCCCAATGTGATGCTAAACGTGTATTTGGACAATACATCGATCAACATCATCATCCCGCTGGGCCATGACAAGACCTTGACCGTTTTCGAATGGTATTTCGAATCTCCCGGCACCGGCGCCGGCTGGGAAAGCATGCAGCAGATCATCGCCTTCAGCGACGAGATTCAGCAAGAGGACATCGAGCTATGCGAATGGGTTCAGCGCGGCCTGCGATCCAAAGCTTATGACAGCGGCCGCTTCTCGGTTCTGCGCGAAAACGGCGTCCATCACTTCCAGTCCCTGGTGCATGAATTCCTGACTAGAGATTAGTGACTGGTGGGCGTCGAGTCCTCCGCCGCGGCAGTCCCGGGCGAAACGCCCAGCGCCAGCAGACCGGCGCTGCCAAAGACAATGTAGCCAAACACGCTAAGCCCATGAAAGAGGAATCCCAGCGAAATCGCCGCCAGGCTGTCCATGCCGACGAGCTGTCCGGTGACGATGATCGCGGCTTCAAAGGGGCCAACAGCGGCGATAGTGAAGGGCAGCGCGATGCCTAGCGCGGCCAGGGATACGCCCAGCGGTACGCTTTGCGCATAATTGACTTGGATGCCCAGCGCCTGGTGCAAAAAGTAAAAGGTGGCCAGCGATGTCGACCAGGCGATCAAGCTCCAGACCAGGGTGAAAACCAGCGTTCGCAAGTCGGCTAAGGCCCCCAGGCCATCCAGCAGATTGTCGATAATTCTTTGTAGGGGGGTTCGAATCAGCAAAGGCAGTTTTTGAGTCACTATGGGGAGCAACTTCTTTGCCTTTCGGGGATGCCGGGCCAGCGCCAACAGACATAGAAAAGCGACCAGCGCCAGGGCGCCAAATCGGGAAGCTGGGACGGTGACGTATTCGGGCGCGTCCGGCAATTGGCCGACTGTCGCGGCAATCATCAATACCACCAGAAGGGTGTCAATCAAGCGCTCGACAACGATGCTGGCTGCCGCTTTTTCAATTGATACGCCTTCGCGGCTTGCCAGCACGCTTCGAGCGGCTTCGCCCAGGCGCAGCGGCAACTGATTGCCCAGAAAAGTCAAATTGACCAAATGTATCGCCTTCATCAGCGGGAGTCCTTTGCCCAGCAGTCCCCACCAGCGGATACCGCGTGTGAGCATGGAAAGCGCCACGAACAGGAAAGCCAGGCCGAGTTGGCCGCCATCCGCCGCCCTGATGCTCCCAGCAACATCGTCTAAGTTCACGTCGCGCAGGATCAGCGCGACCGAGGCGGCGCTGACGATAATGCTTCCCAGGACGAGGGAAACGCGTTTTCCGGTCAATGTCGAAAGATCCCCTCCGGCTTGCCCAGGGCAATCGCCCCGGAATCAGAAACGATGAGAAATGTAGGGGCGACCAATCTGGTCGCCCGATGCCGCGGTGACTTACGCTTTCGGGCGACATGATAGGGCGCGTAGGTCGCGTAGGTCGCGTAGGTCGCGTAGACACTGACCTTCGACACTGACCTTCGACACAGCCCGCCCCTCGCCCCTAGGGCTCGTTGTTTTCTCGGTGACCTCGGTGGTCAAAAAAATCTGCAGCGATTGCCCTGCTTGCCAAGGATGATGACTTTCTCTTTGGCTACCGCTACATTATAATCGTCTTTGTTGGAAACTGCAGAACAGGCATAATGTAAGTAGAGGTCGCGAGATGGCAGTAGTATCAGAGGCGTTAATGGAGATACTGCGATGCCCGGTCGCAGTACATTACAAAGACAAAGGCGACGATCCCGGTCGCTTGAGGCTGGTCAAAAATTGCTGGCTCATTTGCGACGACAGCGGATACAAATATCCTATCCGCGACGGTATCCCCGTTATGTTAATTGACGTGGGTGAAAAATGGAAAGACACTGCCGAAGATGACTTGCCGGTGCCCCCGCCGGAAGCCTGAGACGAGGACTCTCCGCAGTCCCGGCATTTTGATGGACCCGCCAAAATCTATCTACAGTCATATCGAAATCTGTAGGGGCGACCAATCTGGTCGCCCGAAAATACGCGACATTCCAAGGATCCATTTGCCGGATGCGCGCCGAGCGGCTGATCTTCTCTAGCCCCTCTATGCCGTCAGCGCTGTTTGACTCATCGCATCAATGACGAATTTGTCGCCCTCGGCGTCCAGGCTGATCCACACCTGATCGCCGTCTTTGATTTGACCGTCTAGCAGCGCAATCGCGAGCCGGTCCTTTACTTGACTTTGCACGGCGCGTTTCAGCGGTCGCGCGCCGTAAACCGGGTCCCATCCCAATTCCGCCAGGCGCATTTTGGCATCATCGCCGATCGTGATCTGTATTTGTCGATCCGCCAGCATCAGTGACAGCTTGTTGAGTTGCATATCGACGATGCGCGCGATGTGCTCGCGCTCCAGGCTGTGGAAAATGATGATCTCGTCCAGCCGGTTCAAGAACTCGGGGCGGAAGTGCCGATCCAATTCCTGCATGATTGCGCTCTGCGCTGTCTTGGGATCGCTCTTCGATCCCATCTGTTTGCCCATCTGTTTGCCCATCTGTTTTATAGTGGCGCTGCCGACATTGCTGGTCATGATGATCACGCAATTGCTGAAGTTGACCGTGCGCCCTTGCCCATCGGTCAAACGGCCCTCGTCGAAGACTTGCAGGAAGATGTGGAAAACATCGGAATGCGCTTTTTCGATTTCGTCGAAGAGCACCACGCTATACGGTCGGCGGCGCACAGCCTCGGTCAGTTGACCCCCTTCTTCGTATCCGATATACCCGGGGGGCGCGCCGATCAAGCGCGCGACACTGTGCTTTTCGCCGTATTCGCTCATATCAATACGGATCATCGCGCTTTCATCGTCAAACAGGAAATGCGCCAGCGAGCGTGCTGTTTCCGTCTTGCCCACGCCGGTCGGTCCCAGGAACAGGAAGCTGCCCACTGGCCGGTTGGCATCCTGCAAGCCGGCGCGGCTGCGGCGTACCGCTGCCGAAACCGCCTTGATCGCCTCGTCTTGCCCGACAACGCGCTCGTGCAGGCGCTCTTCCATATGCCGCAGTTTCTCGATTTCGCCTTCCAGCATGCGCGCTACCGGTATCCCGGTCCAGCGGCTGACGATGGCGGCAATTTCGTCGGCGTCGACCTCTTCCTTGAGCATCAGCGAACCGTCCGCGCGCATGTTTGCGATAATCGTTTCGTTCAAGTCCAGAGACTTCTCCAGATCCGGCAGGACGCCGTAGCGCAGACGAGCGGCTTCTTCCAAATTGCCCTGACGTTCGGCCCGTTCCAGTTGGCTGCGGGCATCGTCGATTTGCGCCTTGACGCCGGACATTGCCCCGATGACTTCCTTTTCCCGCTGCCACACAGCTTGCAGCGCGCTCAGGTCTTCTTGCGCGTCCGCCAGTTCCGCTTCCAGGTCACCCAGGCGCTGCTTGGATCTGTCGTCTTTTTCCTTCCTGAGCGCGGCGCGTTCGATTTCCAGTTGCATGATCTGACGCTCGACCTTGTCCAGTTGGGCCGGCTTGCTATCGATTTCCATCTTCAGATGCGCCGCGGCTTCGTCAATGAGATCAATCGCTTTATCCGGCAATTGACGCTCCGGCAAGTAACGGTGACTGAGCGTAGCGGCGGCGATTACCGCGCCATCTTGGATGCGTACGCCGTGGTGAACCTCGTAGCGTTCCTTTAGACCGCGCAGGATGCTGATGCTGTCTTCCACGCTTGGTTCGTCAACGAATATCGGTTGGAAGCGGCGCTCCAAGGCCGCGTCTTTTTCGATGTGCTGCCGGTATTCGTTCAGCGTAGTCGCGCCGATCATGCGCAATTCGCCGCGCGCCAGCATGGGCTTGAGCATGTTGCCGGCGTCCATTGCGCCTTCGGCTTTTCCCGCGCCGACAATATTGTGCAACTCGTCCAGGAAAAGGATGATATCGCCCTCGCTATCCGCGATTTCCTTGAGTACGGCTTGCAGGCGTTCTTCAAATTCGCCGCGGAATTTGCTCCCCGCGACCAATGCGGCCATATCAAGCGCGATGATGGTTTTGTCTCGCAATCCCTCCGGCACGTCCCCGTTAACGATACGCTGCGCCAGGCCCTCCGCTATCGCCGTTTTGCCGACCCCCGCCTCGCCGATCAATACGGGATTGTTCTTGCTGCGGCGGCTGATGACGTGGATAAGTCGCCGGATTTCTTCGTCGCGCCCGATAACGGGATCGAGCTTGTCTTGACGGGCGTCAGCGGTCAGCTCGCGTCCGTACTTGCTCAGGCTTTCATAAGTCGATTCGGGATCCTGGCTGCTGATCCGCTGACCGCCGCGAATGGATTGCAGCGCATGGAGAATGTCGTCGTAGGTGATGCCGTTGCGCTCCAGCAGCGCGCTGGTATTTCCGGAGCGAGCAAGCGCCAGCAACAGATGTTCCGTGCTGGTGTATTCGTCTCGCATCCGTTTCGCTTCTTTCTCGGCTCCTGTGAAGAGTTGAACGCAAGCACGCCCGATCGCTACGCCCGACGGCGGGTGGCTGGTACGTGGCATGTCCCGTAGATTTGCGCCCAACTCGGCTTGTATCGCGGCAGTCCCCACGCCAATTTTTTGAATGATGCGCGGTACCAGCCCATCTTCTTGCTCCATCAAGCTGAGAAAAACATGGGCGGGTTCGATACTTGTATGATGATATTCTGTGGCAATGCCTTGCGCCTTGAGGACGGCCTGCTGCGCTCTGTTGGTGTAGCGAGTGAAATCCATGATGCCTCCTCGATTAGTCGTTTATCTTGCCTCCATTGTGGCGCTCTGCCGTCGGAAACCTACTAGAAGCACATCAGATTCCCGTTAGTGTCTTTATTGTTGAACTCGTCAAAATCTGTCTACAGGCCCATTGAAATCTGTAAGGCTCGTCCGTTACTCGATTTGTGGTGAACAGATTGGACGCCGAGACTTGGCAGACAGTAACGAACATCGCTATTTGTTGAGCCAGCCACAAAATACAGACGGGCTATGTAGGGGCGACTCTGTGAGTCGCCCGCGTTCCATAACTGCGGATGTTTGGATTACCCTAGAAAATGGGGCAAATGTGATTCTGTTTTGTAGTACCGGGCAAGCCTTACAAGATTCATTTATGGCGAAAATTGTAGGGGCGACCTATCAGGTCGCCCGAAAATCGCCACAAAAATACAGATTTATTGGCGATATCCCGCCTGATGAAAAGGTGACCGCTCCCCCTCTCGTAGTGCTGTGTCGGCGGTCAGTGTCTACGCGACCTACGCGCACCCCTTGTGGGATTTCCGCCCCCCGCTTAGCGGGGGGACCGAGGGGGGCAAGGG
>WTGF01000026.1 GCA_011525385.1 Chloroflexota bacterium | reverse complement strand
AGCTCTCCACATGAGGGGCAGAGCAGGACAGGTGCTGGGGGGGTGGGGGTGGGGTTCGTCCCCAGATATTTCTTGAACCAGCCCAGGATGCGATGCTGCCGTTCGATGCGATTGCCCGGGCGTCCGGCACGGGACAAGTCGTGATTTTCGCCTTCGAAAATGACGAGTTCGACCGGTTTACCGCGCCAGCGCAAGGCGGCGAACATCTGCTCGGCTTGTTCCAGGGCGCAGCGATGATCCTGGTCGCTGTGGATGATGAGCAGGGGCGTATTGACATTGTCGATATAGGCGACGGGCGATTGCGCCCAACTGCTCTGCAGGTCGCGCCAGGGATCTGTACGCGTCTCGCCGCCGGTGCATTCCGGACCGATATCCGAGGTGCCGAAGAAGCTGATCTGGTTGACGATCGAGCGCTGTGTGACGGCCGCGGCAAAGCGGTCGGTATGGCCCACGACCCAGTTGGTCATAAAGCCGCCGCAACTGCCGCCGGTGATGCCCATACGGTCGCCGTCTATGTAGGGACGGGCGACCAGTTCATCGACGCCGAGCATGACTTCCTCGTAGTCTTTGCCGCCTTGATCGCCTTCGCTGGCTTTGGTCCAGGCTTGCCCGTAACCGGCGGTGGTGCCGCGCTGGTTGAAATAAGCCACGGCATAGCCGGCGTTGGCATAGATCTGGTACTCGTGATTGAAGTCCCAGGAAAACATTGAGCAATGTACATAGAGGACGAGCGGATATTTTTTGCCTTCCTCGAAGTTGAGCGGTTTGATTGACCAGGCGTGAACCTTGGCGCCGTCGACGCCGTCGTACCAATAGCTTTCAGGCTTGGCCAGATCATGATCGCGCAGCCAAGGATTGAGATTCGTTAACTTGCGCGATTCGCCATTTTGCCACATATACAGCTCGCCCGGGTTGGAAGGATCGGCTTGCCCATAAGCCACCATGCCGCCTTTGGCCGGACTGTAATCGAAGGTGGTGCTGTCGCCGCCGACCAGTTTCTCGTATTCGCCGGCGGTGTTGATTCGATAGAGATTGCTGGCGCCTTGTTCAGTCATCAGGAAGTAGATCCATTCGTCGCCGACGGCCCACTTCATGGTCACGTTGGTCAATCCCTTGCGTTGGTCGGAAACGCCGTAATTGCCGACTTCCTCGTCGATATCGGCACCCAGTTTGATGGCGGTTCCGGCGGCGACATCGGCCAGATGCGGCTGCCAGAAGTTGCGCCGATTGACCGGTGGCGACAGGTTGTGCCCGGCGAAGGCGATATGACGATCGTTGTCGCCCCAGACCGGGCTGAAAGCGGTGCCTTGCCATTCCGGCAGCAGCAAGCGCGGTTCGCTGTCGGGATAATCGCAGATGAGGATCTGCCCGTAGCCGAGCGGCGTATTCTGCTCGCGGGCCATGCCGACAAAAGCGAGCCGGTGGCCGCGGTTGCTCCATTTGGGCGAGGAATAATCGCATTCGCTGTGAGTGACTTGAACCAGGTCGCCGGTTTCCAGTTCCAGCACCCAGATCTGCAGAAATCGATCATGCACCCAGCCGACGCCGTCCTGCTTGTAGCGCAAGCGGCGCACGACTTTGACGGTCGGCTTGGGAATGCCTTCGGCGGGTCCGCGATCATCGGCGCCGCGCATGGCTGTCCAGCGCGCGCCGACCAGCTTGCTCCCATCGGCGGACCAGTCGAGGCCGGTCATGGGCGCGCCGTCAGTCGGGTAGATATCCTCGAAGTCGTCCTGTACATTGATAACACGCACGGAAGCGCCTTCGCTATCGCTGTAGCTGTAGGCGATGCGGCTGCTATCGCGGCTCCAGGCGATTGATGCGGCTTGACCGTCGCCCTCGGTCAGGCGCGCGGCTGAATCCGTGGCCAGGTCGTGCAAGTATAGGTGAGAAATATAGCCGTTGGATGCGGCATCGGGTCGGCGAATGGTGTAGGCGATCTGCATGCCGGAGGGCGAGAGCGCCAACTCGGCAAGCCAGCGAAACTTCATCAAGTCTTCCGGGATGAGACCGCGCCTGCGCGCCACGTCAATTTGCGAGTTATTGTCCATAAAGTTTGTCCTCAAATTATCTTGAATCAGCCTTTACTGTCTCTTCCGCCTTGCATCGGATAACTCATAAAGTGAAGTCCAGGTTGAGGTCGGCTGCCAGATCCCGCAGACCGGCGACCGTCTCGCGCGAGACCGGGATGCCCTTGTTTTGCCGCTCGCCCATGCGCTGGAACTCGACCTCGCCCGGCAGCAGGACGGGCCGGTCTTCATCAATGCCCGGGGCGCTTTTGACTTGGGCGACCAGTTGCGCCAAACGCGCCTCATAATCCTCGCGGCTCATCAGCGCAGCCGGATCAATAGCGATCATCATATGGCCGACATCGTAATTCCGGTCGTCCTGGAAGACATTCAAACCGAAGCGCGCGCCGGTCATGACGCCGGCCAGCACATCGGTGACCAGGCTCAAACCATAACCCTTGTATTCGCCGATGGGCAGCATGGGCCCGTCCCTGGCGGCGGCGGGATCGGTGGTGCTTTGGCCATCGGGCGTCAGCGCCCAATTGTCCGGCATCGGGCGTCCTTCTTGTTCGTACCAGCGCATCATGCCCTTGCCGGACATGGTCAATGCCATGTCGAGCACGATGGCCTGATCGTCGCCGCGGGGGATAGCGATGCCCCAGGGATTGGTGCCCAACACGGGCTTGGCCGAGCCCCAGGGCGCCATTTCGGCTTTGGCGTTGGTGAAGGACCAGCCGATCAAGCCGGCTTTGGCGGCGGTCAGCGCGTGATAGCCGGCAATGCCGAAGTGGTTGCTGTGTTGTACGCCGACCATGGCGATGCCGGCAGATTTTGCTTTTTCGACTGCGCGGCTCATGGCGCGGTCCGCGGCCACGTAGCCGAATCCCTTGGCGGCGTCAAGCAGGGCAAAAGCCGGGGCGTCTCGCAGCCAGCGCATGGGGGCGTCGGGTTGGATGCCGCCATTCTTGACCCGGCGATGATAGCGGAAGAGCTTCTCCAGTCCTTGTCCTTGGCCCGGGTGCCACCATTGCGACGCGGTCATCAGACCGTCGCTGATGATGTCGGCTTCTTCGGCCGTCGCGCCCAGCGCTCGCAGGAAGCGAAATGCGAAGTCCTTCAGGGTGGAAAGCGCGTAGTGGTTGACGAGCGATGCGTCTTGAACTTCGTATGCCATGAATGCGGCCTTACATGTAGGGTTGATCCAAGGGATTCAATACGGCTTCGTTGACAACGAATTCGGGCGGCGACGTAACCATGTGCCCGATCATGTTGGCGATGACGGCGGGGTCCATGGTTTCGCTGCGTGGCTTGACGCCGATGGGCGCGCCGCGCCAGCCGGTGTCGATGCCGCCCGGATAAAGGATAGTGGCGCGGATCTGATGCTCGACGCCGGCTTGGGCGATGGCGTGGTTCAAGCCGGTCAAAGCGAACTTGGCGGCGCCATAAGCCGGGCTGCCGCCGCCGCGCAAACCGGCCGTGCCGGATATTGTGATCACGCAGGCGCCATCGGCGGCGATCAGCGCCTCCCAAAGCGCGCGCGTCAGATAAAAGACGCCGGACAGATTGGTTCCGATGACCGCGTCCCAATCGCTGAAATTGGTATCGGCGAAACTGCGGGGAGCGGGAATGCCGGCATTGTTGACCAGGATATGCGCTTGTCCCAAAGCGCCTTGAATGGCGGCGGCCGTGGCTTGAACTTGCGCCGGGTCGGAGACATCGCAAGGGAAGGCGCTGGCTACGCCGCCGGCGCTTTTGATGGCATCCGCGGTCTCTTGCAAGGGTCCCATGCGCCGAGCCAGCAGACAGACATGCGCGCCCAAGGCGGCTAGATGTTCCGCCGTTGCTCGTCCCAGTCCGTGGCTCGCGCCGCTGATGACCGCTACCTTATCTTGTAGTGGTTTCTTCATTTCTTACACCATTCATCTGACAAATATAATTCTGGAGAATGCCGATTTCACTTCTTTTCCGCCATGATGTTATCCATGGCGACTTTCATGCGCTCCAGCCCTTCCAGCAATTGGTCTTCCGGTTGCAGGAAGGTCATGCGCAGGTAATCTTTGCGATCTTTGGAAAATGCCGAGCCCGGATAGGCCAGGACGTGCTGTTCGGTCAGCATGCGCTGCGCGACTTCGGCGCTGTCCAGGCCGGTGAAGCCGATATCGGCGAAGACGAACTGGCCGCCCTGGGGCATGCCGTAATTCATACCCATGGCATCAAGCGCGTCGAGGACCATGCGCCGACGCCTGCGATAGGCCTCCGCCATCATCTCGACCGCATCTTGTGGTCCCGTGAGGGCGGCGATACCGGCGTACTGAGAAATGACCGAGGCCCCTCCGCTGACAGCCGCTTTGAGTTCGGTGACGCGCGCCATCAAATCGGCTGGACCGACGATCCAGCCCAGACGCCAGCCGGTCATGGAATAGGCCTTTGACAAGGCGTTGAGCGTGAGCGTGCGCTCCTTGCCGCCGGGCAAGGAGGCCGGGCTGACGTGCTGAAAATCGTCATACACAAAAAGGTCGTAGATGTCATCCGCCAGGATCATCAGGTCGTGTTCGACCGCGATGTCCAGCATCTCCTGCATATCGGCAGGAGCGATGACGCTGGCGGCGGGATTGTTGGGCGAAACCAGCAGCAGCGAGCGCGTTTTGTCCGTGATAGCATCTCGCACGTCCTGGGGATGGGCGCGAAAATCGGTCTCGGCGTAGGTTTGCACCTCGACCTTGACGCCGCCGGCGAAAGCCAGCGAATCGGCGTAGGTATTATAGTTGGGTTCGGGCACGATCATTTCGTCGCCCGGGGATGTGACGGCAAGCACCATCAGGAAGAGCGCTTCCTGCCCGCCGTTGGTGACCACGACCTCGGTATCGGGATCGACATCGATATTATTGACGCGCTTGACGCGCTCGGCGATGGCTTGGCGCAAGGGCAGCAGTCCCTGCGGCGGTGTATAGTCGTTGTGGTGATGAATCATGGCATGCTTGGCGGCGGCGACGATATGCGGCGGCGTATCAAAATCGGGATCGCCGCGTCCCATGATGATGACATCATCATAGCCGCGCGCTTCGCCGATCAATTGATAGAGCAGACTGGTACCGGCTTTTTTCTTCTTGCCCATGTTAGTAGATTCCTCGGTTTCTGATCAATTGAGCGCATGCAGCGCAGCAGCGGTTGAATGGTTGACATTGAGGCGGATCACATCCGGCGCGCCGAAGAGCCCCCCAGCGGCGAAGTCGATTCCAGCGCGGCTTATTTTCTTCATGTCATCTGCCGACAGATTTAATGCGATGATGTTGATCGCTTGGCCCCCGACGACGGTCAAACCGGCTTCGCTGGCTGCGCCCAGTAAATCGGCGCGCAATCGAGCGAGCCTGGACAATTGTCGTCCTCGCGCTTCAGTGTAGAGTTGGCCCGCTTCCAGCGCGGCGTATTGTGAGGCGGTGCTGGTGCAGATCGCCATGATCTGCTTTTGCGATTGCATGGAAGGGACCCAGGCTTCCGGCGCGGCGATATAGCCGACGAACCAGCTTGCCAATCCCATGCCGCTATAAGCTTCGCCGATGGTGGCTGTGCGCGCGCACTCGCTGTCCAGCGCGGCGGGGGAGGCGTAAGCGCCTTCGACCCAGGGCGCCAGCCCCTGGTCCCAGATCACAGCGGCGTCGTTGTCAGCGATGATTTGACTGATGGCGGCGACTTCGTCGGCGGCATAGACGGCGCCGCTCAAACGAGAAGGCGATTCAAGGTAGAAGAGGCGGCATCCATCGGCGGCGGCCTGGGCGATAGCGTCAATCGACGGCAGGTAGCCTTGCGCCGGGTCTACGGACATCGTCTTGGGATTCCGGCCCCGCACGCCCAATGCCTTGCGAACGCCGGGATGGATCACAGCGGGCAGGGCGATGCTGTCGTATAGTTCGCCTATCATCTGTATGCTCAAGAAGCGCGACTCTTGCACGCCGGCCGTGATGAGGATATTGCCTTCTTGATAATTTGCGGTAGCGGCGCCCTTCAGATAGTCGGCGACGGCGGCGCGCAGGGGCCCGATACCCGGCACGTCGACGTAATGAGTTTGTCCGTTTTCCAGCGCGGCCGAGGCGGCGGCGATGATCCGTTCGTCGAGCGGGCCGCGCATGCCGTCGGCCGCCAGGTCACTGTCGCCCCGCGCTACCTGCGGCAAGAGGGGGGTGTTCAAATCATCATTTGCCCGGTGCTGCGCCAAGATTGCGTCTTTAGATTCTGATGGCAAACTGAACTCTCCTTTATGTGATGCGCAGACAGCAGCAGCCCCTGCAAAAACAGGCCAGTCTGTTGTCCGCGAACTGTGAAATCGGCAATGCGAGCCGTATAATATTCAAGAATGTCGACAATTGTCAAAGGATTATATGTCCGCGAAAATCGCCTGTCAAGAATTTGGGCTTTGGCAAGGCTCTGGCTGGATTCCGCGCCGGGCATGTCCTTAGAGAAAGCGGACAAGGTTTTGACCGCGCGTTTGCGCATACGGCGCTTGCCCGGCTTGAACGGGCAGGTGCTGCTGTTTTTGTGCCACAGTTTGTTTTTCCACATCGGCTTGCTGGGCATTGCTGATATTCTGTTGAATTTCTACCTGGTGAGTATCGGCATCGATGCGGAGACCATCGGCTTGCTGCAGTCCTTGCCGCGCTTGAGCGGCTTTATGATCGGCTTGCCGATTGGCTGGGTCGCCAACCGGGTCGGCAATCGACGCTTGATCGCGCTTTCCACAGGTGGCATCGCTTTGAGCGTCGCGGCGACTGCCTTCACACAGGCGCTGCCCATACTGGTGATAAGCCGCTTCTGTTGGGGCGCCTGTTTTGGCGCGAATCAGGTGGTCAAGCCGCCTTTTATGGTGACGCTCACCGACCGCAGCGAGCACACAGCGCAGTTTTCCTATCACAACCTGGTCAGTATGTTGGCGGTGTCAATCGGCAGCGCACTGGGGGGCTTTCTGCCGATACTTGTCAGTGAGTTAGTCGCGATTGAGGGCGTCACTGGAGTTCGCCCGGAGGAGATGCCGCTGGCATATCAAGGGGGCATCGTCATTGCGGCGCTGGCAATAATGTTTAGTATTTTGCCAGTGCTTGCCTTGCGGGGCGATCCCGCGTCAAGCGTCGCGACAGAGGCGAGGAAAAGACTGTCTTTGCGCTCTGTGCCTTGGCGGAAGATCCTGCGCTTGACCTTTCCTTTATTTGTTTTTGGCATATCCGGCGGGCTGACCTTTCCGTTTTTTAATCTGTTCTTTCGCGATGTCTTCGGGATAACGGACAGCGCTGTCGGCAGCGTAATCGGTTTGGGCTGGCTGGTGATGGGGATCATGCCCATGTTGAATCCCTATTGGGAGGCGCGCATGGGCCGGGCGGGGGCGCTTTCGGCGCTGATGGTCGCAAGCGCGATCGCCTTTGTCGGTCTCAGTCTCTCGGGCGCGCTGCTGGTGGCGGTCGTGTTTTATGTCCTGGCGATCGGCATCCGCAACACCATGCAACCGCTTTTCCAGCCCTTGCTGATGGATTCGCTGCATGAAGATTATCGTAATCTCGCGAGCAGCGCCGGTTTGGTAATGTGGAATCTGGGCTGGTTTGGTTCCACGCTCAGCTTCGGTTTCTTACAGGCGACCCTGGGTTATCGCAATATCATGTTGGTTGTGGCATTCTTCGTAGTGATGAACGGGCTGAGCATCCGCTGGAGCAATCGCAAGCGCGAGTGAATAGACGTTGATACCGCTAAGGTCGCTACGAATCTATCGCCGGGGGCGATGAGCGGTGACGATACGGGGTTTCGAACTTTCAAGGGCAATGTCTTAGATAAAGCGAGGCACCATGAGCGAGTATCAAGCGCGATTTGAAAAGATCGGCGAGCAGGTTGAGGCTTGGCGCGAGGAATTGGCAGTGCCGGGCGTCACGTTTGGCATCTCAGTCGCGGGAGAGAGTTATAGCGCCGGCGCTGGCGTAACGAGCGTCGACAACCCCTTGCCGGTAACGGACGAGACGCTATTTCAGATCGGTTCCATCACCAAAACGGTCACAGCCACGGCGATGCTGCGATTGGTCGAGGAGGGCAAGCTGGATCTGTACGCGAAGGTGCAGGACTACCTGCCAGAATTCCGCGTGCGGGATCCGGATGTGTCGGCGCGTGTGACGGTTTGGCATCTGCTGACGCATCTTTCCGGCTGGACGGGCGATGTATTCAGCGATACCGGCCACAACGATGACGCGGGGGAGAGGTATGTGACGGGCATGGCGGACTTCGAGCAGTTGGCGCCGCTGGGTATGGTTTTCTCCTACAACAACGCCGCCTTTTGCGTCGCCGGGCGCGTGATCGAAGTCTTGACCGGCGGGACCTATGAACAGGCGATGCACGACTTGATCTTCGAACCGCTGGGCATGGAGCGCAGTTTTTTCTTTCCACACCAGGTGATGCTGCATCGCTTCGCCGTCGGGCATCGGGTGGGGGGAACTGACGGCGACGGGCAAGCGCTTAGCCCCTGGGCGATACCGCGTGGCATGAATGCTGCTGGGGGAATCAGTTGTCATGTAAAAGACCTGCTGCGATATGGCGCCTATCATCTCGGTGATGGACCTCCCCTGTTGGGAAGCAAATCGCTTGCATTCATGCACAGCCCGCAAGTCGCCATCAATTCCTACATGGGCTCTGTCGGCCTGGCCTGGATTATGCATTCACACGGCGGCAGTCCCGTGCTCTGGCACACGGGCGGCACAAACGGCCAGAACGCCATTTTGACCTTGGCGCCGGAACACGATCTGGCGCTGGGCATGATGACAAACGGGGATGTTGGCGGCAAGCTGAATGATCGCTTCAACAAGGCTGTTCTCAGCGAGTTTTGCGGCATTGATATTCCGGCGCCGAAGGTCATCGAATCGACGCATGACGATCTGACTCAGTACGTCGGGGTGTATAAGGGAACCATGCGCGACGTCGAGTTGAGAATGGAAGGCGAGTCATTGATAGCCGAGGTGCATATGAGCGGCGGGTTGCCGAGCGATCGAGTGGCAGCGCCAGCTACGCCGGCAGCGGTAGCGCGCTGTGGAATCGACCAGTTGCTCGTGCTCGAAGGCGAGCACATGGACATGCGCGCCGACGTGATTCGCGATGAGAAGGGCGTCATCCGCTATTTGCGCTATGGCTCGCGCATTCATGCCAGGCAATGATTGCCGTAGCGTCAATCCACCATCTCGCGCAGAAGCTTCCAGCACAGCCAGAGGGCGCGCGGCGTGTGAAAAAAGCCTTTCCACATCCCGCCCTTGAGCGGCGTTGACAAACTACCGTCGCGATGGAGATAGCCGTACCAGCCGCCGTATTCCGGATCGGGAAAGCGCGCGAATGTGTAGTCGTGCATTTGCTCGAACCAAGCCGCGTATTTTTTATCGCCGCTTAGCTGGTACGCCAGCAGCAGGGCATAAAGCGCCTCGGAGTGTGGCCACCACAGTTTCATATCCCACTCGAGCCTGGTCGGGGGTTTGCCTTCGCTATCGACGAAATAGAGCAGACCGCCATAGGTTTCATCCCAGCCACGCGCCATTGAATAATCGATCATTTTCAGCGCGGGTGGAACTAGAGCGTCGTCCCCTTTCGCTATCGCTTCGTGCATGACAAAGACGGCGGATTCCATGGCGTGGCCGGGTGTGATGCGACGTCCGTCATCAGTGTCTAGGCGCTGGTTGTCGTCTCCCAGAACTTCGAATACCGCTTCGGCTCGTTCATCGAGAAAATGGTTCAAAATCTGATCAAGAGCGCCAGCAACGACTTGTTGATAAAGCGGATCGGGTGGCGCCCCGAGGCGCAGTTCTTGCGTGGTAGCCAGCATGATCATGGAAACGTTGTGCGCCTTGGCTCGGCGTGTTTCAGGGAAAACTTTTGGTTCCAATTTGCCCGGCGTGCGCAGGTGATCGATGACCAGGCGATAGGTGTCGACAGCGAGTTGCAGGGCGGCCGCGTCGCCTGTGGCTCGCGCGTATTCAGCGAGACCGATGATGGCGAAGGTCTCGGTGAAGAGATAACGGCGCTTGCGCAGGGGACGCCCGTCGGCCGTGACGCTGAAAAACATGCGACCGTCGGCATCAAAGCCGCAACGCATGAGAAATTCGTAAATGTGACGCGCGGCAGCGAGCCACTCGGGGCGCTGCTCAACTTCGTTGTAGAGCTTGGCGAACATCCAGAGCGCGCGGCCTTGCAGCCACATCGATTTATCGGTATCGAAGACGCTGCCGTCGCGAGCGAGGGAATTGAACTGACCGCCGTGTTCGTGATCGAGCGAGTGATTCAGCCAGAAGGGGACGACGCGGTCAAGGAGTTCCTGACGATAGATTTCGCGCAGTTGCAGCAGGCGGTCGCGTCTCATCCCTTGATGCCGGAGACCATCATGCCCTCAATGAAGTAGCGCTGGAAGAAGACGAAGAGCAGAATGACCGGGATAGTCGCCATGGTAGAAACGGCCATGGCAACTGCCCACAAGGGCTCCCGGTCGAGCGACTGCGAGAAGTAGGTGAGCCCGACCGGCAAAGTGACCAGATCCCGATTCTGCGCGATGACCAGGGGCCAGAGGAAATTGTTCCAACTGAAGAGAAAGGTGATGATGGCCAGGCTGGCGGCGGCGGGCTTCAACATTGGCAAGGCGATGCGCCGGAAAATGGAGAATTCGCTGGCGCCGTCAATGCGAGCCGCGTCCAGCAATTCATCGGGGATGCTGTAGGCAAACTGGCGCATCATGAATACGCCGAAGGCGCTGATGAGACCGGGCATAATGATACCTTCATAGGTATTGTGCCAGCCCAATTGGTTCACGAGCACGAACATGGGAATCACCAGGATCTGGAAGGGCACCGTCATAATGCTCAAGATGAACAGGAATAGCAGGTTGCGCCCGGGAAAGCGAAACTTGGCGAAACCGTAACCGGCCAGCGCGCCGAAGAAGACCGTGGCGACGGTCTGGACAGCGGCGATGAGCAGGCTGTTGATATACCAGCGCTCTAGCCGCGTCTCCTGGAAGGCGATCTGATACTGGCGGAAGCCCTGGAACTCGTGTGGTATCCAGTGCATGGGAATGGCGAAGATCTCGCCCTCGGCTTTGAAGCTGGAACTGAACATCAGGTAGACGGGGAAGAAGAAGAGCAGCGAGATCAGCAGGGCGATCGAGACGAGGATCAGGTTGCGGATGCGCCGGCGCAGGCGCGCCTCGAAGGCCCAGTCGCTTTCGTATGTTTTAGCGGAGGCCATGCTGCCGCTCCTGGCCGTTGGCAATGCCAGCCAAATCAACTGAGAGAGAAGTCATCGCTGCGTCCCAGGCGCAATTGGAAGAGAGTGAAGATAAGAATGAAAGCGAAAAGCACGACGGAAATAGCGGCGGCGTCGCCCATGCGGAAGAACTGAAAGCCGTATTTCCAGATGACGATGCCCAGCGTCGTGTTGACATCCAGCGGTCCCCCTTGAGACGGCGACATCACAAACTGGATGGAAAAGCCCTGGAAGGCGCGGATGGTGGAAATGGCGGCCACGAAGACGGCGGTTGGCTTCAGCAAGGGCAGCTCGACGCGCAGGAAAGATTGCAGCGCGTTGGCGCCGTCCACCCGCGCGGCGTCGCGCAATTCGGGCGGGATGGCCGTCAGCCCGGAGAGCCAGATGATCATGTAGAAGGGCGCGATGTGCCAGTCATGTACGACAACGGACATGATGGGCGACAGTTGCAGATCAAAGAGCCATTTAATCGGCGTCTGCCCTACTATGGGACCGATCACTGTGGACAAGATCCCGGAAGGGTGGAGCAGCAGTTTCCATATCACCGATACGACGACGACTGAAGGCAGCAGCGGCGTGAAGAAGAGCACTTTCATCAATTCGCGCCCGGGGAAACGCTGGAAAAAGAGCACGGCCATAGCCAGCGAGATGATCCAGACAGGTACGGTGCTGCCCAGTACGAAACCAATTGTCACGTTCAGCGACTTGAGAAAGAGGCGGTCGTTCAGCAGGTCCTGGTAATTCTGTAAACCGACCCAGACCGGCGGCTTCAGCAGTGTAAAATCTGTGAAGCTGAGCCCGAAGCCGATGACGATGGGATAGAGAAAGAAAATCAGAAAGAAGATAACAGCCGGGGCGACAAATAGCAGTCCGTGATATTGACGGCGCTGAACCAGTCCCATCGTTCGCCAGTAATTGAGAAGCCGATCGATACCCATACTATCCTTGTGGATGCCTTGCTATGCGCCCCGGTCACGACAGTAAGCTGCCATGACAGGGGGCACATGATTTGCTGCCGAAGTCCTGCCCCTTTAGCGCGTTGGATAATGATCCAAGCGGCTACCCGAGGGTCGCGGGCAGGTTCAGGCTGCCTTAGAACTCGGTCTTGGCCCGCTGCAGGATGGCGTTGACTTCATCTTCGGTTTCCGCCAACACAGTATCGATGTCTTCGCCGGCGATGACGACGCGATCGCGCATGCGCATGATGGCGTCGATTGCCTCATTGAAACCGGCGAAACGCGGGTGGAAGTAGCTGGACGCAATCTCGCTGAGGAAGACCGGCATGATCTCGTTGTTCTTGAATTCTTCACTCTCCAGATATTCAGCTTTTGGCTGGAACAAGCCCGCTTCGTTGAGGTAGCGATCGGGCCGGCTCGATAGCCAGGCGATCAGCTTCCAGGCGGCGGCCTGCTCCGCTTCGGACGAGTTGGCGTTGACCATCCAGTAGAAGCCGTAGTTGGCGAAGCCATTGGGGTTAACCGCGTCTTCCCAGCGCAGTTGCGGGTAGATAGCGTAGTTGGGCGCGAAGCTGTCTTCGGCTTCCAGCCCGGGCACGGCCCAATTGCCCATGGTGCATTCGGTCGCCATCCGCTCCTCGGAGGTGAAACCTGTACGCGAGACCACATATTCGGGGCCGCCCAGGTTCCAATCGTTCGCCCAGTTGTCCCAGTATTCCAGCACGCGCTTGACCTCGGGCGTGTTGATGTGGGCGGCGTAGTTGACCTCGTCGATCATGTTGCCGCCGAGCTGCTGCACCATCGGGTTGAAGTGCAGCATCATGTAGATAGCCGCCGACCAATTGAAGTCGAATCCGCGCCGGGTGATGACGCCGTTTTCATCGCGGATGGTCAACTTTTCGGCGACCTCGACCATGCCTTCATAGGTGTAGGGCCAGTCCTCGGCCGGGTCCAGGCCCGCATCAGCCCAGGAGTCCAGGTTGACATAACAAGCATAGGCGCTCATTTCGGTGGGGATGCCATAGAGCGTGCCATCGTAGGTGGCGCCGGCGAGCATGCCTTCAGCCATGTCGCCGCTGCCGTAAAGCGCCTTCAAATCGTCAATCGAATCCAAGCCCCAGCCGGCCGGATCAACCGGATCAAGGATGCCTTGCAGGTAGTAATTGACGCTGTAAGGCGTGAATTGGTTGAATAGGTCGGGTCCAGCGCCGGATGCCAGCGCGGTATTCAGCGTGGCGTAGAAGTCCGATGGCAGCGCCTCGTACTCCACGGTGATATGGGGATTGGCTTCCATAAAGGCGGCGACCATCTCTTCGTCGAGGCCGACGCGCGGCAAATGATTGTGCCCCCAGGCTGTAATCGTCACCGGATCGTCTTGCGCCCCCGCGAATGGCACAAGCAGACCAACTATCAATAGAACAAGCAGCACTTTGACTTTCATTATCAATCCTTTCTTTAATGTTTTGCTTGATTGAACTTTGCTCGACAATGTTACTATATCGCGTCGAATGGGATAATACAAACCATGTGTTATATTTTAGATGATGAGACACGCAGGCGAGCGCCCCATGTCCAAGCCCAAGATGATTATCGATACCGATTTACATCCAGTGCCAGTGCATAAGCAGGTGGCGGAATACCTGGATGAGCCTTGGCGCTCGCGCTATCTGCGCGGGGATCATGGCGCCGGGCACCCCAATCTTTATAATCCCAACGGCGTGATGCGCTCGGACGCGGTCACCGAAGACGGGCGACGCACCGAACGATCGCCCGAGACGATGGCCAGCCACTTCCTGGATGTCTACGACATCGACTACGCTGTCATGAATCCGATGGAGGCGATGGAGCATTGCGTGTCGCCGGACGCGCATTACTCGGCGGCGGCGCTGACGGCGGTCAACAGGCACTTTGTGGAGGACTGGCTGCCGGCTGACGAGCGCTACCTGGCGTCGATCATGGTCGCTTACAGCAACATTGAGCTGGCAGTGGGTGAGATCCATCGCTGGGGCGCGCATCCGCGAGTAGTGCAAGTATTGGGCGTCAGCGGATCGCCTTTTCCGCTGGGCCACAGCTATTTTCATCCTATATATGAAGCCGCCGTGGCATATGATCTGCCCTTCGCGATTCATCCGGGCCTGGAAGGTGTGGGAATCGCCGGCTCAGGCGGCACGGCCGGGTTTGTCGCCAACTATCTCGAGTGGCATACCTTGCTGGCGACTTCTTACATGACGCAACTGGTCAGCATGGTGGTCGAGGGCGTCTTTCAGAAGTTCCCGACGCTGAAGTTCGTGCTTGTTGAAGGGGGCGTGGCCTGGCTGCCGCCGATCATGTGGCGGCTGGACAAGAACTGGAAGGCGCTGCGCTCGACCACGCCCTGGTTGACGCGCCGACCGAGCGAGATTATTCAAGATCATATCTATCTGACCACGCAGCCCATTGAAGAGCCGGACAACCCGAGGCACTTCCGCCAGGTGCTGGAGATGTTCGACGCGGAAAAGATGCTGATGTTTTCCAGCGATTACCCGCATTGGGACGGGGATACGCCCGATTTCGCCATGCGGCATCTGGAACCGGCGCTGCGCGAGGCGGTTATGTACCGCAACGCGTTGGACGTGTTCAATATTGAGGCGCCTGAGCGTGTCGAATAAAGCGGAAGTATTCGTCACGGCGCTGGGCGACCTCGGGCCGGGCGAACGACGGATCATCATTGCCGACGACAAGTCAATCGGCGTGTTCAACACGGGCTCGCAGATTGTGGCTGTGTTGAATATCTGTCCACATGCCTACGCGCCGATCTGCCGGGGCAAACTGGGCGGGACGACCTTGCCATCCAAAGCGGGTGAATTTGTCTGGGGGCGGGAGAACGAGATATTGCGTTGTCCCTGGCACGGCTGGGAATTCGACCTGCACAGCGGTCAGTGCCTGACCGACCGTCGCCGGCTCAAGCGCTTTCCGGTGCGCATCCGCAATGACAAAATCTTCGTCGAAATTTAAGCGCTAATTGTTCACTTGAAACAGTTCGACCACTTCGCCGCCGGGTCCCTTGAAAAAGGCGAGGCTGACATTGAGCGGTCCCAGATCGACGGTTTTCAACTCGACCGTGATTTCCATGCCGGCGGCGCGGACGCGTTCCAGCGCCGGTTCGATGTCGGAGGTGGTCAGGGCAAAGTGGAAGACCACATTGCCGGTCGCGTCGTTTGAGGGTTGAGTCCCGGGAATCGCTTCAAACAATTCCATATGGCTGCCGTCGCCGATGTCGAGAATGACGACGCGGCGTCCTTGATTCTCAAATCCGACGACTTCGCTCATGCCCATCACCTCGGTGTAAAACTTGACCGAGGCTTCGTAATCCACGGTTTGCACGGCGATATGATGCGTACCTAGTCCGGCGATCTTGCTGTTCTTGTTTCCAATAGGCATTTAGACACTCCTTAATGGTTTTCGCGGATTCATAAGGTTTGTGATTGCATCAGCTAGTCTTCTTGCGCTCCCCGCTCGTTCCAGATTTCGGCGCGCCCCATGAAAACCGAGGGATCCTCCACCCACTGGCCATAACCGATGCGGCGGCCGTCCGTCAGCCAATTGATTTTCTCATCCAGGCAGGCCGCCAACTCCGGGGCATTGATATCGACGGTGAAGCCGCCGTATTCGATTTTGTCATCGCGGGCAGCCACAACCAGGGATCCGCCGGAAGCGTGAGCGGCGGCCTGATTGCCGAGATCGCCCCTGGCAAATGCGTCTATCGCCTTGGCGTGCAAAGCCTCAATCAACTCGTTTTCGCCGGCATCGCGGCCCAGGTAGATAACCTGGGGCATCGCAGCAGCCGGCGGGCGGAGAGCGCTGCGCTCCGCCAGGCTTGGGGACTCGCCGGCGGGCGTGATCAGGTAATCATCGCTGCCATCGGCGATCACTGTGCCCTGCGGCGTATCGATCTGGACACCGGCCGCCAGGACACCTTCATCATTGACAAGGCCGGTCAATTCCAACAGGCGGAACTCGCCCGTGGTGCTGGTCAGCGCGCCAACGCGCAAGTCGCTGCTCAGTTTATCGTAGCTGTTCATACGCGCCTCGTCTTCGGCGCGGGCCAGCAGCGATTGGCGAAAGATGATATGCCCCGATGTGAAAATGACCCTTTCTTCGCCTGTCGCGTCGCGCGTGCGGGAGTCGAGAATGGTGATGCCGCCACCGACAATATCATATTCCGGACCAGCGGATTGCAACCATATTTCATCAAAGACCGGGATCGGATGGCGGGAGAAGGCCAGTCCGGCGCCACCCATGGCTTCCAGGGCGGTCAACAAATCGGCCTCGTAGCCGAGATGCCGATGAAATCCTTCCGACTCCTGGTCTGCGTCGGCGCTGTAGCTTACCGGATCGAAGAAGGCATAAAAACCGAAGTCGAGCGCATCATCGGCACATGATTCCAATTCTTCGTCGCCGGCAGCGTTTATTATCGAGCACAGGCAAAATGTCCCGAGCAGCAGCAATCTGATAAAGGTGAGTAGCGCCGATACCCTGAACATGCTTGCAGAAGTCCTTTCATTTCAGCCTGCGTCCTCGCGCTGGGGAGCGCCAAGACCATAGCACAGTCCGCCGCTGTCAAGAAGGGAGAAGCGCGAGGCTAGTCAGAGCCGCGCGCCTCGCTTGACAGACCCGGTCAGCTCCGCTAGAATTGCGCGGCTGTTTTGCTGGATAGCCGGGGCGTGAAACAGTGGCCAAGTACGCAAGCGGTATGTGCTGAGCCTCTGGCCCGATCTGCTGGCAGTTCTGAGTCACATTATTCACATCGTAAGCTAATTGGAGTAAATCTAATGCGTAAACTTGTAGCAATACTTGTCATCTTGTCGCTGCTGTTGGCGGTTGCGCCCACTTTCTCGCAGGACATGGTTGAATTGCGGATCCGTTGGTATGACGATGGTAACGAAGGCGAGGTCTTGCGGGACTTGCTGGATCGATTCGAGGCGGACAATCCTGACATCAGCGTCGAGATCGACACCGTGCCCTATCGCGCGATCCTGGAGAACCTGCCGCTCGACCTGGCTGCCGGCGAAGGTCCCGATATGGCGCGCGTCACCGACCTGGGCGGTTTGGCAGAATACTACCTGGATATGACGCCCTACCTGAGCGATCCGGGTTATTGGGAAGAGAATTTCGGTCCCTTCCTCAACTGGAAACGCCTGCCGGGCGATGATTCCAGCATCCCGGGTTTCATGACCCAGTTGACCATCACCGGTCCCTTCATCAACCGCACGCTGTTTGAGCAGGCCGACATTGACGTGCCGAGCGATATGTCCGATGCCGTCACCTGGGACGAATGGGCGGCCGCCTCGGTCGCGGTTGCGGAAGCGCTGGAGATCCCCTATCCCATGGCCATGGATCGCAGCGGTCACCGTTTCGCCGGTCCCGCGATCAGCTCGGGCGCCATGTACTTTGACGATATGGGTCATCCGACTGTCATGGACGAGGGCTTCCGTGATATGGCGGAGCGCTTCGTCAACTGGCATCTGGACGGCACCATGCATCCGGAAATGTGGCCGCTGAGCGAAGGTTATGCCGGCGCCAACGAAGAATTCGCCAATGCCGAACTGGTCTTCTACATGTCCGGCAGTTGGCAGGTTGGTCAATTTAGCGAACAAATCGGCGATGCTTTCGACTGGCAGACGGTGCCCAATCCATGCGGCCCGGGCGGCTGCACGGGTATGCCCGGCGGCGCGGCCCTGGTTGGCATCGGCGCGACTGAGCATCCGGAAGAAGTTGCGAGAGTGATGGAATACCTGGCCAGCCAGGACGTGCTGGGCGAGTTTGCCGCGCGCACACTCTTCATCCCGGCGCACGCAGGTTTGTCGGCGTCCGGTGTTGACTTCGACACCGACTTGCAATTGGCCAAGGACTCGCTGGGCGTCTTCGTTGGGCAAGTAGGCACTCTGGAGCAGACCGCCTTCGACTTGCAGGCCTACGCCTTCAACCGCGCCCTCTTTGACGCGACGCGCGATCGCCTGACGCAGGCCATGGTGGGCGAGTTGACGCTGGATGAAGCCATCGATCGCATTCAGGACGACGTGGACACTGCCTTGGCCGAACAAGGCTAGTTGTCCCCCATCCTATAGTCCCTCCCCGTAGGTCAGTGTCTACGCGACCCAAAATGAGGGAGGGACTTGAACCATTTAATTCGAGTTCGTTTTTCCCTTCCCTTCTTCTGGGTCGCGCAGGTCGCGACGACACCGACCTTCCGAGAAGGGGCTGGGGGATGGGGGGAGCGGAAGGGAACCCTTGCGACTGCTCAACCTTCTCGAAGTGATTACGCGACCGCTGCTGCTAGTTCCGGTAGCGGCGGTCGATCGCATCTTGACGCCGATACAAAAGCGGGTCGGTATCGACAAGATGGGCTATTTTTTTGTGCTGCCGAATCTATTGATATTCGGCATTTTTGTTCTGTTCCCCATGCTGCTCAATTTCTATTACGCGATGACCGGCGGCACAAAACTTTTTCCCCAGGACCGTCCCTTTGTCGGTTTGGAAAACTTTGCGACGCTTTTTGACTGTGAGGACTTCCTTTCGCCGAACAGTTGTCAAGAAGATCTGTTTTGGCGCGGCATCTCCAACACGATCCAGTTTGTCGTCCTTCAAGTGAGCGGCATCGTCTTGTTTTCGCTGGTCACGGCGTTGGTGCTCAACCGGAAGATTGTCGCGCGGGGTTTCTTCCGAAGCGTGTTCTTTTATCCTGTTTTGCTTTCCCCGGTGGTTGTGGCGCTGATCTGGAAATGGGTCTTGCAGCACGAGGGCGTGCTCAACGCGATTGTCGAGATCTTTGGCGGCGAAAGCAAGCGCTGGCTGCTTGATACCAACTGGGCGATGTTCTGGGTGGTCTTTGTCAGCGTCTGGGCTTTGATGGGCTTTTATACCTTGATCTTGCTGGCCGGCTTGCAGTCAATCCCGCCGGAACTGTACGAGGCGAGTTCGATCGACGGCGCCAACCACTGGCAGGATTTCCGCTTCGTAACCTTGCCTTTGCTGATGCCGACGATGTTCGTGGTGCTGGTGCTCTCGCTGATCCGAGCCGTGCAGATGTTTGATCATATATTTGTTTTGACCGGCGGTGGACCGGGAACGCGAACGCAGCTCATGGTGCAATACATTTATACCACCGGATTTTCCAATCAGATTCAATTATTTGGCTTGTCGGCGGCGGCGTCGATGGTGCTGGGCATATCGCTATTGGTCCTGACGCTGCTGCAGTTGCGCCTGGGCAATCAATCGAGCCTGGCTTAGGGATCGCATGATGGCTGCAGACAGAATCAGCATTTCAGAGTTCGTGTCCCTGCGCAGCGGGGGCAAGCGCATCAATAGCGCCGACGCGCTGACCTACCTGTATTTGACCTTGGGCACGGTTCTGATGTTCGGTCCGGTCTTGTGGCTGGTCGCGTCTTCATTCAAGACACAGGCGGGCCTGGTCAAGTATCCGCCGCCCTTGCTGCCCTATCAGCAGGTGCAGGTCGAGGTCGAAGGATTCGACGAAGCCCTGCCGCTTTTCACCGTGACCATGGAAGATGGCAGCTCCCGCGAACTGGCGCAGATACGGCGCGTCGGCATTGAAGCGCGGATGATCGATCCGGAGGATCCCGCGGCGGGAGAAACCAAGGTCAACATCCGACAGCGCGAGCCGGTGGAAGAGGTTAAGCTGGCTTGGGAGAATTACCTCGATCCGCTGGTGGAACTCGAGAACTTCGACTTTGTTACTTATCTCAAAAACAGCGTGCTCGTGACGACGGTGGCGACGGTGATCACACTGGTCATCAACAGCATGGCGGCCTTCGCGCTGAGCAAGTATCAGTTCAAGGGACGGGATGCTATTTTCGTGCTGTTCATCTCGACTTTGATGATTCCGATAACCGTCATCCTGGTGCCAGTTTTTCTGGTCATCACCACCATCGGTTGGAAGAATAACTTGTGGGGCGTGATCATCCCCGGCGCGGCCACGCCGACGGGCATCTTCCTGCTGCGCCAATATATGTTGACCATCCCCGACGAATTGCTGGACGCCGCGCGGATCGATGGCGCCAGCGAATGGCATATCTACTGGCGGATTATCCTGCCCTTGGCACGCCCGGCGCTGGCGGTGCTGGCGATATTTTCGGTGATGTGGCGCTGGAATGACTTCCTTTGGCCGCTGATCGTACTTAGCCAGAACGACCTTTTCACCTTGCAGGTAGGCTTGAACGCCTTTCAGGGCGAGTTGCAGATTCAGTGGCATTATGTGCTGGCGATGACGGTCGTGACGCTGTTGCCGATCACGCTGGTATTCGCCTTTTTGCAGCGCTTTATCACGACCGGCATCGCGACAACCGGCATGAAATAAGCGAGCAGCGATCACCAGCGCTGTACCCACGTTGACAAACAAGCCAGGGAGTCATGAGCAAGTGGACGTGAAGACGGCGGCATCCGTGGATTTACGAGCCAGACTTTGGCAGCTTCTGGGCGACATTCCGCGCCCGACGCCCCCTAGCGTCCGCGTGATATCTCGCAGCGACGAGGTTGACCATACGCGGGAATACTTCTGTTTTGAAAACGGAGTTGGCGATACGGTCTTTGGGTACCTGCTGCTGCCAAAGGGAATCGAAACTCCGGCGCCGGCTGTGCTCTATCACCACGAGCACGGTGGCAAGTATACGCTGGGCAAGGACGCCGCGATTAAGGTTCGCGAAAACGGATATGCGCCGGGGCTGGCGCTGGTCGAAGCGGGCTTCATCGTCATGGCCATCGACGCCTACGGTTTCGGCGAGCGCGAAGTTCTGGGTCCGGCAGGTGACGCTGAAAGCGGCGCTGTGACGGAGTTGTCGCTGTTCAAGCATTTCCTTTGGCAGGGGAAAACGCTCTGGGGCATGATGATACATGACGATCTCTCGGCCTTGGCCTATCTTCACAGCCGACCGGAGGTCGACGACGGGCGTATTGGCGCGACTGGCATGAGCCTGGGCGCCTCCCGCTCGACCTGGGTGGCCGCGCTGGACGAGAGCGTCAAAGCAGTGGCGCCGATTTCGCAAATGACCCGCTATCGCGATTTCGCGGATAACGGCCATTACCGCCTGCACAGCATCTATTACTTCGTGCCGGGCGTCCTGGCCAGTGGCATCGATATGGAGCATATCGTCGCCTTGACCGCGCCGCGATTTCAACTGATCTTGTCCGGCGACAGCGATCCCCTGTCGCCCATCGCTGGGATCCACAAGATCGTCGACTATGCCCGCAAGGTCTATGACGAGCAGGGCGCAGCCGAGCGATTCCAGGTCCAACTCTACCGGGGCGTCGGTCACGCCTATTTGCCGGCGATGGTCGACGCTATGCGGGACTTTTTCCGGTGTAGCTTGTAGCCCGCGCCGCGCGCCAGCTATTCTGATCGCTGCAAGTCATTTTAAGCACAGCCGCTCGGCGGCAGCGATTAGGTCTGCCGCACACACGCAAAATCGAAAGCCGTCTCGTCGCTTGCGCGGCGCGGTTTACTAATAGAGAGAGCACACTATTTTGCGGGTGAATCCGCGAATCGCACTTATTTGCCAGGCAAGCGCTTGATCTCTGCGTCCACGGCGGTACGACAAACTTCATACGATTACCCCGTCGTGCGACGGTGGAAACTTGACAAGGGTCTTCAGGTCGCATAAAATTGGTAACACCACTGACCAATTTTCCAGATCGGAAGCGAGGTCTGTTGTGAAACTCCCCTCACCGAGCGTGTCCGGCTTGCGAACGATTGAAAAAGCAAGCGTCAAGGATCAAACCCTCGAGCAACTGAAGAATTATATCTTGTCGGGCGTGGTGCAACTGGGCGAGCGCTTGCCCTCGGAGCGCGCCTTGGCCGACGCGCTGGGCGTGGGCCGCTACAGCGTGCGCGAGGCGCTTAAGGTGCTGGAAGCGGTTGGGCTGGTGCAATCGCGCGTGGGGGAGGGCACCTTTTTGACGACGAATACCGGCGCGAGTTTCGGGCGCATTCTGGGCCTGAGCCTGGCAACCTGGGGCGGGACGATGATCGAACTGCTGGACGCTCGCAAGATGATCGAGGTGGAAGCGGCGCGCGCGGCGGCTGAACGCGCGACCGCGGCCGACCTCGAGAGTATCCAGCGCGAATTGCGGACGATGAATTCCACGGAAGATGTCCGCGAATACCTGAAAGCCGACATGCGCTTCCACCGCTGTATCGGCGTGGCCAGCCACAACGCCATCATCAGCCAGTTCGTCGGCAATCTGATAGACGTGTTGGAAGAAGTTTTGCAAGAAGCGCGGCTGGATACCTTGCCGGCACAGGCGGAGGGCGGCGGTACGCACCAGGCGATCTTCGAGGCCATTGCTGATAGGGACGCGGATGCCGCCGGCGTCTTGACACGCAGTCATATTCGATTTTCGAGCGAAGTCTGGCAGACGGTCATCTCTCTGACAGCCGATACGGAAAGCACGAAGATGGGCGGGAAACCCCCGGGATAAGGAGGTGCTTATTAATGTGCTCACCATCGAATATCGTTAGGTCCTATAGTTGTATTAAGGAGTTCTGATGAGCAAGAGATTTCCCTACAACACCGCAGACCTCAAACCATCGAGAAGAGATTTTCTGAAATGGGGCGGCGCCGGCATGGCGACCGCGATGATGGCGCGTTACGGATTGGCCCCGATACTTGCGCAAAATATGGGAGAGATCCCCGCCGAGTTGCACCCGGGCAGTCCGAATAACGCGCGTGGCTGGGCAACCACCTTGCCGCCGATCCCGGAGGGAATGCCGGTAGATCCGCCGGTGACGATCACGGGAAGCAGGCGCGGTCCCTGGGAATTCGCCGATGGCGACGATATTGAGAACTCGCCCTTCACGCGCCTCAATGCTGCGGTTACAGGCATCCAGTGGAAGCTAGCCTTCAACTGGACTGACAACGAGGGCGAGGTATTGCAGAAGTACAATCTGGCCATAGCCAGCAACGAATTGCCCGACTTCATGGAAACGGTACCCTTGCAAGTCTATTCGGAGCTTTTGGAGAATGACTTGCTGGAAGACATCACCGATGTCTACGAAGAGGTGGCGCATCCGGTATGGCTGAAAGAGGCGATGAGCTTCAGCGACGGTATCGCCTGGCGCCTGGCCGAGGTCAACGGCCGCAAGATGGGTTTGCCTTATATTGAGCAGGCGGCGCAGAACGACAAAGTTCTGTGGATCCGGCAGGATTGGCTGGACGCGGTGGGCATGAGCGCGCCGACCACAATCGAGGAATTACACGCGGTCGCTACTGCATTCAAGGAAGCTGACATGGGCCAGGGCGGCGACGGCGCCACGCTGGGCATCGCGGCCAATCGCCAGTTGAACACCTGGTATTGCTCGCTGGATCCGATCTTCGGCGCCTGGGGCGTGATGCCGACATTCTGGACGCCGGACGAGAATGGCGACCTGCAATATGACAGCGTTCGGCCGGAGATTAAGGAAGTGCTGGGCACGCTGCGGGCTTGGTATAGCGAAGGGCTGCTGGCGCAGGACTTCTTCACGTTCGCGCCCTGGCAGAATGCGGGCACGCACATCGGCGGCAATCTGGCGGGCATCATGTATTCGCCCGCTTTTGGGGCGGTCTATGGCTTGCCAGACAGCGTCGCCAATGATCCGGATGCGCGTTGGACCTTCGGCGATATTCCCACGGGGCCAACCGGCATCAAGAAGAAAGCCTGGAGCAATCCGGTACCCGATACGGTCTACTGCTTCCGCAAGGGCTTCGAACACGTCGACCTGGTTTTGAAGCAGGTCGCCTGGTGGGCGGAACTGCTGCAGAATCCCGCCAACCGCTATCACGGCTTTGAAGGCACGGATTACTTCTGGCGCAACGAAGACGGCGAACTGGACCCGATGGGTAGCGTGCTGGATCTGAATGGCTACGACAGCACCAAGCATATTTGGGGCCCTCCCGGCACCAATGGCGGCAGCCGTACAGATCCTTACTTCGAGACCAACTGGATCAAGGAACGCCGCAATGTCTGGGCCAATACGCCCGCGGACGAGCGCGATGCCTTGATGGAAGCCTTCCTGGGTGGCGATCCGCTTTCGGTCTTGTGGGACGAGGCGAATGTCTTTGCTGTTGATCACTGGGAAGCCGATGGCATCAAGAACCATTTCCTCACGGTGCCGACGCGGACCATGGAACGGGCGGGCACGTCGCTGGAAGGCCTGGAAGCCGAGACCTTCATCAATATCATCACGGGCCAGGAATCGCCGGACCGCTTCGACTCCTTCGCCGAGGAATGGCGCTCCGGCGGTGGCGACCGCATCACCGACGAAGTCAACGAATGGTGGCACGGGCAGATGTAGCGGCCCAAAGACCCCCATCCCCCAGAATCCCCTTCCCCCATTTAGGAGGGAAGGGGACTTAACTTCTGAGCGATTGCATGACCTTCAGACAGTACATGAAGCGCGCCTGGCCCTTGTACGTCATGATCGTGCCCGGGCTGATTTTCGTGCTCCTGTTTCGCTATTATCCGATGTATGGCGTGGTTATCGCATTTCAGGATTTCAGCCCGGCCAAGGGCTTCGCCGGATCGCCCTGGATTGGCTGGGAGAACTTCGAATTCCTGTTTTCGCTGCCGGAGTTCGGACGGATCTTCAGCAATACCTTGATCATCTCGATTTCAAAGATTGTCGCCGACCAGGTAGGCGCGGTAATTTTGGCGCTGCTGCTGAATGAGGCGCGGATTAGCCTGTTCCGCCGCACAATACAGACATTGATATATTTGCCGCATTTTCTTTCCTGGATCGTGTTGGGCGGCATCCTGCTCGATATCCTTTCGGCGGGCGGCATACTCAATCAAGCCCTTGGCGCCCTGGGGATCAAGTCCCAGTTGTGGCTGGGCAGCAATGACTGGTTCCGCGGTACTGTGATCAGCTCGGGTTTTTGGAAGAACGTCGGCTTCTCGACCATTGTTTATCTGGCGGCGTTGACGGCGATTAACCCGGTCTTGCACGAGGCGGCAGCGATCGACGGCGCCGGGCGCTTTCGCCGCATCTGGTATATCACTTTGCCCGGCATCCGACCCACGATCGTTTTGCTGGCCGCGCTGAGCCTGGGCGATGTGCTGCAAGCGGGCTTCGAGCAGATTTTGACGCTCTACAGCCCGGCGGTTTATCGCACGGGCGATATTATTGATACCTACGTATATCGTGTTGGGCTAATCTCGGCACAGTACAGTCTGGCGGGCGCCGTCGGTTTGTTCAAATCCTTCATTGGTTTCGGCTTGATCGTGCTTTCCTATTGGCTGGCGGACCGCTATGCCGGTTATCGCATCTTGTAGCCGCTCGGCGGCAGCGAAAAGGTCTATCATGCTCACGCAAAATCGTCAGCGTTCTCGTTGCGTGCGCGACGCGGTTTACGTATACGGAGGCTGACACATGATCCGCGACAGGAACTGGTTCAGCCGCCTCTTTGATGGCTTCAATTATGTCTTCTTGACACTGTTTGCCGTACTATGCCTGCTGCCCTTGATTCACATCTTCGCCGTCTCGTTGAGCGGGCGGGCGCCGGCGACCGGTGGTTTCGTGTCCTTTTGGCCGATCGACTTCACACTGGAGAACTACGAACAAGTGATGGGCTCGCGCAATTTTCTGCGCTCGCTCGCTATATCGGTAGCGCGCGTGCTGACCGGCACCAGTTTGAACATGATTCTGGTTATATTAACCGCCTATCCACTGTCGAAGACGCCGCGAGTCTTCAAGGGTCGCACGATTTTCATCTGGTTCTTTGTCTTTGCCATGCTCTTTGATGGCGGTCTGATTCCGTCGTTTCTGGTCGTGCGCAGCCTGGGATTGCTGAACACGCTGGGCGCGCTGATATTGCCCAACGCCGTGCCGATATTCAGCGTGATCCTGATGATGAATTTCTTCCGCGACGTGCCGAGGGAACTGGAAGAATCGGCCTTGATCGACGGCGCCTCGCACTGGCGCGTTTTGTGGCATATTTACATTCCGCTGTCGCTGCCCGCCATCGCTACCTTGACGCTCTTCTCGGCGGTCAACCACTGGAACGCCTGGTTTGACGGATTGATCTACATGACCGATACCGCCAACTATCCTATGCAGACCTTCCTGCGCACCGTGATTGTCACGCTGGACCTGACGCAGGTGGGCATCAATCCGCAAGATTTGCAGCGCCTGTCCGACCGGGCGATCCGCGGCGCGCAGATCATTGTGGCGACGGTGCCGATTCTGATCGTGTATCCCTTTTTGCAGCGCTATTTCATATCGGGCATCAAGCTGGGCGCGGTGA
This sequence comes from Chloroflexota bacterium, assembly GCA_011525385.1. Classification (GTDB taxonomy): domain Bacteria; phylum Chloroflexota; class Anaerolineae; order Aggregatilineales; family Phototrophicaceae; genus UBA6055. Next base: position 18,491 of record WTGF01000026.1, on the reverse strand, counting down.
AGGAGTGAATGGTGAAGGCGCACGGGTCTAACCCCCATCCCCCGGCCCCTTCCCTCATAAAAAGGGACGGGGAGAATTACTTCGTCGGATCCGACATTCATGAGTGGGATGGTTGTAAGCTGCGACTCGGCAACTTCGTTGCATTTGAAAGTCCCTCCCTCCTTTTGGGGGGAGGGATTTATGGTTGAGGGGATAGCATGAGCATAACTCCCGTCTTCGGAAATGGCGTCTTTCCCTTTGGCACGCATGTTTATCGCGAACCTTGCCTGGATCTGGACGCGGTACTGGCGGATCTGCCGCTATTGAAGGACTACGGCTTCAACATGATCAAGATCCAGGAACACTGGTCGGCGGACGAGCCGCGCGAGGGCGAATACGATTTCACGCGCATTGAGCGTCTGATCAGGCGAGCCGGGGAACTTGATCTGGGCATCTATCTCGGATTGACCATGGAACAGGCGCCTGCTTGGGTCTGGCGGAAATTCCCGGATTGTCACTTCGTATATTCGGATGGACGTCGGCACAATCAGCCGGCTCAATACACCATTCCGATGGATGGCAAGCCGGGACCCTGTTGGGATCATCCGGGACTGCGGGACGCGGCGGCGCGTTTCATCGCCGAGTTGGCGCGAACGCTGGGACAATACAGAAATATCTGGGCCTGGAATACCTTTCAAGAGATCGGATTTTGGCCCAACACGGCGGGAAAGCTGGGATTCTGTTACTGTCCGCATACGCTGGCTCGCTTCCGCGAATGGCTGCGGGAAAGGTACGGCAGCCTGGATGCGCTGAACGCGACTTGGCAGATCAATTACGGCGCCTGGGACGAGGTTGAACCGCCGCGGCGCGAGGAGCCGCTGGCGCCCTTCATCGATTGGCGCTATTTCATGGACGATGTCTATATGGCGCGCGCCTTGGGTTTCAAAACGCGGGCACTGCGCGACAATGATCCTTATCGCCGGCCGGTCTTCAGCCACGCCGATACGCCACGGATTGGCTCGGGGGCGGAGTGGCGCTGGGCGCGCGTCGGCGACTTTTTCGGCACCAGCAATTATCCCAAGTGGAATAATGGCCACCCCTGGGATGATCCGATCGACAGCGAGCCACAGGCGCTGCTATATGAAATATGGGAAGAGATGATGCTCTGTACCGATCTGGCGCGCTGCAATAATGGGCGCGATCGCGCGCTTTGGGGCGCCGAGTTTCAGGGTGGGCCGATCTCGACCTCCTTGCATTATGGGCGAAAACCGACGCCTAAGGACCTGCATGTTTGGATGCTGGCGGGTTTGGCTTGTGGCATGACCGGCATTAGCTTTTGGAATCATCGCGTCGAGCGCTTCTGGAAAGAGGCGAACGGCTTTGGTTTGCTTGATCCGACCGGCAACAGCAGCGAGCGGATGGATGCCGCCAGCCGCATCGGCGCCGCGATACAGCGGCACGGCAAGTTTTTCTCGGGGGCGCAGCCGCCGCGGGCTCAGGTCGCTCTGCTGGTGAACGAGGACCTGTACCACTTTTTTGAAGCCTGCAATGGCGAGGTCATCCATCATTATCGTTACAATATGCGCGGGATTTACGCGCGCTTGTGGCGGCTGGGTATTCCGGTCGATTTCCTCGACGCCGAAGAAGTTGCCGCCGGTGATCTGGCGCATTACCGGGCCGCTATTCTGACGATGCCGCTCAGCCTGGACGCTGAGTATTTCGCTCATCTGATAGACTTCGCGCGGGGTGGCGGGGTATTGATTAGCGAAGCCTGCCCGGGACGATGGGACAAGTATGGCTGGGCGACGCTGACCCAGATGGTCGAAGGCGGCGAGGAGTTGTTCGGCGCAAAACACGAAGAGCTGGTGATGGTTAAGGAGCCGAAGGACGAACAGCGCTGGATGCCCGAGCAACGCCGTTTTGGGGAATTCGACGCCGCGGCCAAGTTGACGGGAATTGGAGATTTCGCCAATATGGAAGTACTGGCCAGTTTCTACTTGCAGAGCCTGGAACCGGTGGTGGCCGAAGCTATTCTGATGAGGAGGGACCGGGTCACCGGCGTGATAAATCGGGTCGGCGCGGGAAGCAGCGTCTTGATCGGCACCTTCCTTGGGTTCGGCGCTTTGGCGTACCGAGATGTAGACCAAGGCACGGATCAGTTTTTGGGGGCGCTACTGGGCAAGGCCGGGATCAGGCCGGATCGCTGTGGCAGGTTGCTGCGCCGCCGCCGCGCATATAGTGGCTCCGAAGCTTGGTTCTTTATCAACGCCGGCGCCGAGCCGGTCTGCGAGACAATCAGCAAGGAGGGCTTCACGGTTGTCCGTCCTTTTCTCGACGAAAACATCTTGAATGAAGATATCAGCAGCTTTCAACTCCGCGTTGAGGAAATGGATCTGGCTTGCGTTTTACTTGAATAGATCTAGCGAGTGTCATTGGAGAAGCAAATGCCCATTTTCAGCCCATTTTCAGATCAAACAGGATTGTATTATGAAAATCACCCGCATTGATTGCCATGTACTGTTGGTTCCGGAGTATCACACGGAGGCTTGTTCCTCGGCGCAGGATGACCTGGTGGTGGAAATCCATACCGATGAGGGAATCGTCGGCATCGGCGAAACCGATGTGAATCCCTGGATCGCGCGAGCTTGCATCCAGGCGCGAGGCACCCACATTATGGGATTGGGCCTCGAGGAAATGCTGATCGGCGAGGATCCCATGCAGCCGGAGGCGATCTGGCAAAAGCTGTATAGCGGCTCGAAGATGAACGGGCGGCGTGGGGCGCTGATCTGCGCGATGGGCGCAATAGACATGGCGCTTTGGGACATCAAGGGCAAGGCGCTCGGTCTGCCGGTTTATAAGTTGCTTGGCGGCGCGGTGCAAGATTCGATTACGCCTTATGCCTCACTGCTGCCCATCGGCGATACGCTGGGTGAATATCGATATTCGCTGAAGGAAAAACTGCTGCAAGCGAAGGAGTTCGGTTTCAAGGCGGCCAAACTGGAAATCTGCATCAACGGACCTTATACCCATAACGCCCTGCAGGAACATGACGACCATGTCGCCGGCATCGTCGCCGAATGCCGCGAGGCCGTCGGCGCCGAGATGACGCTGATGGTCGATGTCGCCTATGCCTGGGACGATGCGCGAACGGCCCTGCGCGTGATCAAGCAGTTGGAGTTCTTTGATCTGTTCTTTCTGGAGACGCCGATCAACATCGACGACCTGGAGGGATACGCCTTTATCAATGCCCATTCACCGATACGGATCGCCGCCGGTGAATGGCAGAATACGCATTGGGAATTCCTTGATTTGGCGCACCGCGGCAAGCTCGATGTATTGCAACCCGATGTTGGCCGCGTAGGCGGCTTCACCGAGGCGCGCAAGGTCACGCAGTTGGCGTCGGATTACGGACGGCTGGTGGTGCCGCATTGCTGGAAGACGGGCATCGGCATCGCGGCCAGCGCCCATTTGGGTTTCGCGGCCGCCTGCTGTCCCTTCATCGAATTTCTGCCGGCGCATTTGTCGGAATCTGTTTTGCGCGACGAACTGGTCGCCGACGAACTGCAGATGGTCGACGGCGAGATTCCGCTACCGCAGAAGCCCGGCCTGGGCATCGAGCTGAACCGGGACGCGCTGCGGCGATACTTGGTGGATTAAATGTAGACTAGGCCAGCGGGATCCCCGCCGCAAGCAGGGCGGAGCGAATGGCATCCCGTTGCTCCGGCGAACTGCCCGGCATGGGCATGCGGGCACAGCCGGCCGGCCGGCCTTGCATGGCCAGCGCTGTTTTGACATTCGCTGGCAAGTTATCGTCCATGATGGCGTTCCAAATCGGCAAGAGCTTCAGGTGCGTCGACAGCGCGGATTCGTGATCGTCCGCTCTCACCTGGTCCCAAAGCGCCACGCACAACGCCGGCGCGGCGCTTAGGATGGCGGCGATGGCCCCGTGCGCGCCCAAGCTAAAAGACGGATAGAGCAGCGCGTCGACCGCGGACATGATCAATCCGGCGTCGGCGGATGTCATCAGCAGGTCCGCCAGCAGTTTCAGATCGCCGGCGCTTTGCTTCACGCCGATGAGGCCGTCGATCTCGCGCATCATGCGGTCGAGCAGGGCAGGCGAACAATAAGTCCAGGGCACGACATTGTAAATCATCACCGGATGGCTGGCCTGCTCCGCCAGGGTCGCGAAATGCCGGAACATCATCTCGTCCGTCGGGCGGAAGAGATAGTGCACGGGCGTCACTTGCAAGGCGGTCACATCCAGATCGGCAAGCGTCCGCGCTTTTTCGACGGCTTGGCGGGTGCTATCGACGATGATGCCTGCGATGACCGGCACGCGGCCAGCGGCGACCTCGAGCGCGCTGCCTGCGACAGTTCGCAATTCGTCGGTGGAAAGCGTCTGCCCCTCGCCGGTGCTGCCGCCGACAGCGACGCCATGTACCCCCGCTTCTTCAATGAGATAGCGGACTTCAGCGCGCAGCGCCGCTTCGTCCAGCTCGCCGTCGGCGGTGAAGGGGGTCGCCATGGGTGGCACGATACCGTGAATCTTCATCTTTAACCTCGTTTGGGAATTGATCGGATATGGGACAATCATAGCGCGATGAGGCGAATAGGCGAAGCGCGCTTTGCTATCAGAGGTCAGGAAACCGCAACTGCCTGGAATCTAGTTCTCTGTCGGCCATATGCGAAAAGACTGGAGACGGCAAAGAGTCTAGCGCTCGAGAAAGCGTTCCGCCGGCTCGGCTTTGATCCCGACGCAACCATCAGGATTTTCGGTCGCGCTCATTCTCGATGATCTTCTCGATGATGAAGCGCGGCCGCCGCCGTGTCTCGTCCAAGCCGCGCCACATGTATTCGCCGATGATGCCCAGGATCAACATCTGCACGCCGGCGGCGATGAGTACGACGATCATCAGCGACGCCCAACCTTCGGCTTCGATACCCAGCGCCAGCCGCGCATAGATGACCCAGAGCGCGTAAAGCAAGCCCAGCAAGCTAAATACGACGCCCAGAGCCGATGCCAGGCGGATAGGAAAATAGGAGAAGGCGACGAAAGAATCGACGAAGTATTTGAGTTTGCGCTTCAGAGACCACATCGACTGGCCGTATTCACCCTTGCGCGCCTGGCGGTCATAGTAGAGAACGTAGGGATCGAATCCAAGCCAGAGGATCAAACCCATCAGGTAGGCGTTGTTCTCTTGAATATCGTTGATAAGCGCGCAGACTTGCCGGTCTATCAGGAAAAAGTCGAAGCCGCGTTCGGGCATGGTTTTGATGGCATAGCGGCGGAAGAGCCGGTAGAAGGTGTCCGAAAGCAGCGAGGTCGGGAAGGGATCCTGGCGTCCGCGACGGGCGGCGATGACCACTTTGTGATCCCCCCGCCACAGCTCGATCATATCGTGCAGCAGGGCGGGCGGATCCTGCAAATCGGCTGCAATAGCGGCGACCGCGTCGCCACGCGCCTGGCTCATGCCGGCCATGATCGCCGGGTTGGAACCGAAATTCCGCGACAGCTTGACCGCTTTCATTCGTGGTTCGTTGCTTGCCAGCTTTTGCAGCACTGCAAAAGAGCCGTCAGCGGATCCATCATCGACGAAGATGAACTCGAAATCGTCTTCAAGGTTTTTGTCCGCGATGGCTTGCAACGCTGCCAGCAAATCCCCCAGGCTGCTGGCATTGTGATAGACGGGGACGACTATCGAGAACAGGCTCATCCGTTCCCCTCGTCATTCAGCCCAAAATGCGCCAGGATTTGCGCTCGGCTCCCTTCATCAACAGTGCGGAGTTCGCGCGCGGGCACGCCGGCCACAATTGTCCAGGGCGCGACGTCTTTGATCGCCATCGCGCCGGGCGCGACGATGGCGCCTATGCCAATCTCGATATCAGCGCCTATGGTTGCCCCGGTGCCAATCACGGCAAAGCGCCTGACCCGCGGCCCTTTGACTTCAAAGGGGATCATGCCGAAGCGCTTGAGATAGACGTCATTGTCGTTGATGCTGCTGACGCTGGGACCGATGAAGACATCGGATTCAATAACCATGGTACCGGTAATATGCGCCAGGTTGTGAATGCGGCTGCGCGCTTGCAAGACAACATCATGCATGAGTGTCGTATTTTGCCCGACAACTGTGTCATCGTCCAGGCGACAGCCTTCGCGTATCACAGCCAAGTCGCCGATAAGCACGTTGTTGCCGATGCGCATATTTGTGTAAAGCACGCAGTTTGTTCCGATGATACAGTCGGATCCGATGCGCACAGTAGCATCGCCATTGTCAATGGGTCGATTGGTCGTACCGGCGCGGATGGGTGGACGCCCGATGACCGCTCCTGGCATGATCTTCGTGTTTTCTCCCACGCGCACGTTGGGAAAGAAAGTCACGTTGGCGCCGACTTCGACGCCCCGCGCCAGCGACAAGTCGCCCATGATCCGCATATTGTCGCCCCGGCGCACCGAGGGGTGGATGTCAATCGTTGTCATCATCGCTCCAGTAGTGTGGCTTATGTTGCCGGTAAAAATCCACGGTCGCGCGCAATCCATCCTTCAAACAAGTCCGCGGCTCCCAGCCAACCAATCGCCGAATCTTGCTGATATCGGAGTAGAAGTCGCCAGGTTCCTGCGCCTCGCGCTCCCGGGTAAAGGGCGCGTGCTCCCAGCGTCCGCTGCCGGCGATATCAATCACCGTCTCCGCTAGCTCGATGAAATCGGTCGGCTGGTCAATGCCAACATTCAGCACTTGGCCGATGGCTTTGGGTTCCAGCGCGCACATTATTATCGCCTCAACCGCATCGTCGATATACAGGAAGTCGCGCAGGATCCTGCCATCGCCGAAGACTTTGATGGTCTCGTCATCAATCGCCAGCCGGACGAACCAGTTTACCACGCCGTAACGCGGGTGTTTCATCTGCGCGCGCGGACCGTAGCAGTTGGTCAGACGCAGTAGAACCGAGGCGATGCCATGCGCGTCATTGTAGACTTGAATGATCTTTTCGGCAGTCAAGTTGGAGATTTCGTAAATGCCCTTGGGATGCGTGGCCGCCTCTTCGTTGACTGGCAAGGTCACCGCAGGTCCATATTGACCGCGCGTGCCGGTGTAGATGAGCTTGGCGTCTGGGTTGTGCCAGCGCAAGGCTTCCATCAAGATCGCCGTGCCTTTGATGTTGATGTCGATATCAGGGAAGGGATTGGTCAGGCTCAAGACATGATCAACCTGTCCCGCCAGGTGAAAAACGTAATCCTGTCCACCCACTAGATAATTCATCACATTGGCGTCGCGCACGTCCGAGAAGTTGACCGTGACGCGATCGCGGATCGGCTCGATATTGTAGAGATTTCCCGCGTAACCCGGGATCATCGCATCGACAATGGTCACATGCGCGCCGGCATTAGCAAGGGTGATGGCCAGATTGCTCCCGGTGAAGCCCATCCCGCCGGTAACGAGCGCCCGTTTGCCTCGAAATGCTCCGCCATAGTTCATCAGTTCAGCCACGCAGTTCTCGGATCGTCATGCAGACGCGTTTGACTTCGTCATCGCTCAGCCCGATATACAAGGGCAGGGACAGGATTTCGCGGGCGGCTTTTTCGGTATTGGGCAGGCTGCCCGCAGCCATGCCCAGATCGCGGTGTGACTCTTGCAGATGTATCGGGACAGGATAGTGGATGAGCGTGCCGATATCGCGCGCTTTGAGCGCCGCCATCAGTTGATCGCGCCGCTGGTCTCTGATGACGTACAGATGGTATACATGCTCGGCGTTTGCGGCAACCCGGGGCGTGACCAGGCCCGGCAAAAGTTCGTCGTAAATGGCCGCGATCGCCTGACGGCGTTGATTGTGGCGGTCGAGGTGCTGGAGCTTGACACGCAGAATCGCGGCTTGCAGTTCGTCGAGGCGGCTGTTGCAGCCGCGAGTCTGATGAGTATATCGCGTTGTTTGCCCGTAGTTGCGCAATTTGCGCAGTTTGTCTGCCAAGGCAGCATCTCTGGTGATAACCGCGCCGCCGTCCCCGTAGGCGCCCATATTTTTGGTGGGGTAGAAGCTAAAGGTTCCCATGTGCCCGACGGTACCGACTTTGGCTCCATTCCAGGCCGCTCCGTGCGCCTGCGCGCAATCTTCAATGAGGAGCAGATCGCGCTCCTTGGCGATAGCGTCCAGTGAAGCCAGGTCGGCCGGTTGACCGTAGAGATGGACGACAACGATGGCGCGTGTGCGGTCGGTCAGGCGGTCCAGAGCGCTTTTCGGATCGAGCGTGTAAGTAGACAGGTCGATATCCGCCAGCACTGGTTTGGCTCCAGTAGCTTCTATTGCGGTGACCGTGGCCATGGCGGTATGCGCCACCGTGATGACTTCATCGCCGGGACCGATGCCGCCAGCGCGCAAGGCCAGTTCGATGGCGTCGGTGCCGCTCGCTACGCCCGCCGCATGGTCGACCCCGTGATAATCGGCGAATTCTCGTTCGAAGGCTTCGACCTCCGGTCCCAGAATATACCATCCGCTGTCGGCAACGCGTCGCATGGCCAGGGCGATCTCATCCGCCAAGAGCTCGTGAAGCGGCTTCAATTGATTGAAGGGTATCATTCGTCAAGCTCCAAAGGTCCGCTTGCGCCTATTATAGCGGAAGTTTGGCAATGACCCATTTGCAGCGCCGGCAAGCTAGGGCGCTGCCGCGCCTTCGCTGGCAATGATAAGCTCTCGCTTGCCAAAGGCGATCCAAAGGCACCAGAACACGGTTGGGATGACCAGCAGCGCGGAGCCCAGCAGCAGGATCCCGGTCACGCCCAGGCTGCCGTCAATCAAGGCGCCCGAAATGCCGGAGGACACGGCGGCAAAGAGCGTATACATGGCGAATTCGGTGGAGAAGACGCGGCCTCTGACCTCATTCGGTACGATCTGCAAGAGCAGTTGCGTGCCGAGCACCCATACCAGTCCACCGCCGATGCCGCGCAGGAAGCCGCCAAAGAGAATGATCGGCAGCGATGCCAAGGTCGCGTTGATGAGGAATCCCGCGATGGCGCAAACATATCCCAGCGCGATCATCAGCCGCAGATGGCGATCTCGGTCGCGGGCCCAATGGCGTCCCAGTATGGGGCCAATACCAGATCCAATGCCCGACATCACGTAGATCAGGCCGAGGGTGATGCTACCGCCTTCGCCTATGGGGAAATAACGCTCGGAAATAGTCACCTGCACCACTTGATAGAGGCCGATGACCAAAAGCCCCAAAAGGCCCTTTTGCAAGGTGATGGCAAAGATGTCGATGTGGCGCCGCAGATAGGCGAGACCGTCGATGTATTGGCGGACGCCCGCCATCATGGATCGATCCGCGCCAGGCGAGAGTAGAGATTGATAGGGCATGCGCAAGATGATGAGCGCGCTCACCAGGAATGTCGCGGCGTCAATGGCAAAGGCCGGATAAACCCCGACGACTCCCGACACCAAGCCGCCCAGAGCTGCGCCAAAGGCCAGCATCACAGACCAGGTTGCGGAGGCCAGGGCGTTGGCGACGCCGAGTTCTTGCGGCGCGGTGATATCTGGCAAGATCGAGTTCCACGTGGGAAAGTAGAAGCCTTGCGTGGCGCTTTGGACCGCCGTCAGCAAGTATATCAGCCAGACCTGTTCCGGCTCGCGCACCAACAACAGGCCGAGCACAACGAAGCAACGAAGGATATCAGCCGTGATCAGGATTGTTTTGCGGTTGTAACGGTCTGCAACGACGCCGGCAAAGGGGCTGACCAGGAAAGGCGCCAGCATCCGCACAGCGAAAAGACCGCCAACTGCGGCGCCCGATTGCGTCAAGGTGGCAATTAAAGCCGCCGACGCGATCAGGTTGAACCAGTCGCCCGTCAGGCTGACGACCTGGCCGGCCCAGAGATAACGGAACGCTCTGTTGTTCCGGATGAGACCTGAGTATGTACCTTTGGATTGTTTGGCGTCGGTCAAGCTGAACTCGCAGTCTGCGCCATAGCATGGCTCGTTGGCATGAATGCGCTCGGTATTATATACAGATATGCGCCCTTGACCTATGCGAGATGCCAATCGCGTTCCGACACTGTTTCAGTATCGCGTCTTTCGAGTTACATTGGAGTAACAATACAGACCTGCTGCGCAACACTACAAATCGTCCCTGAACCTTGTAAGATTGTCGCGATCATCTCGGGACGAGGACGAGACGATGAAATTTGGGAGCGTTAAATGAGGGTTTTTATCGCCGGAATCGATGGTTATCTAGGCTGGCCTTTGGCAATTCATTTGAGCGCCTCTGGCCACGAAGTCGCCGGCGCAGATCTCATGCTGCGGCGGCAGTGGGTGGCCGAAGTCGGTGGAATCAGCGCGCAACCCATCGCCAGCCGCGAAGACCGCTTGTCCGCGTTTGAAGAACGATTCGGCAAGCCTGTTGACTTCCGCGTCGGTGATTTAATGGACTACGGCTTTGTAAAGGAATTTTTCGAGGGCTTTCAACCGGAAGCGGTGGTTCATCTGGGGCAGATGCCGTCGGCGCCGTATTCCATGATGGATCAGGCGCACTGTGTTTGGACGCAGCAGAACAATGTCATCAACAATCTGAACATCTTGTGGGCGATTAAAGAGGTGGTTCCGGACGCGCATTTAGTCAAGCTGGGTACAATGGGCGAATACGGGACGCCGAACGTCGACATTCCCGAAGGATTTTTCGAGGTCGAGTTCCGTGGACGCCGTGATCGCCTGCCCTTCCCTCGCCAAGCCGGGAGCTGGTATCACCAGAGCAAGGTGCATGACTCGCACAATACGCATTTTGCCACGAGGATTTGGGGCATACGGGCGACGGATATCATGCAGGGCGTGGTATTTGGAACACAGATTGAAGAGATGGGCGCTGACCTGCGGCTACGCACCCGGCTCGACTTCGATCAGTGTTTCGGCACCGTCATTAATCGCTTTTGCTGTCAGGCGATCATCGGCCATCCATTGACTTTGTTTGGCAGAGGCATGCAAAAGCGCGGGTTTTTGCCGCTGCTGGATTCGATGGCATGTCTGCGGCTAGCGGTGGAGAATCCGCCCGGGCCGGGCGAATTCCGCGTATTCAACCAGTTTGAAAATGCTTACAACGTCACAGAACTGGCGAATATGGTCAAAGCGGTGGCCTCCGAGGTTGGATTGGACGTAGCGATCAATCACTACGAGAATCCACGTGCGGAAATGGAAGAGCATTACTACAATCCGGATCGACAGCACCTGATCAAGCTGGGTTATCAGCCGACGCGAGATATCCGATCCGTGCTGCGGCAGATGATACTGGATCTACAGGACAATCGAGAGCGCATCGAGGCGCGCGCCGACGTCTTGATTCCCGATATTCGCTGGGATAGCAGCCGCAAGCGATCAGAGATCATCGGATGAATTTCTTCAAGACCCTTTCATCGCGTAACCTGCGCATGCTTCTATCGGGATTGGTAGCGGCGCTTGTTCCGATCTTGGGATTGGCGGTCTGGCTGACGTCCGCGCCACAGCTTACATTCGAATACGCCGGTACAACCGCTAACATATCCGCGGACAGAGCTTGGGTGTTGTTTCCCAATGACTGTTTGAAGGTTCGCTGGGAGATGGATGGGAGTTGGCCAATTCACATAGATGGGGTGGCATGGCAGCAATCGGGGGAGCAGGCGTTCTGCCCGACGATATTTTCGCCCAGCCCCAAAATCGAACTGACCGACCATCGAAATGGCTTCTACCGCAGCTACAGCCTGAAAACTTACTATGCGCCGGATGTTGTGGCGAATGTCTTGGGTCTGGCCGCGCTCGCCTTTTTTCCTTTGACCGCGGCATATTATTTGTGGACAAATAATCTGGACAGGCGCCCGGCGCTGCCGACGATATTCCTTGCTATGCTCGCGCTTTGTTTGTGCCTTGCGGCGCTGCGGATTGCGGGCGGTCCAATAACGATTGTTGGCGCCGTGGCGATGCTGCGAGGGTTGTTTATCAGCGCGGGCTGGCAGTATTTTGGCGTTGCGGCCGCGGCTGTTCTTTACTTGTCGCTTACGATTCAAGCGTTGTGGCAGGGCCGGAAACAGCGGCGAGTCGCGGACTTTGTTGTCGTCAGCTCATTCCTGCTGTTCATCGGGTTGCTGTATTTGCCCTTTGGATTTGACACAATTGCGCAATGGGAAGAGTGGTTCAGTCGCAGCTTTTTCGAGGGCTTGTATCGGGAGCGTCTGTATACGGAGTTGGCTCATCGTTTTTGGTTTCTGTTGCCACAAGGGATGGGCTTGCTTCTCGACACCGAGTCTTTTGCCGGATACAACTTGTGCTTTGCGCTCTTTCTGTGGGGCAAGCTGGCGCTATTCTACGGGATCACGCGCTTTTTCGGCGTTGGGCAACTATTCGCTTATTTGATTACGATGCTATTCGCCGTCTATCCGGTCGATTCCGGCTTGATGAATCTGCGGTCATTTTCGCTGCAATATGGAACGCTTAGCCTTTTGGCGGCGATTTATCTTGTACTGCATTACATGAGAAACCCGACAAGATGGCGTCTTGCGGGGACTTTGCTGGCGCTCGCGATGTCTGTCGGCGCCTACGAAGCGCAATACGCGTTAATCCTGGTTTTTCCGCTTGTGTGGTGGTATCGAATTCGCAAACCGTGGTGGCGTGAAGTCAACCTGACAGTCGTCTGGTATCTGGTCCCAGCCCTCAAATTGACATTCCTTGTTTTACTCGTGCTCACCGGGCGCGGATTCTACCGCTCGAATTATGTTTACGCCGGCAGCGAATTTAGCGACAATCTCATAGCGACAACCATCGACAATCTGCTCGCGGTATACCGCCGGACCTTCGTCGTGGGTTGGAGCGAGGCGTTGGCTGATTTAGGACGAAACAGTTGGCTGTTGCTGACCTTCGCAATAGCAGCGCTGGTGGGATCCGTCGCCTGGTACTTGTGGAAAAGGGAACAAAGCCAGAGCTATGCAACTGAAAGAAAGATGATCCTTGGTTTTCTGACCGGGACGCTGTTGATTGTTCCTGCGGTAGGGGTCTTGATCTGGTTCAGTTACTATAGTCAAGACTTGTGGCGGCTTTATCTCTACGTGCCGGGACCGGCCGCCATTGCCTTGTTCAGCCTGATCGCGCTGATAGCCAGCCGCCTCCCAAGCCAGAGATTCAGAGATCCAGCGATCATGATCCTTTGCCTGCTGTTCATTGTTCCGGGCGTCTCCCGCTTGATCCTGCAGCATGAACATTTCGTTGTCAGCGCCAATAACAAAAAGCGCGTTCTCCAACAGATCGTGCAGATTGCGCCCGAAATGGAGAGCAAAACCAGGGTTCTTGTTATAAGCGATATGCCCACTGAAATCCGATTGTCCAAACACATTGAAGAGATGAAGTCGGATATGATCGGAAGCGCGCTGTTTGTCATACACGGCGGCGGGGTTTCCGGTTTGGGTTCCATGTGCCTGTCGGCAGAGAATTGTTATCCCATCTCAAATTGGGCCGATCATCTATCTGACACGCTTGTCTTCTTGCTTCATGATGATCTTTCCCTTGAACTGGTTTCAGAGCCTAAAACGATTTTTAGCGAATTCCGCGGCCTGACGTACGATGTGACAAGATTGTACAATCCTGACGCCCCTTTGCCGCGGCGCGCATACACTATGTTAGGATTGACGAAACCTTAACCTGTCCGCCAATCGGCCGAGCACTAATTTCGGATGAGTTCCCAACTGAAGCTGCCGCAGCGAACCTTCGTTGTCCTCGTATTGGCATTATTTGTCGCAGACTGCGCTTTAGGCTTCCTTGCAATCCGGCGGGCAACTAGCCTCAGCGACTTTCTGTTCTTCCACATTGGTGTATTGGGCTTGATGCTTTGTCCTCTCCTCGCGTCATATTATCTTCTGCGTCCGGGTGCGACCAACGCGTTTTCCCTGCGTGCCCTGCTTGTTTTTCTTCAGTTTCTGCTAGCGCTGGCTCTGCTATTCGGGGCGATTGATTCCAATCCGCTCAGGGAACTGCTGGAAGTTATACACCGGCGCTTTCGACACCCGTCCTGGCAGTTGCTTGGGCTAACTTTGGCGGTAGTCGTCTATCTACCGTTGATAATCCGCAGGGTGCGACAAAAGTTGCGAGAGCGTCAGTTCGCTGACCTTGCCGTCGGTAGCGCTTTAATGCTCTTTCTGATTTTTCTGTACCTGCCCTTCGGATTCAATAGCATCGGACACTGGGAATCGTGGGGATACCGCGCCTATCTGGAAGGCCAACACTCCTGGAACGTCGAACTTGAATTGAATACGCGCTTTTGGGTGATGGTGCCGCACCTGCTGGCGAACATCATCGCCCCGGATTCATTTGTCGGTTTCCATCTGGCGCACCTTTTGATCTTGTGGGCAAAGCTGACGCTGCTTTTCGGCATTTTGCGGGCACTTGGATTTACCCGAGCGCATGCGTTTTTGACGACCATGCTTTTTATGGTCTACCCGGTCAACTCCGATTTGATGTCACTGCGGTCTCTGCCTAATCAGTTCAGCGTCATGTCACTACTTGCCGCAACATTCTTGATGTTGGAATATCGCGAGAATTCGAGCCGTTGGCATCTCCTGGGCATTTGGCTTGGGTTGCTGTTCAACATAGTCACCAACGAAACAGCTTATGCAATCATTCTGGTAGCGCCAGCGCTGTGGGTTTCACGTCGACCGCGCGGGGGCTGGCGAAACGCGAACTTGACAGTTGTCTGGTACTTGTTTCCAGCCTGCAAGATCGCGCATTTGCTGCTGCTCTCCTCGCTGAATATGAGCTTTTACAACAGTTATGTTTTCGAGAGCAGCAAAAATTCCTTTGCTATCAGCGCCGACGCGCTAGGCGCGGTTTTCGGGCGGCTGGCGGAGGTCTACCGGCATACGTTTGTGGGTAGTTGGGTAGAAGCGCTCAATGCGACTGGCGCTAGCAACTGGTTGGCGCCCAGCCTGGCGATGTTGACGCTGGCAGGCGCGTTTTCCTGGTATCTTGTACGCAGCGGCGACTCGGATGGGCAGGGAGTCGAGGACAATGCCAAGATGTCCTTTGTCTACGGCTTACTGTTTGTGATGCCGGCGGTGGGCATACTGATCTGGTTGCCTCAATACGCCGGAGACCTGTGGCGCATGTATTTCTATGTCCCTATCGGCGCGTCGATCGCGGTATTTAGTTTGGCGCGCATATTTGCCGTACACGCCCTGTCCCGCCGATACCGTGAGGCTACAATAATAGCGCTGTGCCTTGCTCTGATATTGCCGGCCACGGAGCGCCTGCTGGTTCAACATGGTTCGGCAGTCCGCCGGGCTGATAGCAAGGCGCGCATGCTTTATCAATTGATGCGGACGATTCCGCGAATCGAAGATGACACAGTAATCTTGCTCACAACAGACATGACCAAAGAAGAGTTGGCGGCCTCGGCTATCAGCGAATTGCGCTATAGCAATGATCTTGACAATAGTATGCTGTACGTGCTTTACGGAAACGGCTTGCCGATCCAGTCGACTTTCTGCGTTGATAAAGAAGAGTGCAGCGTATTTGGGGGCGAGGAGACGATTTTTACATCGGATTCGTCGGAGTTGCTTCAGCGTACACTTGCGATAAACATTGCCGCGGACATGTCAGCCGCAGTGATTGAAGATCCGGCTGATTACTTCGGCCTGGACTCGCGTTCTCCTTACGATGTCAGTCTGCTATATGATCGCGGCGCGGGGATATCGTCCCGAGCCAGGTCCATGTTGGCATCGGCGCGCCGAGCTGAGACGAACCGTTAAGCAAAGGAAACGGAAGTGGCAGTACGAATTTCGCAGATGATATCAAGGGGCAGGATGCGAATCTTGCCGGCGGCGCTTTTCTTGCTCCTCCTGGTAGGAATGGTCGGTACCCCGGCTCCATTTATCGAGACGGAATTCGGCGGCGCATCCGTTGAGATCGCGGCAGACCGGGCATGGGTGCTCTTGCCGCAAGGCTGCGTGACGATTTCCTGGGACCTCGAGGGGATTCTGTCGATATATATCGACGATCAGGGGAAAATAGGCTGGGGCGAGATGATTTATTGCCCGTCGACAGATGCGAGCAGTCCCGTTTTTGATATCACGGCAGAAAATGGACAATTACGCGCGTATGAGCTGAATATCCGATATTTTCCAGCGGCTGTAGCACAAAGTCTCCTGCTGCTGTTGTTAATATCACCCTTTCTCATCGCTTCATTTTATCTTGCCACACTGCGGATGACTGATCCAATCCCGCTGAACGCTTCTCCGATTTTGGCATTGCTTGCGCTTTTGCTCTTTCTAGCGCTCGTCCAAACAGCGCACGCTTACACCATTGAGAGTCTTCTCGGTGGCCTGGGAAATGTCTTCACAACCAGAGCCTGGCAGATATTCGGTCTTGTCCTGGCCGGGCTCGTTTTCATACCGCTGGTTTTTGAGTATTGCAGACAAGGCATAAGGAAAAGGCTGCGCGCGGACTTTCTCGTCATCGGGGTCTTCGTTGTATTCATTCTGCTACTCTATCTTCCCTTCGGTTTCGACTCCATTGGACAATACGAAGAGTGGGTTAAGCGAGCTTTTCTTGAGGGCAGGCCATCGCGGATGGACAGGGAAGTGCTGCTGCGTTTCTTTGGGCTATATCCGGACGCATTTGCAGACACGCTTAGTACCAATTCTTTTACGGGATTGCATCTGCTCAATTTTCTTATCTACGGCGGGAAGCTGACACTCTTCTACGTTATTTTGCGCCGGCTAGGCGTCGACAGGTTGTCGGCATTCGTCACAACTATCGTGTTCATGGTTTATCCGGTCAACTCGTCATTGATGTCATTGCGGTCAGTCACGGTGTCCATGTCCTTACTGACGCTGCTGGCCGCGATAAACCTCGCTATGGATTATTTGCGGAAACCCGGCAGGTTGAGACTGCTGGGTATATGGTTAGCGCTGATTTTGACCCTGTTCGTATATGAGAATGCTTTTGTCATAATCCTTGTCGTACCACTTCTGTGGTTGCTGCGCGGGCCGCGGAAAACTTGGCAAAACTTCAACATGACCGCGATCTGGTATCTCGTTCCCACGCTCAAGATCGTCTATTTGCTGATCCTGGCCAGCGGAGGATTGAGGTTCTATGGCATCCAGTACGTCCTAGGACCCGTCCGCGCCGACCGAAACATCCTAGAAACTGTCAGCTACTATGCCGGCGTCATCGCGGACGTGTACCGTCAAACCCTTTGGGATGGCTGGCGCGAGGCGATCACCGTCATGGGCGAAAACACATACCTTGCGCATACATTGATGGCGGTTGCGCTTACAGCCATCGTCATGCTGCTGCTGGCAATTGACAAAAGGGCAAGCGCGCTGCCATCTCGAAGAGCGGCGATGTTTTGGCTCGCAGGAGGGCTGGTCTTTATTTTGCCGTCTATAGGTGTTGGTATGTGGATTGACAAATATCACACAGAATTCTGGCGATTATATGTCAATGTGCCATTTGGCGCCTCAATCGCTTTTTTTGGACTGCTGCTGCTGTTAACTGAGCCAATCAGACGATCTCGTATTCGTAAGACCTTGGTCATTGTCGCGAGTCTCTTGCTTATCCTGCCGGCAACTTCGCGTCTCTTCGTACAACAGGCGTATTTCAATGACAGCGCCAATGCCAAGGCAAGCATTCTATGGCAGATTGTTGAACAAGTTCCGCATTACGAGTCGAACGCTCGCCTGGCGCTGGTCACCGACATGTCACTCGATCAGCTTTCAGAACTTGGCATAGACGAGTTATGGAGTCATATGTTCGACAGCGCTATCTATCTACTATATGGAGAAGGCCGCCCTGCGGTATCCTCACTATGTATTTTGGGCGAGGCCTGCAGCACGAATGACATAGACGAAAGCTTGCGATATCTTGATGCCGACACGGATTACAGTGATATCGTTATATTCCGTCTCAACCACGACCTCTCCGTCGAACTCCTGCCCGAACTGCCTCCAGAACTCGGCTGGCCAAACAACGACAGCTACAACCCCGGGCGCTTGATTGATACATCCGCTCCCATACCACCACGCGCCCTCACCATGCTGGCATCGGCGAGGCGCGCTTCCGCGAATCCATGAGTGGAAAGGGAACCATATAGCAAACTGATATAGTTCCCAGGGCAAATGCATCAAAATGAGTATGCGCTGTGATGAACATTGCACAAACTGCATTCTAACCACAGCCGCTCGGCGCGTAACCGGCGAATTTGGGCTACCGCGCCCACACAAAATAATAAACTCGCTCGGCTACCGCAGATCGCGGTTTATCAAAAAACAGGCACAGAGAGACGCCCGAGCAATTGTCATTGCTGCCCACGCAAAAGGGGACGCCGGTTGAGCTGTTGCGCGGGCGTCTGTTTTCTCACGCACGCAGTGTCTTTGGCGCGTTCGGTACTCCGCCTTGTCGTCCCATATGCCACAAGGATTTGGCAGATTTGTGGGCCACCGCGGTAGACATTCTTTTGGTTCCTGAGCGCGCTTTGTAGGCAAGTCCCCAACGATACAAGGCTTCGTTCTTCGGCT
>WTGF01000001.1 GCA_011525385.1 Chloroflexota bacterium | reverse complement strand
CACCCTAAGATATTATTCCGATCCGAGGATTCTGTGAAACCTGTCGCCTCCTCAGGGTTGGGGCGGGGGTGTTGAGTTAGGCGTCGCTCGCTTTACCCCCTTTTCTTGGGGTTTATATAAACAATGATTAATGTAAGAATCATCATATAGTAGATTGTTCGAAAGGCGGGGTTGATGATTAAGTTGGAAGATTTGAAACCGGGTATGCGGGTTTGTGGTTTGGTGCCGGATCAAGTTGTAGAAGTGATACAAGCTACTCCCGGACAGGCAATACAAGCGTTTGGGAATTCAGGCAATCTAACGCTTTCTGTTAAGTTAGTCTACAAATTGGGAGTAAATTATTATGACCGAACTATATTTCGTCGAGATGAAGATATACTATTTGAAGCTAAAGATTCATTGGTATATGGTGAATATGCAGAATTTGCTTGCTTAGCTGAGGAAGCGAGGCGGATTCGGTTTTCGCATCTATTCGATCCATATCAGGCAGTGTTTTCTTCGAATATTGAACCTCTGCCGCATCAGATAGAAGCAGTCTACGGCAAGATGTTGGGACAGCACCCACTACGTTTCTTGTTGGCAGATGACCCGGGCGCGGGCAAAACAATCATGGCGGGATTATTCATCCGTGAAATTTTGGTGCGTGATATTGCGCGCCGATGTTTGATTGTTGTCCCGGGCAACCTTAGCGAGCAATGGCGAATTGAACTTCGAGAAAAGTTTCGCGTCAGTTTCGAAATACTTTCCCGGGACATGATCTCTCGCGGCAATCCTTTCGCTGAACGTGATCGTTTAATTGCCAGAATGGATCAGTTGAAGCGTCAAGAGTACCGGGAATTGTTGCGGGATTCACATTGGGATCTGATTATCTGCGATGAGGCGCACAAAATGTCCGCTACTTACTCTGGTGGAGAAATCAGCCGGACACAGCGCTATATGCTTGGCGAAGAACTCAGCGGTATCACTCGCCATTTCCTGCTGATGACTGCAACTCCGCACAACGGCAATGAACCGGATTTTCAATTGTTTTTGCAACTTTTGGATGAAGACCGCTTTGAAGGGCGTTTCCGAGTTGGAGTTCCGCGATTCGATACTTCCGATATAGTTCTACGTCGGATGAAAGAGCAGCTTGTCACCTTTCAAGGCAAGCCACTGTTCCCAGAGCGCAAGGCATACACCGCAAATTACGGCCTTTCCGAACAAGAACTTGCGCTATATGAGGCGGTAACTAATTACTGTCGCAACGAGTTCAATCGTGCCCAAAACCTGGAAGGTGGGCGCAGAAATACGGTCGGTTTCGCTTTGATTGTCTTGCAACGTCGTTTGGCCTCCTCCCCCGAAGCGATATACCAGTCATTGAAATCTCGCAAGCTACGATTGGAAGAGTTGCTTTTAGATTGGCACAACCGGGAGCCTGTTTCATACGAAGACTTTGATGAAGAAGACGTTGAGGAGCTAAAGGCAGAAGACCGCGAAAAGAAAGAAGATGAAGCCAACGATCTGGCGACTGCATCTCTTAACCCCGATGAACTCAAAAGAGAAATTGAGACTCTGCAGAGCCTGCAATCGCAGGCAGATGTTGTTCGCTGCAGCAATAGGGATAGCAAATGGGAAAAACTGCGCGAGATTTGGGAAAGGCGTTTGCCAGAAATGGAGAGGGATGGCCAGCCGCGTAAGTTGATTATCTTTACCGAGCATCGCGCTACACTCAATTATCTTGTCAAAAAGCTTGGCAACCTGCTCGGTGATCCGGGCATGATTGTCAAAATTGATGGCGGTGTAAGACATGAACAGCGTCGCATTATTCAAGACCGATTCCGTGACAATCCAAACGTTCAAATCTTAGTTGCCACGGACGCTGCTGGTGAAGGTATCAACCTACAGTTCGCACACTTGATGATAAATTACGATTTGCCCTGGAATCCTAATCGTCTAGAGCAACGTTTCGGCCGAATTCATCGCATCGGACAGACCGAGGTTTGCCATCTGTGGAATATTGTTACAAGAGAGACGCGCGAAGGCTCAGTGTACGAGCGCCTCTTGCAAAAGCTGGAAACTATTGGAAATGCGCTAAATGGCAAGGTCTTTGACGTACTTGGCGAACTGTTTGTTGGTACACCTTTGCCAGATCTGTTAAGGGATGCACTTCGGTACGGCGACAATCCAGAGGTACGGGAAAGATTAAATCAAGTGATTGACGACACAGTAAATCCTAAGCGCATCCATGAATTGGCGCAAGGACGCGTACTGGCTTCTGATGCAATTGATATTGAACTACTTCGTTCGAATATGGATGCTTCGAAAGCAAACCGCTTGTATTCCCAGAATATAAGAGACTTTCTTATAAGAATGTTCAATTGTCTTTCGATTGATTATTCCTCCGTAGTAGGCGGCGACATCCGAGAGTTGGGAAACGGGTGTTACAAGATCGTTAGAGTTCCTGGCGTTATTGTCGATCATGCCAGACGAAACGGCATAAGGGATGTGGTCCCCGAATATGAGCGAGTTAGCTTTGATCCTTTGCCTATGCGTCTTGCGACGAGGTTTGACGCGCCAGAAGTGGTTGGCCCCGGTCATCCATTGCTTGAGGCGACGATAAGTTGGGTAAAGTTTCATTGGGGAAAAAGCTTGCCAGAATGTGGTGAAGCACTGCCTGTACTTACGGACGAAAATGACAAAGGTTCAAGTCCTCGCCTTCTGTTAGATTTGGAGTGGGCGATTCATAACGGATTGCGTGAGAACAATCTCATTGAACGAAAGGCACAGTTTGTCCAGGTGGACAGCGGTGGTATTGTAAGTCCGATAGAGAGGAGGACATTCCTCACATTTCGAGCAGCATTGATGGAAGATAAGGGGCAAGTTACCAAATTGCTATGGGGAGATTGGCACAAGGATCAGACACTTGCAGATCGTGCCGAGGCTTACGCCATTGAATACCTTGTACAGCAGCATCTGAAGGAAGTTGAGGCTCAAGAGTTAAAGCAGCACGAAAAAGAGAAGCAGCAAGTTAAAGCAAGCTTGCAAGCGGAAATCAACCATGAACAATTGCTGATTGATCGGTTCCTCTGGAACGAGCAACAACACCCGGAGAACGCGCCGGCGTATAGGGGTTTACGAGGGTTGGCCGAACGTAGAAAACAAGACCTCAAAGATCGCCTGGATCAGAGAATGAAGCAAATTGCGCTACAAACTCAGATTAACCTTTCCGGCATTGATGTCCGCCGCGTCGCCGTCATCGTGCCAGCCAGCCTATTGCGCAACTAGAATATGCCGCGATTGTAAAGTGTAACCAAGCGAACTCGAATCCAAGCGCGCCCGCAGCCCCCGCCACAACGCGACAATCAACGCCTCGCGGCTCAGTATCACGATCCCGACCGTGACGCTTTCGACGCCCATGCTGACCAAGGTCTGCGGCTCATAGAACAGCCGGCTGCAGGTGACGTAAAACAGCAATGCCAGCCCGATGGACAGCGCTTGCGCCAAGATATACAAGCAAACACTGATGAACGCCGCGTCGCGCTTGTCCAGGTCGAAGCTGCTCAAGAACAGCCCGATCAGGGTGCTTAGCACGACGGTCTGCGTCAAGTGGCTGTAGTACAGAACCAGCAGCAGCGCGATCAGCAGGGGCACGCGCAACTGCTCCAGCCCCACTTGTGCTTGATCGGATAGCAGCAGCCACAGGATCAGCAGCAGGGCGCCGCCCAGGACGACGCCGCCCAGCCGCAGCGACCACGCGCCCCCCCAGCGCAAGGCGGCAAACCAGCCGCCGCGGTGAGTGATGCCCCTGGCGAAGGACCAATTGGCGTAGAGCGAACCCGGGGTCGAGCTGCAAATCAACTCGTAGGTGTGCTGGCGCTTTTCGCGGGTGATGCCCCCGATGATCTCAACGGCGAGGAACATGCCCGCCACAAGCGCGAACAGGGGCAATAGCGCCGGACTGGCCACCACCAGCATGATCATGACCATCGGAATGCCGAAGAACAGGGCCAGGAGTTGCGGTTGCAGCGCGACCGCTACGATGAGGGCGATTCCAGCGATCAGCAGCAGCGGTCGAGGAAAGCTGTAGCGCCGCTTTGGCGCGCTGGCGGGCTTGTAGCTTTGGCTCGCGCGCCGGAAAATAGGATTGCGCGTGTCCGGCTGGGCGATTTGCCGCCACAAGCGCGAAGATAACATCCCAACCTCACTCCATCAAACGGATGTCGCTCATTCACATGATAGCTGAAAGCGCGGGTGAATCCAACGGGGCGGCGCGCCGACAATCTTAGGGCGTATAGGTCTCTTGCGGTCGCTCGTGATGCAGCAGCACATCAATGGTCAGCGCCAGAGCGGCGGCCTTCACCGCGCCTCGTAGCGCCGCTTCAAGCACCGACGCCACATCTATGATGCCGGCGTCAATCACATCGACGAGGGCGCCGCTGCGGATATCGATCCCGTGACCGCGGGGCATACCTTCCAATTCTGCCACTTTTGCCGAATCGAAGCCGGCGTTGCGGCAGATCGTTCGGATTGGCTCTGCCAGCGCTCGCAGCAAAATGCGCCGCGCGGCGCGCCCGGTGCTTTCTTCATCCGGGTCAAGCGCCTTTTCCAGCGTATCGCGACAAGCCAGCAGGGCGACGCCGCCGCCCGGCAGGACGCCATCACGCAAAGCGCGGCGCAGTGATTTGGCGGTTTCCTTGGCGATGGCGATGCGGTTGTCCATCCGCGTCGGCAGGACATCGCCGATGCGCAGAATGGCGACGCCGCCCAGAATCTTGCCGATGCGCTCGCGCAGAAAGGCCTCCGCGTCCTTGTCCGTCGCGTATTCCACCAGTTCCAACAGATCCGCCAGATGCTCAGTCAGTTCATCTTGATCCTCGCGGTCGGAGACCAGCCCGAACATCGTTCGCTCGACCCAGACCTGCTTCGCCCCACCGAAGTAGCTGGAGCGCGCGTGTTTGCTCGGGTCATCGCCCTCGAGATCTTTGGGACGCTCTACTGCGGTCGCCAGCGTGTCGCCCGCCGCTTTGAAGAGCGGAATCGCGCCGGTAATCACCGCCATGTCGTTTAAGTGGGCGCGGCGCTGGTCGTCTGTCGCCCCCGGCGTCTTGACCGCCACGATGCGGAATTTCTCAGGTTTCTTATTGTTGAGGATGAGATTGATGACCGCTTCGGAGAATTTTTCGCCGACCAGTAGCAAAGACTTGGCGCCCGCCCGCATGAGCATGCTGATAACGGGCAGCAGCTCTTCCGCATGCTCGATATCGAGATCGCTGAGCAGTACCGCGGCGTCGTTCATGACGATGCGATCCAGTTCTTTCCCGCCGCGCAGCATCGCCCGCGAGACAGCGCCCCGCCTCCAGTACATGCCCTTCATGTAGTCGCGCTCGATTGATCGCGTATGGCCGCGCCGCACATCGAGCTGGCCGTGCTCGCCGATGAAGTCGAAGATCTCGCCCAGCTTCTCCGCCAATTCGCGATCATGGCAAATGCACTCAGCCAGCTGCGCCAGTTGTTCGCGCCCGGCAACCGGCGTTTTCATCTCTTCAAGCGAATCCAGCGCGACATCGAGGCATTCGTCGAGGCACTGCCGCAGACGCATGGCGTTCCCGCCGGCGGCGATATACTTCAGACCCTCGTTGTATACCGACTGGAATATCACAGCGGCGGTCGCAGTGCCGTCACCGCAGTCTTCGTACAATTGCCAGAGCATCTGCCGCAGCAGCATAGCGCCCATATCGGCATCGCGATCGGGCAAATCGCTGATGCGGCGCGCGATCAAGCCGCCCTTGTCCAACAGATCCGGTGGCTTATTGTCCAGCGCTTGACTGACAGCGACCGTGCGCGGGATGGGACCCAACGTCGGGCGTACCGCGTCGACGATCAGGTTAATGCCGCGCTGCAAGCTTAGCGAAGCGTCCGGCTGGAAGACCAGGCGTTCTTGAGCGTTTCTACCCCTCCCCCGGCCCCTCCCCGAAGCATCAGGGAGGGGAGATTGCCGACGCTTCCCCCCAATGCTTTGGTGAACCTCCCCCGATTTTGTGGACGGTCAAGTTGTCCAATAAAATAGGGTGCGAAGTTAGGA
The DNA here is from genome assembly GCA_011525385.1 of Chloroflexota bacterium. Classification (GTDB taxonomy): domain Bacteria; phylum Chloroflexota; class Anaerolineae; order Aggregatilineales; family Phototrophicaceae; genus UBA6055. The sequence goes on along the minus strand of WTGF01000001.1, from coordinate 262 downwards.
TGGAAGGCGATGATGAAATATCCAGAGGAATTGAAACGTGAAGCGCTCAATTTGGCGGCGCAGCCCGGTATGAAAGTAGCCCAAGTCGAACGCGACTTGGGAATCACGCCAGGACTGATCTACAAGTGGCGGCAACGCTATCGCGTTGATGAGAATAACCAGGCTTTAAAGCCCAGCGCCGAGCGCGAAACGGAAGCGGAGATACGGCGCTTGAAGCGTGAGCTGTCTATTGCTCGGGAGGAACGCGATATCTTAAAAAAAG
>WTGF01000084.1 GCA_011525385.1 Chloroflexota bacterium | reverse complement strand
CTTTGACATTGGACACCCCTTCCCCCACAAGGAGGGAAGGGGTGTCCAATGTCAAAGAAGTCCCTCCCTCTTTATGGGGGAGGGATTTAGGGTGGGGGCCAACCAGGCTGCCGCCGCCCAAACCGATGGAATAAGTATCGGGCATGCGGAAGTTGGTGCGTACGCCCCCGATTTCCACGGCTAGCGCCGCGACCCGCGGGAAGCCGTGCTGCAAGACGCCGATATCGGTGGTGGTGCCGCCGACATCGACCACGATGGCGTCCTTGAGTCCGCTGAGGAAGGCTGCGCCGCGCATGCTGTTTGTCGGTCCCGAGGCAAAGGTCAGCACCGGATATTCCTTGGCGAAATCGGCATTCATCAAGGTGCCGTCGTTTTGGCTGATGTAAAAGGGCGACCTGATCTGCAATTCGTCAAGCGCGGCTTTGAAACCGTCGACCGTGCGCGCGGCCAGTTGCCGCAAGCAGGAATTCATGATGGCGGCGTTTTCACGCTCCAGCAAACCGATGCGCCCGATCTCGCTCGACAATGTGATATTGGCGTCCGGAATCACCGAACGCACGATCTCGGCGCTCTGTTCCTCAAAGGTCGCATTGACCGGCGAGAACACCGACGAGATGGCGATGGCGTTTAAGCCAGCATCTCTGATCTTCTCGGCGATATCGCGGACTTCGTCCGGTTCAAAGGCCGAGATCTCGCGCCCGTCGAATTCGTGCCCGCCGTGCGCCAGATGGGCATTGCCGCCAACTATGTCACGCAGATCGAGGGGCCAATCGACCATGGGCGGCAGGCAGACCGTCGCCGGCAATCCCAGGCGAATACAAGCGGTCGGCGTCAGGTGCTTGCGTTCGACCACGGCATTGGTGAAATGCGTAGTGCCGATCATCACGCCATCGATGGTCGCCGTGTCGATGCCCGAATCCGCAATGACCTCCCGCAAGGCGGTGGCGATGCCTTCCGAGACATTGGCGGTGGTCGGGGTCTTGGTTGAACTGACGACGGTCGTGCCGTCCATCAAGACAGCATCAGTGTTGGTGCCGCCGACATCAATTCCTATTCTCATTTGCCTGCTCCTTCATTGTATGTTGACACTAATGTTTGAAACTGCGCGCGCCGGTATCGTTGACGAAGTTCGCCGCCTCGCACCGACGATATGCCTGCGAGCGCGAGATAATTGGCGTCCTAAGTCCGCGGCCAGCGGAAACCTCGAACGTGGGGTCTGATGGAATCTACTGCAGCCCTGCCCGCTTCAATGCAAGGTACTTCGTTTGCCCAGCCAGCAGTTTGAGTGTAGGTTCGCTGCTTAATGGCATGGCAAGCCTCATGCGTGATCCCGTTCACATAACTCAAAACATAGTTGAGGTCGGGCACCCAATTTGGATCAGTCTGTTGCTCGCTCCAGTAGCCGAGCCCCGTCAACCATTGCTGGTTCCAGAACCCAGCTGTTAGCTTCCCGGGTATCAGTTCTAGCTGCCTCACGCCACTGAGCTGAATATAACCCAGCCATTCCGGCGCATGATCCCGTATCAAATCCAGGGCAGTGTTCACCAGGTCGGTAAATCTTGCGCTGCCCACTGGCGTTCCGTTGTCCACTATTGTGGGAAGCGTCCAGAGCGGCGCCGGGTGAGCGCACTCATGATGCTGATACTGATGAGCGCCCCGCTGCCAGTCTTCCTCACTGTGGCACGTGTTGTGGTGCATGTAGCAGCAGTTGTTGAAGGGATCACTGGACGGATTGGCCAAAAACTGTTTCACGCCCTCGGTCATGTTTGGCGTCCAGACGCTGATACTCGCAGCAGGCGACGCCGCTACCCCTTGTCGAGCGCCCGCAGCCACCGGGCACTGATTGTTCTGAAACGCATGATAGCCGTCCGTCCAGGCCGCATCGCTATGGCACTGCCGATCCACGAAGCAGCAATTGTCAACATTTGCGGGTACATTGCTCGCAGGCTGTGTTGGTGTCTGTGGCTGAGGCTGCGCAGGCGCGGCGCACTGGCCGTTCTGGAAGGCGTGCCAGCCCTCTGTCCAGTCCGCATCTGTGGCGCATTGCCTGTCGACGAAACAGCAATTGTCTACTTGCGCGGGGACATTGCTCGCGGGCTGGGGCGCTGCAACCGCGCTGCTTTCGACGCGGCTGTAACCGACCCAATCCGCCATCCAGACTTCATTCCCGTTTCGGCTAATCTTCAGCCAACGGTTCAGCCTGCCAACGACATGGAGAACCGTACCCGCCGGCACGGTTTCGAGAAACGTCCCGTCAAGGCTGGGCGCAGCCCGCAAATTGTTTCTGCTAGTGGTGCGAATATCATAGCCCTGCGCCAATGCCATACTGTATTGAAGAAGCACGACTAATATTGCCGCCAGCAGCTTCGCTTTCATGAGGAAACTCCGATTCGCTTAACCTAGTCGCGTCCCGAGAATACAGACACTTTCCAAGCACCTGCGCCTGAATTGTCGCATCGCCGGAACGTTTAGCCACATCGCTGTTAGTCCCACCACCAGACTTCCGGGTTGCGGATATTGGCCACCAGATCCCGCAGCCAGGGAACATCCCCGGAGTTGGGATTGATAGCCTCGATGACAGCCAACTGGGCTTCGACGCAAGGCGCTTCGTTTCTCCAACCCGGGAGTTGAGTGTGGGTTCGCTGCATAATAGAGTGACAGGCTTCATGAACGATGCCACCGGCGAAGCCCACAAAATAATCGTAATCGGGCAACCAATGCGGATCATTATTCTCAAAACTAGTCCAGCCATGCACGATCGACCAATCTTGATTGTAAAAGCCCCCGGCTTGGTCCACGCGCGCTTCAAACATGAGCGTGCCACTGTGATCGATAAAATGCAGCCATTCGGGCGCATGTGCCCCTATCAGCGCCAGCGCGTTTTCCACCAGGTATTTGAATTTGTCGTTGCCCACGATCCTGGGGCGCGTCCCCAGAGGCGCTGGATGAAGACAGTAACGATCGATATAGCGCTTGCGTCCGCGCTCCCAGTCGCCGCTGCTGTGACAGGTGCCATGGTACATAATACAGCAATTGTCAAAGGGATCGCTGGAGGGATTTGTCAAGAGTTCTGTCACCCCGGCGGGCATGTATGAGGTCCAGGCCACTCTCCGCACGCCGCCCGATACCGGGCACTGGCCCGCCAGATAAGCGTAAAAGCCTTGGTCCCAATCATCCGGGCTGTGGCACTGTCGGTTGACCAAACAGCAGTTGTCAATCGTTCCGGAAACATTGCTGACGGGCTGTGTGTATGTCTGGGACTGAGCCTGCGCCAGCGCCGCGCATTGGCCGTTCTGGAAAGCGTAATAGCCATTCTCCCAGTCCGCAGGCGTATTGCATTGCCTGTCGACGAAGCAGCAATTGTCAACTTGCGCGGGTACATTGCTCGCGGGTTGCGATGTCTGGGGCTGTCCGGGCGCGGCGCATTGATTGTTTTGGAAGGCGTGCCAGCCTTCTGACCACTCCGCATCGGTAGCGCAGTGCCTGTCGACGAAACAGCAGTTATCCACCTGCGCCGGTACATTGCTCGCGGGCTGGGGCGCCGGCCCGGCGCTGCTTTCGACGCGGCTGTAACCGACCCAATCCGCCATCCAGACTTCATTGCCGTTTCGGTTGATCTTCAGCCATCTGCCCGACCTGCCAACGACATGCAGGACTGTGCCCGACGGCACGGTTTCGAGAAAAGTCCCGTCAAGGCTGGGCGCAGCCCGCAAATTGTTTCTGCTTGTGGTGCGAATATCATAGCCCTGCGCCGATGCCATACTATATAGAAAAAACACGGCTATTGTTGCCGCCAGCAGCTTCGCTTTCATTGGGAAACTCCGTTTCTCAAATGTATTCGCTTCCGGTGAGTATTGACACTTATCCAACAACCTGCGCCTGAACTATCGCATCGCCGGCAGCGTTCGCCGCATCTCTACCACCACCAGCGATCGGGGTTTTGGATATTGGCGATCAAATCCCGCAGCCAATGAATACTACTGTGCCTCCTGTTGATCGCCTCAATGACAGCCAGCTGCGCTTCCAAACATGCAGCTTCGTTGGTCCAGCCCGCGGATTGGCTGTAGGTGCGCTGCTGCATAGCATGACAGGCTTCATGCGCCAGCGCGCCGGCCAAACTCACAAGCTCATGGTTAGACGGCGCCCAGTTCGGATCAAGACGTTGCCGAAAGACATCGTGTGTTATCCATCCGATGTTGTTGAAACCCATGCCTGATACCGAAGAGTTAACTGGAACCGTATCGATCATTTTTATCTTCCGTACGCCACTCACGTAGATGTATTTCAGCCACTCCGGCGCATGAATCTCTATCAATTCCAAGGCTCTTTCCGCATAGCTCACAAAGCGAGCACTGCCTTCTATTGTCGGTCGTGTCCCAAGAGGCGCAGGACGAATACACTGGTTGTTCTGGAATGCATAGTAGCCTGCTTCCCACTCGGCGCTGCTGTGACAGTCCTTATGTTGATAGCGCATATGACAGCAATTGTTAAACGGATCTACGCTGGGATTGGCGAGCAACAGTCTGACCCCCTCAGTCATGTAGGGAGTCGAAAGCAGTATTGCCGCAGAAATCGGCGCCGCAGAGCTTTTGACTGTCACTGGCTGAGAGACCGTCGACGCCGGGCACTGATTGTCCCGAAAAGCGTAAAAGCCATTCTCCCAGTCCGCAGGCGTATTGCATTGTCGGTCGACGAAGCAGCAATTGTCAACTTGCGCGGGGATAATGTCGGCGGGCTGCGCCGATGTTTGCGACTGAGACTGCGCGGGCGCGGGGCATTGGTTGTCACGGAAAGCATAAAAGCCATTCTCCCAGTCCGCAGGCGTATTGCATTGCCTGTCGACGAAGCAGCAATTGTCAACTTGCGCGGGTACATTGCTCGCGGGTTGCGATGTCTGGGGCTGTCCGGGCGCGGCGCATTGATTGTTTTGGAAGGCGTGCCAGCCTTCTGACCACTCCGCATCGGTAGCGCAGTGCCTGTCGACGAAACAGCAGTTATCCACCTGCGCCGGTACATTGCTCGCGGGCTGGGGCGCCGGCCCGGCGCTGCTTTCGACGCGGCTGTAACCGACCCAATCCGCCATCCAGACTTCATTGCCGTTTCGGTTGATCTTCAGCCATCTGCCCGACCTGCCAACGACATGGAGAACTGTACCCGCCGGCACGGTTTCAATGAATGTCCCGTCAAGGCTGGGCTCGGCCCGCAAATTATTTCTACTAGTGGTGCGAATGTCATATGCCTGCGCCGATGCCACGCCGCACAAGACGAAGACCGCTACGATTATCGCAAACGATTTGAATCTCACTGTTGCCTCCTTAAGGCACAGAGCAAGCATTTATAATCCTTGTATCTTCAGCGGCCCGGCGCCAGCCCAATCACGCCGCCCGGTAAGGGACGGAACGCGACATCGTAGCCGAAGGCGGCGGGTCCCACCACCTCGAGCGCGACCCCTGTCTTGAGCTGCGGGGGCGCCGGCACGGCGATGACAGCCACTCGCGTGCCATAGCGCAGTAACTCCGTCGTGACCGGTTCGCCCTCTTCTTCTGTGACGATGCAGATCAGATCGGGGGTCGTCACCGCCACCTCGCCATTGATGAATGCGATCAGGAATTCGTTTTGGAATTCGATTTCCAGTTTGTCCGCACCGCTGAAGCTGTCGATACGGACGCCGCCGCGAGCGAATCCCTTGCTGACGCGGCGGTCGACATCGCTGATCTTCCCGTGAAAAATGACTTGGCCGTCCAGCACACTCGCCACAACCTCGGGGACATCGGACTTTTGTCGCTGTGCCTCAAGCACTTGGCAGCCGAGATGATGAGCCAGGCTCAGCGTGTAATGGACGCCGGCGGCTTTGACCTGCGCGCCGCTCATGATTGTGCCAGCCAGCCCCGCGCGCGCGCCCATGCTGACGGCGATGTTGCGGGCGATTGTCTCCGCCCATTTGTCGCTGGAAGCGCCAGGTACAACTGCGGCGTTGTCGGCGGCGTCCACCATGGCCAGCGGCGCGGCGGAGGCGCTGCTATCGAAGAGGAAGGAGGACATCTGGATTTCCGGGTAGGCGCGGCCCATGCTGTCGCTGTCGACAGTCGGGATGCCAGCCTGCAAGCCGCCGATCAGCGGCTGCATTGAGTTCGCGCCGCCAATCTCGGCGATGGCGACCGCGTCAAAGCGGCGGCCGATATGCTCCTCTAGCAAGCTCAGAGCCCGGCTCATCTCGGTGCCTTCCGGCAGCTTCTCGATGCTGACTGTGGGCGCGCCGATGCTTCCCACGACGCAGCAGAGCGCGTCATCTGTCAGATCGAAGGGATCGATAATGCGTTGCGGTCCCATTTCGCGAATGATCGACGCCAGGTGCAAACCGCCCAAATAGGGGTTGCCTCCCCCGCCCGTGCCTAAAATGCCGGCGCCGATGCCGATGGGATGGATATCTTCCAATGTGATTTGACTGAGCATCAAGCGGGCTCCGATGCGGATGATGCGGATAAAGCAGGATGCAAATGACAGGCGACCAGATGCCCTTGCTCCGCTTCGAGCAACGGTGGCAAAACGGAATCGCAGCTGGCAAGTTTTTCAGCATGGCAGCGCGGCGCAAAGGGACAGCCCCCCTGTGAAAAAGCATGCGACAGATCGCCGCGGATGATGATTTCCTCCCGTTGCAGATCCGGATCGGGTTCGGGAATGGCGGAAATCAGCGCCTGGGTATAGGGGTGCTTGGGCTCTTCAAAAATGACCTCTGTGTTCGCTACTTCGACGATTTTGCCCAGATAAAGCAGGGCGACCTCGTCGCACATGTAACGCACCACGCCCAGGTCATGCGAGATAAAGAGATAAGTCAAGTCGAATTGATCTTGCAAGTCTTGCAACAGGTTTAAGATCTGCGCTTGAACGGAAACGTCGAGCGCGGAGGTCGGCTCGTCGAGAACGATCAAGCGCGGCTGCACGGCCAGGGCGCGAGCGATGCCGATACGCTGTTGTTGCCCACCGCTGAATTCGTGCGGATAGCGGTAGTAGTGCTCTTCTTTCAAGCCAACCACGGTCATCAGTTCCAGCACGCGGTCGCGCGCCTCGTCTCCACGCAGCTTTTCGTGGATCCAAAGTGGCTCGCCGATAATCTGCCCGACAGTCATGCGCCCGTTCAATGAGGCGGCCGGCGCTTGATAGATCATTTGAATCTCGCCCCGCAGGCGGCGCAATTCACGGGCTTTGATGTGCGTGATGTCCTGCCCATCGTAGAGGATCTGTCCGGACGTGGGCTCCAAAAGTCGCAATATGCACTTGCCGATGGTCGTCTTGCCGGAACCGGACTCACCGACCAAGCCGAGGGTTTTGCCTTCTTGCAGCGTAAAGCTGACGTCGTCGACCGCGCGGAAATCCGCCACCCGTCGGTTTAGCAAGCCGCCGCGAATGGGAAAGTATTTCTTCAGGTGATTGATCTCCAGCAGACGGCTCATGCATCCTCCGGGTACAGGAAGCACGATGCCTTGTGTTCCGCGCCGACCGGGATCGCCGCCGGCACCTGCCGGCGGCAGATCTCCATCGCCTGCTCGCAACGGGGATGAAAACGGCAACCAGCCGGCGGATCAATCAAATTCGGGATCATGCCCGGAATGCCGATCAGTCCGCCGCGACTGACGTCCTTTTGTGGCACGGCATTGATCAATCCGCGCGTGTAGGGATGTTTGGGATTCTTGAAGAGTTCACGCACCGGCGATTCTTCGACGACGCGCCCGGAATACATCACGGCCACGCGCTCGCAACTGCGCGCCACCACACCAAGATTGTGGGTGATGAGCAAGACGGTCAAGCCGAGCTGTTTGACCAGGGAGCGTATCAAGCGCAGGATCTGCGCCTGAATGGTAACATCGAGAGCCGTTGTTGGTTCATCGGCGATCAACAGATCCGGGTCGCCTGCCAAGGCCATTGCGATCAAGACGCGCTGCCGCATGCCGCCGCTGAATTGATGCGGGTATTCATAAATGCGCTTGTCGCCATCGGGAATGCCCGTCAAGCGCATCAATTCAACCGCGCGTTCCTGCGCCTCGCCCCGCAACTGCCGCACCGATGGCATAAATCCCTTCCAACGCCCGGGCACCTTTTGTCCGCGCGCTTGTTGATAGAGCACGGCATCCACCAATTGCTCGCGGATGGTGAAGAGCGGATTCAGATTCGTGACCGGATCCTGAAAGATCATGCCCAGATGGCTGGCGCGGAAAGCCTCCATTTCGCCTTCCGACTTGCTCAGGATGTCTTCGCCATCGAAAGTGACGCGGCCTTCGGTGATCTTGCCCGGCGGCATGGGGATCAAACGCGGCACGGAAAGCGCTGTCATCGATTTGCCGCAGCCCGTTTCGCCGACCAAGCCCAGCACATCGCCGCGCTGCATCTTTAAGTCGACGCCCGCTAGCACTTTGGCCACGCCGTCGTAGGTGTGGAATTCCAGGTGCAGGTCTTCTATGTTGAGCAAATCAGCCATGGGCATGCTACCGCCGCGCGCGCGGATCCAAGACGTCGCGCAAGCCGTCGCCGATCAGGTTCCAACTGAAAACCATCAACCAGATCGCCAGCCCGGGGAAGGTCGCGATCCACCACTCATCCGGGAAATAACGACGGCCGTCGTTGATCATGGCGCCCCACTCCGGCGTCGGCGGCTGCGCGCCCAGCCCGATGAATCCCAGCGCGGCGGCCGTCAAAACCGCGAAGCCGAAATCGGTGGTCATTTTGATGATGATGGGAGACACCGCATTGGGCAGAATGTGACGGAAGATGATGCGCATGTGACCGGCGCCGATGCCGTATGCGGCCTCGACGAAGGGCTCTTCGCGCAAGGACAGCACCAGACTGCGGGTCAAGCGGGCGAAGCCCGGCCACCAGACCAGCGAAATACCGATCATGGCATTGATGATGCCCTTGCCCAGCGCGGCGGAAATGGCGATCGCCAGCACCAGGGCGGGCACAGTCAAGAAAATATCGGTGATGCGCATGAGGATGTCATCGACCCAGCCGCCAGCATAACCCGAGACCGCGCCGATGGTGACGCCAATACTGGTCGCCAGCAAGATGATGACAGTGCCGACTTGCAGCGCCAGACCGGTTCCCATGACCACGCGGCTGAAGATATCGCGCCCAATCTTGTCGGTGCCGAAGACAAAATCCTCGCTCGGCGGTTGCAGACGTGCCATGACACGAGTTTTGCCGGCGGCGTCCTCGGGATAAGGCGCGATGATTGGAGCGAAGATCGCAACCAGCAAGATGAAGATCAGCATTAACAGACCGATCATCGAGAGCCGGTTGGAGCGAAAGCGATACAAGCCGCGGGCGATATTCTCCCAACGGGCCGAGCGCGCCTCGTTCCGTTTTGAGCTCTTGCGCCTGTCGGACTCAGCCATAGCGAATCCTCGGGTCCAAAATGCCATAGACCATATCCGTCAGGATATTGATCAGGCTAAAGACGACTCCATAAAGAAAAGCAATGCCCATAATCGGCTGAAAATCCAGGCTCAGCGACGCGTGCACAGCGTAAAGGCCCAGGCCTGGCCAGTCGAATATAGTTTCGATCAATATGGCGCCCGCCATCAGCCAGCCAAAGTTGAGCGAGATGACCGTGATAGTCGCGATAAAGGCGTTTCGCAAGACATACTTAAAAATGATGATGCGATAAGGGATGCCGATGGCCCGCTCCATGCGCACAAAATCCTTTTCCAGCGCTTCGACCATGCTGGCGCGGGTGATCCGCGTGATGCTGGCAAAGGCGCTAAAGGACAACACCAGGGACGGGATAAAAATATGTTTCAACGAGATAAGAAAGGTCTCGAAATCGAGTTGAATCAAGCTGTCAATCAGAAATAAACCGGTGGTCGTGGCCGGGGGCGCGACCAGCACTGGCAGGCGCTTGTTGATGGGAAACATGCCCAAGTCGCGGCCGAACCAGGTCTGAAAGATCATCGCCAGCCAAAAGGCCGGAAAACTGACAAAAAAGAGCGACAATATCCGCGCGACATGGTCGGGCAGCCGATTGCGATACATGGCGGAGATGACGCCAGCCGGCACACCCAATAGCGTGGCGATAATGACGGCGATGGTGGTCAATTCCAGCGTCGCCGGCCAGAAAGTTCGCAGGTCCGGCAAGACATCGCGGCGCGTATAGAGCGATTGCCCCCAGTCGCCGCGGAATAAACCCGCCATATAGTTGATATATTGAACCGGCAGCGGTTGATCTAGCCCGAATTCCCGCCGCAGCGCTTCTTTGATCTCTTCGGTGGCTTGGGGTCCGGCCGCCAGCCCGACGGGATCACCCGGCACCAAGCGGGCAATGGAGAAAGTGAGTATGCTGAGGCCGATCAGCGTGGGAACGATCAGCGCGATTCGGCGCAGCAGATAGAATCGGAGGTTCATATATGACGAGTCAAGCTAAGGACATTTGTTCAATTGTTAGTTGTCCCAAGTAATGTATCTACTTAGTCGACATAGAATTGGTAGGGGCGACTCAATGAGTCGCCCGTCTTCAGTATTCCAATTGCGAGCGGTCTACCCGACCGCCCTTCGAAGTACCCACACGATGCAGCGCACCGGGGGCAAAATCTAGCAACCTTCCATCCACAGATCCTGGAAGAGGACCGTGATTGGATACATCGGCGAGTACACAAAGCCCTTGACACAGTTATTGATCGAAATGCTGCTGTCTTCGGTATACATCCAGACCGAGGGCTGCTCGGCGGCGATTATCTCTTGCGCTTCTGTGTAGAGCGCGGCGCGCTCCTCGGCATCGCCGATGACGCGGGCTGTATCCAGAAGTTCGTTGACGCGGTCGTTCTGGTAGAAGCTGCAGGAATTGAAGCTGCCCCATTGGCCCGAGTGATACTGGTTGTAGAGATGAGCGTCCGGATCCAGGAATGGCGGCAGGGTGTAGATGTTGATGATATCCGGTCCAGTTTCCTGCGAGCCACAGCTTGCAGTCATATCGGGCCACAGCATGGGGATCATATTGAGTTCAATGTTCAACTGGGCAAGCCCTTCCAGCAGGATCAAGCCCGGGATCTCCTCGCGCGGGAAGTCGGTGACATAGACGTAATCCAAGGTGATGCCCCCGTCGGGCCAAGGCGTCATCGCCAGGTATTCGCGCGCCTTGTCCAGATCATATTTGGGATAGTCCAAGCCATCAACATAGCCCACAAAATTCGCCGGCGTCGGACCGGGCAGTATGGTGATCTTGACGTCCTGCGCTTCAACCATGGCCTCATAGTTCATCGCATGGGCGACGGCTTTACGCAGATTGATGTCGCTGGTGTATTCGCCCGTATTGTTCATCTTGAGCGTATTGGTGAAGAAACCGCCGTGCTCTTCCCAAACGTAGTCCTCGGAACCAACGATTTTCTCTTTGTCGCTGGCCGCCACAGTATCGGCGATATGAGTTTCGCCCGCCAGCAGGGAGTTCAACTGAGTCGACGCATCGCGCTGGATGACCCAGATGAATCCGTCCAGATGGTCGTCGCCGGTCCAGCCAGCCCAGTAGTCGTCGACGGCGATGAACTCGTAGAGATTGCCGATCTCCCAGCGGCCCTGCGTGAAGGGACCGGAGCCAGCCGCGTTCTCTTTCAAGTAGCTCTGGCCCATGTCGTCGCCCAGGTTGGCTTCGACAATGGCGGGATTGACGACAAAGAGTTGCGGCAGCGTGCCGATGAAAGGCGCGTAGGGCTGCGTCAGCGTGAATTGGACGCTGAATTCGCCAACCGCTGCCGCCGTATTCTCGTCAGCGATGGTCGCCCAGCGCCAACTCGGCGGTCCCGATATCGCCAGAATCCGGTTGAAGCTGTAAACGACCGCATCGGCATTAACCGAGCTGCCGTCGTGGAAGACAGCATTGTCTTTCAAATGAAAGGTCCAGACGGTGGCGTCGTCGTTGACTTCATAGCTATCCACCAAGTGCGGGATCGTATCGCTGCCGCGGTAAATGTAGAGCGCGTCATACAAGCTGCGCAGCGCGGCGTTGATCGAGTAGTTTTCGCCCGTGGCTGGGTCGATGTTCTCAATATCCTGGTTGCCGCCGTAGAGCAAGATATCGTCTTGCGCCAGGCTGGTCGCTGATGGGATCAGCAACAAGCAGAACACAAGTCCGAGAACCAGCATACGTTTTGACATGATTTCCTCCTGTCTGCAAAGAATTTTGCAGAACTTGTGAATACGAAAAAAAAGTTTGCGATATTATAACTTACTCACAGCCGTTTCGCAATTATCTGACTGACGCCGGGATGAATGCATTTCAGATTATTGGCGCGCCCCCGTCGTCCACCCCCAACCACAAAAACTGTAGAAGCCAGCCGGCGGACGCCTTTTGCCAACTGACTCGCTGCCCGGCCCGCCAGCACCTCGACTCTATGCTGAAACCGCGACCATATAGTCGCCCTTTTCTCCTCGCGTTGCTCTATCATACGAGGTTGTGACACACGGGGCTGCCCAGCCTGAGCCGCTGTATTTCAAACCCGGCGCCGGCCTCAAACCAAGCCACATCGTCCATAAAGAGGCGCTAATCCCCAAAATCAGATTGCTGCCTCCGCAACTGTACAGAGACGAAGAAACTTGAAAGCGAAAGCTAGGCCAATCGCCAGGCATCACTTATGACAAAAACTGCCAGGGCCACCGGGAGTCACTGTCGCCGGTCAGTATCGACCAGTCTCTTGGGTCGCCCGAATACAAGCCAAAATTGGCGGGTATTGTCGCGACCGTCTGCCCAAGGAAAAACTGTCATGTCCGCAGATCTGGGGGGGGTACCCCCCCCCCGTATACATACTGTATCTATACCGTTACTTAAAAAGGGGGCAAATACAGGGCAAAATGAGGGCATCTTCCCAGCCTTTGAGGACAACTTGCGCTTCATTCGCATGCCATTTTTGTCCTTCCGCCAAAATATTGAAATGCGTCCCACCGAGATAACCGGTTGGAACTTTGCGCAGAAAATTGATAAACTATGTCGCTGCCAGCGGGAAAGCCATTGGTGGACACGTGCTCTTGCATTGATTGACGCCAAGCCTGCGACGCTGGTTTTGCACTTGTCAAATTTTCTAATGGAGGTAGTTATGTGTAACAAGAAGTACGTCACAAGCGCTTTACTGGCGATCGTATTGATTTTCGCCCTGGCTCTGCCGAGCTTGGCGCAGGACGACCTTGATCGCGCTCATTGGTGCGAGGGCGTGACCGTTCGCTTCTTCGCCGGTGGCACGGAAGGCGACGCCTTCGCCGGCATCGTCTATCGCGGTGCCTTAGCGGCCGAGCGCGACCTTGGCGCCAATGTCGAATATGTATTCTCCGGCTGGGACAGCGAGCTGATGACGCAGCAACTGCGCGAAGCGGTAGCGCAAGCTCCCGACGGCATCGCCATGATGGGCCACCCGGGCAACGAAGCCATCATGCCGCTGGCGGCGGAAGCCGCCGAAGCCGGCATTATCATGATGTACCAGAATGTCGATGTCGACCAAGTGCGCGCGCGCTACGGTGGCGGCTATGTTGGGGCGCAGCTCGCCTCGCAAGGCCGGGCCCTGGGCGAAGAGGCCCTGCGTCAATTTGGTTTCGGCGCCGGCGACAAGGCCATTGTGCTGGCAAACCTGGCGCAGCGCGAACGCGCCCTGCGCGAACTCGGCACTTGGGAAGCGCTGGAAGACGCGGGCATGGAAATTATTCATGTCGACTCCGCGCCGACCTGGGCAGCCGACCCCAACCTGGGCATCCCGGCTATGGTCGCCGCCATTACCGATAATCCCGATGTCAAGCTGGTCGTCTTCTCCGGCGGGCAGGTTCTCGGCAATACGCAGACATACTTCGAGGCAGCCGGTTTGGAAGCCGGACAGGTCAAAGCCATCGGATTCGACACCAATGAGTTCATCATGCAGGGTTTCGCCGACGGCTGGATTCACTTGACCGCAGATCAGCAGCCCTTCTTGCAAGGCTATTTGCCCGTGCTTAGCATATGCCAGACAGCGAAGTTCGGCCTGGCGCCGCTGAATGCCGATACCGGCGCCGGCTTCATCGACGTCAGCAACTATGAGCAGGTGGAGGAACTGGCGATTGCGGGTTACCGCTAGTCTGCCCCCACCCCCTAGCCCCCTCCCCCAAAATGAGGGAGGGGGAATACCGCCGCGCATGTCATTGACTGCCTTGAACAAGGGGGCGAGATCATCAAGATGGAAAACAATTACATCATCGAATTGCGCAACGTCACCAAGTCCTTCGGCAATGTCAACGCGGTGGATGGCATCAGCTTTGGCGTTCGCCCGGGCGAAGTCGTCGGCTTGATTGGCGACAATGGCGCCGGCAAGTCTACCTTGATCAAGATTCTTTCCGGCGTTCATCAACCGGATAGCGGCGAGATCATTGTTCGCGGACGCGAAGTGTCGAACTGGAACGCGGCGAAGTCGCGTGACGCCGGCATCGAGACGGTCTATCAAGATCGCGCCCTGGCGCCGCAGCAGACGATCACGCGCAATATATTTATGGGACGGGAAATCAAGAACCGTTTTGGCGTCATCAAGGTTAAGACTCAGTACGAGGAAGCCAATCGGCTGATGCGCGAGATCGGTTTCACGTCCAAAGTCTTCGACCCCGATTCGCCGGTGGCGACACTCTCCGGGGGCGAGCGACAGGGCGTGGCCATCGCCCGCGCGCTCTATTTCGACGCCGACCTGATCGTGCTGGACGAGCCCACGACCGCTTTGTCGCTGATCGAGACAGCGAAGGTCTTTGGCTTCGTGCGCAACGTGCGCGAGCGGGGACGATCAATCATTTTTATTGGACATAATATCTATCACGTTTATGACATTGCTGATCGCTTTGTGGTATTGGACCGTGGCAAGGTGGTGATGACAGCCGATAAAACGGAAATAGCATCGGCCGAGGTGTTGATGAAACACATGCAGGAAATCGCTGAAATGGCACACGCCGATGCCAGCATGGCGGATGGTTAAGGAGCAGCCAAGAATGGGATTAGGCGCAAAGCCAGGCGGACAACAGCAGACAGGGCGGGAAGACGCGAGCGGGCTGGTCAAGTGGGCGCGCAACAACCGCCGCGCCATCACCTCCACGCTCTTCTTGATCGTCATGTTGATCGGCTTCACCATGGCGAATCCCGACGTCTTTTCTCAATTCAAGACCTATCGCTCGGTGATGATTGCGCTGCCAGTTTCGATATTTCTGGTTGTACCCCTGGTTTTCGTGGTGACCGCCGGCGAAATCGACTTGTCTTTTCCATCTGTGGTCGGGCTGGCCTCTTATGCCTTTGTATCGATTGTCGATCAAGGAGGCGACCCGCTCATCGGCATTGCGGCGGCGCTGCTGGTCGGCGCCTTCCTCGGATTCCTCAACGGCATACTTGTCGTGCGCATCGGCCTGTCCGCCCTGGTAGCGACCCTCGGCATGAACTTCTTCTTACGCGGCTTGATCAATATACTTGTTGAAGGCTTTTCCATCGCTATCCCAGAGATTCGCGGTACCTTTATCCATACGCTGCTGACTGACGACACGATCATGATCGTGGGGAATCAGGGCATTCCCAATCAAATGCTTTGGGCGCTGGCCTTCACCGCCTTCGGCGTGTTTCTGTATAATCGGCATAGCTTCGGCGTCCGCGTCCATTGCGTCGGCGACAATCCCGAAAGCGCCGCCGAGATGGGTATCGATGTCGACCGAACGCGCATCCTGGTTTTTGTCTTCACCGGCATCGGCGCAGCGCTGGCGGGCGTCTTTTCCGTGATGATTAATTTCGTATGGTGGCCGACCACCGGCGACGGTCTGCTGCTGCCGGTGCTGGCTGGTCTGTTCGTGGGTGGAACGCCGACCTGGGGCGGCATCGGCACGGTTTTCGGCGGGGCCATCGGCACGTCCATCGTCGCCTTCATCGAAACTGGCGTGATCGCGGCCGGCCTTACCGGCTTCTTCACGCAGTTTTTCTATGGCTTGATCATCATCCTGTCGCTGATATTTCAGCGTTTCAACGGCGGGCGAGTGCGCTAGGCCCGCTTCTCTATAATTCAGCGCCGGAAAGCACAAGTATGAAGGTCATTCAACTCGGCATCGGCGGTATGGGAAACACTTGGCTGAATGCGGTGCAGCGTTCGGACGAAGTTGCCTATGCCGGCTTCGTGGAAATCAACGCTGACATCGCGCGCGAGCAAGCGACCGCCTACAACCTTGATCCCGCTACCATCTACAAGACTCTGCCAGAAGCCTTGGAGAAACTCAATGCTGATGCGGTGATTGATGTGACGCCTCCACAGTTTCATAAAGAGAACTCCACCCTGGCTCTGGAAGCCGGTTTGCCGGTCCTTTCCGAGAAACCGCTGGCGGGCACGCTGGAAGACGCGCAAGCCATCGTCGATAAAGCGCGAGAGACCGGCGTCATCCACATGGTCGCGCAGAATTATCGCTATCGTCCTCTGACGCAAACAGTTAAATCGGTGCTTGATAGCGGCGAATTAGGCGCTGTTGGGGCGGTACACGCCGAGTTTTTCAACGGTCCGCACTTCGGCGGCTTCCGCGAGGAAATGGCCCATCCGCTCATCATTGATATGTCCATCCACCACTTCGACATGATGCGCTTATTCCTCCGCAGCGACGCGTCCGAAATCAGCGCCCGCAGTTGGAATCCGCCCTGGAGCTGGTTCAACGGCGATGCCAGCGCCGCCGCCCACATGCGCTTCGAGAACGGCGTATTTACCAGCTACAGCGCCTCTTGGTGTTCACAGGCGCTCCCCAGCAGTTGGAATGCAAATTGGCGCTTCGACTGCGAAAAGGCTGTGATGCTGGTGCAAGACGATACCGTGACCGTACAAGATCTGTTGCGGGTTACTGACAGACGGGGCGCTCTAGCCAATGTGCATGGCGAGCGGCGAGTCGTTCCGCTGCTGGAGATGGAACGCGAGGGGCAGGACTATCTGCTGCATGAATTCTGCGAAGCGGTCACAAAAGGCAAGCCGGTCGCTACGCCAGCTCAGGACAATATCCGCACGGTTGAATTGGTCTTTGCTGTGGTACGAGCATGCGACAGCGGGGAAACCGTAAAGCTCTCCTAATCAAAATAACTGTCGCCATTCCAGAGCAGCGATTTGGCTACTTCATCGTTGAGTTCCACGCCGATGCCCGGACGCTCTGAAACGGTCATGATACCGTCGCGAACGAAGGGCGTGTCCCCGTCGCAAAGGTCATTCCACCAGGGGATATCGCGAGCATGAAACTCAAGAAATAGAAAGTTCGGCACGGCCGCCAGCACATGACAAGCCGCCATCATGCCCAGCGGCGACGAGACATTGTGCGGCGCAATCGGTATATAGTGCGCGTCCGCCAGGTCGGCAATGCGCATGCCTTCGGCAATGCCGCCGGCTTTCGCCAGATCGGGCATGATCACATCGCAGGCGCCCTTGCGGAATAGCTCCAGGAATTCGAAGCGCGTATATTGATTTTCGCCCGTGCAGATGACCGTGCTGCTGGAGGCGCGCACTTGCGCCAAAGCAGCGACATTTTCCGCCGGTACCGGCTCCTCCAGCCAGAGCAGGCGCAGCGGTTCGACGGCGCGCGCCAGGGTGATGGCCGAAGGCAGATCAAATTGGCCGTGGCAGTCGATGGCCAAGTCGATTTCAAAGCCGATCGCGTCGCGCACCCCCTCGATGATGTCGATGATATGTGACATTTCTTTAGCGCCGACCGTCCAATTGAAGGCATCCAGTCGGCCGGTTCCGGTGCCGTCGACATCAAACTTGACCGCGCCAAAGCCTTCGCCCACCGCTTCCAAAGCCTTGTCCCCGAAGGCAGCCGGGCTGTCCTCCGCCCCAAAATGACAGTCGGCGTATAGACGAATCTGGTCACGGAACTTGCCGCCGAGCAATTTGTAAACCGGAACTCCAAGCGCCTTGCCGACGATATCGTGCAGGGCGTTGTCGATGCCGGTCAGCGCGAAGATCAGCGGCGCGTTCCCCGCGCCGCCGTAGCGTCCCTGCCGGCGCAGCTTCTCGTAAATCATGTTGATATTGAACGGGTCTTCGCCGATGAGCAGCTCCTTCAGCGCCAGGATAGCGGCTTTGGTAGCGAAGCCCGAGAAACCCGGTCCGCCAGAATTGCACTCGCCGGTGCCGGTGATGCCTTCGTCGGTGTAGAGCCGTACAAAGGTCCAGACGCTGCCGCCGCTATCCGGCTCTTGCCGTCCGATCACACTGGCTTGTACATCGATGATTCTCATTGTGGTCCTTGTCTCTTGAGGCAGTCGAAAATGTACGCATACAAGTTTGTTTGCAAGCGGCTAAAGCGTTGTTGACCAGCGGTCGTGGCGGCAACTGCGCTATTGGGCGCCCCGCCAGTCTTCGCGTGGGATCGGCAACGCTGCGAAATCAGCGTCAGATGTCACGATCACGGCATTCAAGCGCTGGGCAAGGGAAGCGATCAACAAATCGGCATCGGAAAGTTGTTTTCCCTGATTCCTCATTTGCGCCCATAATTCTGCGGCGCGTATCCAGTCGGCAGTGATCAGCGGGAGATGATCTAGCAACGGAGCAATCCTTTCCTGAAACAATCGAAGTTTATCTGTGGCATTGACTTTGAGCAGACCGCGCAGGACTTCGTAACGTACCGGATCACATAAACCCAAGACATGTCCCGATTCACCCGCATGAGTAAGTCGTTTGAGGACTTGTGGATGCCGCCTAAAGCGATCGGCAATCACGCTGCTGTCCAGTATGTAGGTCACTGTATCCATTCGGTTTCGTCCCAGGCTTCAATGTATTCTTCAGTCATCGCCGCTGTCATTTCCTGAAGCTGAGCCTGGCTCAAGCCATCGCCCATCTCATCCAGCGCTGCATTCAATCGCTGCATTCTTTCTTTTGGCGTCAATACATAAGACTTCTCGGAGGTCGGCTCAAGATAGCGACGCAAGAGTTGACGCTCTTCCTCATCCAGTTCTGCAACTGCCTTCAAAATATCTTGGAATATCATCTTGCCCTCTTCCTGTAGCGTAGCCGCGCCCAGTCTAATCGAAGAATCGCCGCATTATTTGCAGTATAACAATAATGATGCGCTTTCGGTTACGCGCCAAGCCGCTTTGCCGGCCGATCACGCTCGCTTGTACATCAGTGATTTTCATGCGTTTACAGGTCCTCGTCTCAATGATAATGCTCGATACTCGCCATGATCCGTTCGATTTGGCGCGCGATATCCGGCGGAACGGGCGGGTTGAAAGGTCCGCCGCCCCCGCCAACTACGTCGTCAAAACCGGCGCAGTTGATCGCCTCCATCACAGCCGAATAGTTGTAAGCGCGCTCTTGCATAAAGCGGATATCCTCGAGCGGCGAAATCTCGTCTTCGATTTGGCGGGCGGCTTCATAATCGCGCCTTCGCTGCGCGTTATTGATCTCGTCAGATGCCCTCGCCACCACGATATTGATACCCGAGGTATGACCCTTTGCGCCCATTTCAGCGGCGGCCGTCGAACGATCGCCGATCCCCCAAATCACAATCTTTTCCCCTTCGTCCAGCGCTTCGACGAAGGGCAGCACATCGTCTTCGTCGGTCCCGATCTTGACCCCGACAAAATGCGGCGAGTCGCGCAGTAAAGTGATGATCATGTCGCGGTCGCGCGGGCGCCGGTAATAGTACAGGAAGCGCGCCCCGTGCTGATTCGCTTGTGTCTCGGCGAAGTTCATCAAGGTCTCGTACAAACCGGCCGGACCGTAGGTGCCGCCCAGCGGCATGATCAAGTAAACATCGGGCGGGCGCTGCAGGGCGGCCAAGCGCGCGATCAAGTCGGCGGCGGCGGGCAAGGGATTGGGAACCAGGGCCGCCATCAGGATGCCCTCGCCGTCCATGCCACGCCCGGCGATATCAAGCAACTTGACCTGGTCGTCGATCGCAACATGATGAACCAGACTGGTGCCCGCGATGGAAATCACCCGCGGGCGACCCTCGCTCAAACTATTGTTCTCCATCAAATAGTCGATGTTTTTGGCGTGTCCGGCATAGTCGATCTGTCCGCCGGTGAAGGGAATCAGTGGAATGCCGATCACCGAATTGAGGCCATCGAGCAATGCGGGTGTTTCGATTGTCATTGGTCCTCCTTCACCAGCGCGTGGCTTGGAATCGCCAGCCGGGTTCGATCTTTTGCATTTCGACTTCATCGTCACGCTCGGTCAGGCCGCAAGCCAGATACTGCTGATGCAAGGCCGTCAGTCTGTCGCGATCAACCTCGATGCCCAAGCCCGGCGAGTTCGGCACTGCGACGCTGCCCTCGTCGAAAGGCAAGGGTTCGGCCAGCAAGTCATGACCATCTTGCCAGGGATAATGCGTATCGCAATCGTAGGTCAGGTTCGGCGTTGCCGCCGCCAGGTGCACCATCGCCGCCAGCGAGATGCCCAGATGGCTGTTGGAGTGCATAGACAGGCCGCGCCCGAACACTCGGCAGAAGCGCGCCAGATCCAGCGAGGCGCGGAAGCCGCCCCAAAAGTGATGATCGGATAGGATGATGGCCTCGGAATCGTGCTGCACGCTGCCGGGCAAATCAGCAAAGGAGGTCGTGCACATATTGGTCGCCAAGGGGATAGGCAGGGCTTTCGCCACCGCGCTCATGTTCTGCTGGCCGCGCGCGGGATCTTCGTAGTACTCCAGTACGCCCTCCAACTGCCTGCCGGCGGCGATAGCGGTATCAACCCGCCAGATCGCATTCGGATCCAGTCTCAGCGGCATGTCCGGGCCAAAAGCTTCTCGTAGCGCCAGGATCGAATCGACTTCGACACCCGGCTCAAAAACGCCGCCCTTGAGCTTGATCGACCCGAAGCCGTAATGCTCGACCATGGCTTGCGCCTGCGCCACAATGCCGTTGGCATCCAGGGCCGCGTCTTGCCGCGCGGCGAACCAGCCAGCCGCGCTTGGATCGCGCTCGAAGCCGAACTCGCCGCCGGCGCCCGCGTGTTTGTAAAACAGATAGGCGGCGAAAGGGACGCGATCGCGCGCCGCGCCGCCCAGCAAATCGACCACAGGACGGCCGCAAGATTTTCCCATCAGGTCGAAACAAGCGACTTCGATGGCGCTGCGGGCCTGTACCCAGGTGCGTTGATCCCAGGGCGAATCGCCCCGTTCGTCTGCTACCGAGAGCGCGTCCAAAACGGCAAAGATCTCATTGAGTTGCCAGGGATCTAGGCCGATGATGCGCTCGGCGGCCATTTCCAGCGCGGCGCGCGCCGCCTCGCCGCCCGGGATTTCGCCCCAGCCCGAGGCGCCATCGTCGCTGACCAGTTCCAGCACGATGCGCAGGGCGTAGGGGGCGTGCAGCCCCGCTGCGTTCAGCAGCGGCGGATCAGCTACGGCGATGGGCGTGATGTGGATGTCGCGAATGCGCATGTTTAGCTCCACAAGTGGTCCAGCGACCACTCGCCATCCCAGGCGTCAGTCGGCTCGAAGTAGCCGGCATCGCGCCCCGGTCTACTGTCCATATGCTCGCGGATGGCTTCTTCGTTGAGATCGCCGAAGCCCAGACCGGGCGCTTCCGGCACGGGCGCATAGCCATCGACGATCAGCGGTTTCTCGATGCCGTCGATCAGATCCTCCCACCAGGGCAAGTCCACCGAGTGATTTTCCAGCACATAGAAATTCTCGCTGGCGGCTGCGCAATGGATATTGGCCAGGAATGAAACCGGCGATCCCGCCATGTGCATGGCCATTGGCACACCATAATCCGCCGCCAAATCACCGATTTTCTTGGTTTCCATGATGCCGCCGGACGTGGCCAGATCAGGATGGATGACCGAGACGGCCTCGGCCTCCAGCAAGGGCATGAAGCCTTCTTTCAAGTAGATGTCTTCGCCGGTGCAAACCGGGGTCAGGACCGAGTTTTTCAGGCGCAGCCACTGGTCGCTGAACTGCCAGGGAATCATGTCCTCGTACCAGGCCAGCGAGAATTGATCCAGCGCCTGGCCCAGCCGAATGCAAGATTCGACGTTGATATGGCCGAAATGATCGGCCGCCAGCGGGATCTCGTAGCCGATGACTTCGCGCACTTGCCGCACATATTCGACCAGATATTCAAGTCCGACATCGGTGATCTGGATGCCGGTGAAAGGATGCATGATCGTCCGTGACGCCAACATGCCCGGCGGAGCGGACACGGCGCCTGCAACCCCTTCCAGCAAGCCGATGCCGATATCCATCTTGAGGAATTTGAAGCCGGCGTCCATGCGCCCTTTGAGGCGCGCCCCCATCGCCGCGCCGTCCGGCGTGGAGTCGGTATCACAGTATATCAGCACCTTGTCGCGGAACTTGCCGCCCGCCAGTTGATAAGCCGGCACACCGTAGGCTTTGCCCGCCAAATCGAAAAGCGCCATCTCAATGCCACAGACGCCCCCGCCCTGCCGGCCGTGAAAGCCGAATTGTTTGATCTTCCTGAAGATCTTGTCGATGTTGCAGGGGTTTTCGCCCAGCAAGCGAGATTTGAGCAGCAGCGCATAAGTCGGGCTGGCGCCGTCCCGCACTTCGCCGTAACCACTGATGCCTTGATTGGTATCGATCCTAAGAATCGCAACGTCGAAGGGCAGCGCGCGCAAATTGACGATACGCAGGTCAGTGATTTCGAGATCGGTCGGGCGCGAATAGGCGTTGATGTTCGATTCGAGGCTTGAGTCAGACATTCTTATCTCCAAACAGGTGAACTATCTATTATGTTTTCACCACAGCCGCTCGGCGACAGCGAATTTGGGCTACCGCGCTTACAGAAAATAATAATACTGCTCGGCTACCGCAGATCGCGGTTCACTAAAAAGAGACACAAGGCCACAAAGAATGATTTCCCCCGACAGGTCTTCGTGCCCTTTGTGTCTTTGTGGTTATCTATCAACGCCGCAGCAAATCCCGCTCGCGGTAGGTCTCCGCCGCTTCCCGGATAAAGGCCGCGTTTTCGCTCGCGCCGTATGTCAACTCCAGGTAATCGGCGAGGCGCGCCAATTCTTCATGCCTCGCGCGGTCCGGGCGCAGCAGTTCATAGATTTTCAGCAATTCATCGTTGGGCACGGACGTAAGTTCAGCGGCGCGCGAGAGGTTGCCCGCCAATTGCGGATACCCGGCATCCCGCGCGATCCGCGCCTGCTGACGCAAGGCATCGGCATGTGTGCGCAAGTCGTCGCCGGAGAGCTCACCCTTGGCGATGGCCTCGGCGGTGATTTCGCTCAGCGGACGTTCGCTGAAGCTGCGCAAATCATCAGCCGCGTTGTCACGTAAGGGATATTTTTTTTCGGGTTTTTCGCGCATGGCGCTTCCTTTAGTTCGCAGCCGCGGGCGAGTCAGGCGCATCGCTGACCGTCATGGTCATCAGTCCGGCTCCCAATCAAAGAGGCACTCCACAGGCGCTTGATCGGGGCAGACCTCGTCCGTTTCGCGCCGATGCAGCAGCGCGGTTTTGACGATCAGGCGCAGGCGGGCGCCGTTGTCGATCTTGACCGAAACCGGCACTGTCGACTTGCCGAGCGCGTAACGCGCGGCGTTTACCCCGATATGCTCGTAGGTAGCGATTGTCAAGCTGGGCGACTGTGGAAAAAGCTCCAGATTATTGAGCGGCGCCAGGTCCTTCTGATGAATCACCGCCGTACCGCGCGACTGCAAGCCGATAGCGATGCCGCTGCCGCTGAGCCGCGCGCCGACAAAGCCAATCGCGGCGCAATCGGACGAGTGATAGATACGGATAATCCGCGCTAGAGCGCCCTCGCTTGCGATGCCGCTGAGGATCGCCTTCAGCACTTCTTCGTGTTCCAAGCCGCCGATGGTCTTGCCAAGCGCGCGTCCAAATGCCGGTCCCAGCGCCAGGACGACTTCTTTGCCCCTCCCTCGGGCGGCCGGACCGATCTCAACCAGGCGCGACAGCGGTTCCCCAACATGCGGCTCGACGAATCCGGTTGGCGGTTTCGCCTGGGGTATGGCTTGTATATCCTGCCAGCGCTGCCCCTGCGGTCGATACCCGCTGCCGGGACCAGTATAGTTGTTGGGGTCGTTGATGGCGCTTTGCACTTTGAAGTCGGCATCGAAGATGGCGGCCGGTTGCAGATAGTCCGCCGCGATGCGCTGCCGCCCCATTTCCAAGATATTGTCGGCGACCTCGCTGAAACCGCTGCGCTGCAAAGCCCGCATGACCGCAACGAAATCGGAATCGCTCGCCATGAATCGGTCAGCAGCCTCCAGATCGGGCACAATATCGCGCTCGGGCATGTCGTCGCTGCTGTGGGCCACGGTGGCGGCAGCTACTTCTTCGTCCGAGATGGCGGGCAAATCCAATTCGCGGTAGACCGCTTGAATCGCTTTGGCCGCCTTGCGACGGATGTCGAGCGCTTCGTCTTCGCGGATTGGCTTGACGCCGCCGTCGATCTGCATATCGCGCTGCAGCACATTGTAATCGTCAAAGTCTTCGGCATCGAAGTTGCCGCCGCCGAACAGGTTGTCGCGTTTGGGTATCGCGCTATAGCCGGAAAAGATAAAGTCGGTGCCGGGGATGAACTGCAGCATGAGCTTGGCCGTCTTGCGGATGCTGGAATGCGATGCCAGCGCATCGTTGCCGGATGCCACTTCCAGACCCAGCATCGACGCCAGCAAGTTCTCGGCAAGCACAGCGCGCACGCCGCCGGGCAGCGCTTCCGGCAAGGCAATGCAGGAGATCGAGCCGTTCTGGACACCCTGGCTGCCCGCGCCCTTGACCACTAGCAAACAGCGCGCTTCCAGGTAAAGCATCGATTTCTGTTCAGCCCGTCCCATCAGCGCCTCGGAGCCGGTGCCGGAAGTGAAACGGATCTTGACCCCGCGCGAGGCATAAGCTGAGGCCAGGAAGGCTTTGGACCAAGGCGTATCATCACCGTCTACGAAGGTCAATTCGGTGCCATATACGGAAAGGGTTTCCGCATAGCTGGTCAGCCCTTTCATCGCCAGCCGCAAGCCCAGCGCTTCTTCCACCGAGCACTGCGTCAAGACGCCGCCGCGTCCGGTCTGTGTGCCGATGAGAATGGCCAGCGCGTTAAATGGCGCAAAGCGCGCTACACGCACGGTTGTTTCGACTTCGGCGAAGCCGCGCAAGGCCGCTTCGGCCGCGTCCGCCGCCAGCAAGGCCGGGTGCTCCCGCCAGTTGGTCACATGCGCCTGATTGGCCGGCATGCGCCGGACGCGCATCTTCGCCAGCCCCATCATCATCTCCAGCACATTCATGTGTCGAATGATGTCGGTGAGCTTGGCCGGTGTACAACCCGCGATGAGACGAGCGATGTCCTCGCGCGGGACGTTGATATCCGCCAGCATGCGCGCGTATTCCTTTGACGATATCGCCATCGCAGCGACTGCGACATCAAGATCGAGGGCATGGGAAACGATGAAAAGATCAAGCGCGTCAAAGTCGGCGCGCAGCTTGCCATCCATTTCGACCACCTTGCCGTCATCAATCGAGATGCTCGGTCCCGGATCGTAGGGGCTGTCGGCGACGATCAAGCCAGCCTCGGGCCAAGGCTCGACAAAGGTCTCTTTGTTAATGTCTCGATTGGCCAAAAGATCAAATCGAATCGATCGCTCCATGGCGCGGTCTCCAACCACGTAAATGACTTTAGGGAGAATCTAACACAAGGCGACAAACCTGTCGAATGGCGTTTTTTCAGACGGGAATGAATGAAGCGCGTTTAGGCCGTGCGCAAACGGTGTAGTTGTCATCGATGAAACCACGTTTTATACTTCGCGCATATGTAGTTTCTAGCGGAGCGTTGGTCAAATGAAAACTGATCTGACACAAGAACAAATCAATTTCTATCAAGAGAACGGCTATATCATCATCGAGGACTTTCTGACGCCCGCTGAATTGGAAACCTGGCGCCAGCATGTAGACGATGCGGTGGAAAAGCGCGAAGACCGTCGGCTCGCCGACGGTCCCGGGTGGCGGGATAATGATAGTGAAGAAAACCGCTACTATAATCGTGTATTCGTGCAGCGCCTAAACCTCTGGACCGATCATGAG
This sequence comes from Chloroflexota bacterium, assembly GCA_011525385.1. Classification (GTDB taxonomy): domain Bacteria; phylum Chloroflexota; class Anaerolineae; order Aggregatilineales; family Phototrophicaceae; genus UBA6055. Next base: position 19,810 of record WTGF01000084.1, on the reverse strand, counting down.
GGCATGCGCGGGCTCATGCTGGACCCACGCCTCGGGAAGCTGGCGAGTGAACTGGCCGGGGTCGACGGCATGCGCATCTGGCATGACCAGGCCTTGATCAAGCAACCATGGGCGAACCCCACCGGCTGGCACCTGGACAACCCCTACTGGTCCTATTCATCGCGCGATGCGATCAGCATTTGGGTCGCGCTGGACGACGCGACGCGGGACAATGGCTGTCTCTACTTTCTGCCGGGCACGCACAAGACCGCCACCTTTGACAATTCGAGCATCGGCATGAATACGGGTGAACTGCTCGACGTCTATCCGCAGTGGGCAGAGATCCAATCCGTAGCCGCGCCCATGCCAGCCGGATCCTGCTCCTTCCACAATGGCTTGCTGGCGCATGGCGCCGGCGCCAACATGACGCCCGGCACGCGGCGGGCGATGACCTGCGGCTATATGCCCGATGGCTGCGTCTTCAATGGCACAGCCAATATTCTGCCGCAGTCCTACTTGGATACGCTGGAGATTGGCGACGTACTGGACAACGACAAACTCAACCCCTTGATATGGCACAAAACCAAGCCCTACGTGACAGTCTGACAACCGCCTGGAAATTGGCTTCCGGGCCGCCTCGCATCCATCCGCCTTCTAGCCGGCACAGCCTCGCGCCTTGCAGCGGCGGGATGAGGGATTATGCGTAGCGCTCACGCAAGATAGCGGCAGCTTCTGACATCGCGCTGAGTTTCTGGTAAGCCTCTTCCAGCGAAATCGGGTTCGTGCTCGTCGGCGCGAATCCACAATCCGGGTTCAATGTGATCTGCTCCGGCGCCAGGAACTTCAGCGCTTTTTCGACGCGTTCCACGATGAGTTCCGGTGTGTCAACGATCTCTCCGCGCACATCAACCACGCCTAAGCCGATCTCCTTGTCGGTTGGGAATCGAGCGAAGATTGAAATATCGCCCGCTTGAGACACCGCGAATTCCATCGCCAATTGGTCAACATCGGCGCCCAGCAGATAGGGCATGATCGCTTCGTAATCCCCGCTGGCGTAAACCGTCCGCGCGCGATTGCCTCGGCATACATGCAGCGCGGTTTTGATACCGTCAATGCCCGCTACAACGCGATTCAGATCATCAATCGCGCGCTCGATCTCGGCATCCGGGTCTCTGAACCGCGCCCGGTGCTCCGGATCCACAAAGAAGCACAACCAGGGATCATCAAATTGAACCACATCGACCCCGACATCGCGCAATGCCCGGACTTCCTCCCGCAATATCGGAATAACAGCTTCAATGAAGTCCCGACGACTGGCATAAGCGTCGCTGGAATAATCCGGATGCCACAACCGTCCCCCAATCATATGCGGCGATGGTAATGCGACTTTGGTTTGCCGCTCTGTCTTCTGGCGCAGGAAAGTGGCGCCACCCGCCGCAATCGGACGCGAATAGGTCATGGTTTCCACAACCAGGGCTTGCTGGAATTCCTTTAGCGTCCATTGCTGTGGCGCGGATAAGCCCGTATCCGGTACGATCTCGGGCGCAAGCGAAGTAGTCTGATATTCGGCTCCTTGAAAGCCGTCAACCATTTGCGCGAATACTTCAAAGTAACCGATTCTGCGCCATTCGCCGTCCGATATGATATCTATGCCGGCCGCTTCTTGCAGGCCAATGGCAAAACTAATGGCTTTATCCATGGCCTTGTCCAGCGCTTCGTCGCTCAAGCTCCCGCTTTGATGCGCCAGCAGCAGATCAATAACCCATTTTGGGCGCGGCAAACTGCCGATCACGCTGGTTGGGAAAAGAGTTTCTGCAGTCATTTGCTGTCTCGCTGAAGGTCAGGTCTACACCAATAACTCGGGTTTATCGGAACAGATGGCATCGACGCCCAGCGCCTTCAAAGCGGCGATTTCTGATGGGCGCTCTTCATGCCAACAGACGATCCCCAATTCCGCCTCCCGCACCGCCTCTATCCACTCGGGCCGGAGCAAACGATGCGGCTGCTCGGCGCGATTTTCCCAACAGGGATGGACGTAATCCGCCCCAATCGACTGCGCCAGCTTTACCGGGTTAATATTAACAGCGTTGAACAGGATCGAAGTCTGAGCATCGGATCGCGCTTCCTTAACATGGGCAAGATAATCCGGCCGGAATGAGCCGAATATCGTGTCTTGCAAATAGTGATATGCATCAAGCGTCTCCATCAGCGCTAGAGCCGACCGCGCGCTGAGCTGCTTGATATCCAAATACAAACCCAAGCCCAGGCCGCGGCATAAGCGGACGGCTTCTTCGAAGCTCATGATCTTGCCCCGCTTTGTATCCAGCCCTCTCAACTCATCCATACTGCAGTCCGAGACATTGCCATCAATGCCGTAGACTCGTCGCAAGCTGCTGTCATGGATGACGACAGGCACATCATCCGCAGTAGCGCGGATGTCAATTTCGACCATATCGGCGCCGAGCTCGGCGGCTACCCGCAACGCCTCTGCCGAGTTTTCCCGGGCGTAGGCCGATGCGCCGCGATGCGCGATGCGCAACACACGCCGCTGATTTGGCGGAATGGTATGCCGCAGTTGCTCAACCCACGCGCTAATCCGCCGCGGTATCCACTCGCAAAGCTGCCGCCAGGGGACAAAGATCGCCTCGCGCAAGTCAAACTCCTTGGAAAAATCGAAACTCGGCTCGAAGCGCAATCGTTCCAGATAGGTATGAACCAGGCGATTGTTCAGCGGCTTGCGATCGTGAATGATTCCCTGAAACAAGGGCGTTACATGCACGCCCCTTTTACCGGCGTGACCACCGCAGCTTGCCAGCGTCTTAGCTTTTCTTTCCAGCAGCCAACGGGGCGAGGGAGCAAAAGCGTGCTTGCCAGGTTCGGAATACAGCGCCGGGCGATTGTCTTCAGCAGGGAACCGCTCTTCACCATCGGCCATCCGGTTGTAACCGCCATGCCAACTCGCTTCGATATCAACCAGAACTCCGTCGCCATCGACATACGCCCAGATATGCTCAAGTTCATAGAGATGCCCGATATCCCAATCCCACCAAATGGCGTATTCGATGGCAAAGGCGATATTCTCCTTCAGTTGGATGTCACGAGGAAAAGAGGCCGACGAGCCGCTCTCGCGGAAGACGCTATAACCGACCACCGATGGCAGGAATGGCTCTTTCGCGTCAAAGCGGATAAAAGCGGCATAGCGCAGGGCGATCTCATGATCCGAAGGAGAGGCCACCGCTCGGTCAAGCCCCTGCAAGCACACATCCAGCATAGCGACAAGCTCGCTCCTGTTTTAGTAAAACCCCATGCTCATGCATGGGGCGGGTTTGCTGTTTTGCGTGAGCGCGACAGACCTTTTCGCTGCCGCCGAGCAGCTATTGCCACAAAAGCGATTTTTCTGTTTCCGGGTCGAAGAACTGCACTTGTTCCATATCAAAGGCAAGCGAGACACGCTCCCCGGCTTTGTGCCGGTCTTCCGTGTCCGCAAGCAGCAGGAAACTGTGTCGACCCACGCGCACATCAATCAGGTCTTCGCGTCCCAGCGGCTCAACGACAAATATCTCGCCCGATACCGTTCCGTTGTTCGCGTCGCTCGCTATTTGGATATCCTCCGGCCTGATGCCCATCACGACCGGGCCATCATGGCTGGCGGGCGGCGCGCCGCGCGCCTCTTGCACTTCCAGACGAAGCGACTCCGTTTCGGCGAAGAAGCGCCCATTCGACGCCTGCACGCTGACATCGACGAAGTTCATCGGCGGGTTGCCAACGAAGCCCGCGACGAACTGCGTCTTCGGCCGGTCATATAACTCATCGGGCGAATCGAAGGCTTGCAAGTGGCCACCGCTCATCACCGCGATTCGGTCAGCCATGGTCATCGCTTCCACCTGATCGTGCGTCACATAAATTGATGTGATGCCGAGGTCCTTTTGCAGGTGCTTGATCTCGCCGCGCATGGTCAGCCGCAGCCGCGCATCCAGATTGGACAGCGGTTCGTCAAAAAGCAGCACGTCCGGTTCTTTCACCAAAGCCCGGCCCAAAGCCACCCGCTGCTGTTGGCCGCCCGACAGTTGCCCCGGTCGCCGATCAAGCAACTCCCCAATTCCCATCACGTTGGCCACCTGCCGGACGCGGTCGTGTTGGTCGGCCTTCGATACTTTTTTCAGTTTGAGCGGATAAGCGATATTTTGGAAGACAGTCATATGCGGGTAAAGCGCGTAGCTCTGGAAGACCATGCCGATATTGCGGTCTTTTGGCTGAACCGTGTTGACAACGCGTTCGCCGAATCTAATCACCCCGTCGGTGGGTTTGTAGATGCCCGCCAAGGTGAGCAACGTGGTCGTCTTGCCGCAGCCCGAGGGCCCCAGAAAGGCCACGAATTCGCCGTCTTCAATATGCAGGGTCAAGTTCTCGACGCCGATAACGTCGCCAAATTTCTTGCTCAGATTGTCGATTGTCACTTTCATCGCATGCGTCTTTCTCGCTCTGCCACAAGTCCTTTTGCGCGAAACGGTATCAGGAACTGCCTTTTGTCCCGCCGGCATAAATGTTCAGCAGGTATTCCTGGGCGAAGATAAAGAAGATGAAAATGGGTATCAACTGGAACAAGCCGACCGCCGCCACCTGGTTCCAATCAACTGGCGCTGTTTCGTCGATGAGTTCATTTAGAAACACTGGCAAGTTGCTGACGCCGCTGCCGATAGAATAGGTGGCCGGGATAATATAAGCGTTCCAACCGCCGATGAAAGCGAAAATCCCTAATGCTAAAAGCCCCGGGCGAATCTGCGGCAAGAGGATCTCCCAATAACAGCGCCAGCGCGAAGCGCCGTCGATCAGCGCCGACCGCTCCATATCCCAGGGGATGTTGTCGAAGAAACCCTTCATCAACCAAACCCCCAGCGGCAGTTGAAAGGCCACCATGACCAGCGCGATGCCGCCAACCGTATTGAAACCGATCAATTCGCCGATGACCGGTATGTTGCCCAGCCGCAACAACACGATGAAAATGGGTATAAGCAAGGTGATGGCCGGGAAGCCGTGAAGGATGAGCGTGAATGAGAGAAAGAAACGCCGCCCTGGGAAGTGCATCCGCGACAAAGCGTAGCCCGCCATCGAGGAAACTAACAACACCACAAAGGTCATAACCATCGCGATCGCCAGCGAGGTCATGAAAATAGGGACGATATTGAATTCCAGTCCGGCGATATTGCCAACGAAGATCGACTCCCAGTTTTTCAGGGTAAAGCCGCCAAAGTTATCATTGCCGTCTAGCGGCACCAACCCCTCGGTGCGGAAGCTGAACGTGGCGATGATCACCCAAAAATAGCCCACGATCAAAGGCGATAGCAGACCAACCAGCGCAATATATGGCGCCCAGTGACCGGGCAAGAATACGATTATCGCGGTGAATACCAGCGCCAGCGCCAATCCGGGCCCTAAAGCGCCAAGCTGCTTGTCGGTAACCAGAACCACCCGAACCGTCTCCTGAAGTTCCTCCTCGCCGCGCGTGAAGCGCAAACGCAGCGGGTCGCCCTCCTTCGACTGGCTAAGGCGCTTGTTGAAGGCATCCAAATCCACCGCATCGCGGCGGATGGCGCTGATGACATCGCCAACCTGCAAGCCAGCCGCCTCCGCCGCCCCGCCCGCGACCACAGCATCGACGCGAATGCCCGCTTCGCTCTGGCTCAGCGTCATTTGCAGCGATTGTCGCGGCGCGAATACGCCGTAGTCAAGAACATAATAGCCAGCGGAAATGACCGCGAACAATATCACTGTGCTGCTAAAAGCCAATCCCAGCGCCCGCGCGATATCGGATCTTGTATAGCGGCGGGCGACGCTCGCCCCGCCGATATAAGCGACAAAGGGCAGCGCCAGCAAGCTGAGGCGCGTCAAAACATCCATCACCGTCTCTTCGACGCCGCCCAAGGCAAAAAGCGGTCCAATAACCCCGCTGAACAAGAAGGCGGCGATGAGCAACACAGCAATGCTTATCGCGCCCAGCCGCAGCGCCTCCGCCAGATCTTGCGGCAAGCTCTGCGGACGCTCGTCGACTTTGACTTTGAGTGTATCGAAGACTGCGTCGCGCGCCTTCATAGCGCTTCCACCCGCGGCTCGGCGATCAATTCGTCAAAGCGGAATACCCGCATATAAATCACAGCCAGTACCACCCCGATCATCACCAGCAGCACCGCGAAAGCCGAGCCGTAACCCCACTGGGCATTGCCAAAATAATTCGACAAGGCGCGGTGATAGGCCGTCAGGGACCATACCTCCGTGCGATAAAGACCGGGACCGCCATCCGTCAACAACTGAATCTCCACGAATGACGTCAGCAAAGACAGCGTCTGATACGTCACGACAAAGAGCAGCGGCCAACGGATCAACGGCATGATGACATAGCGGATGCGCTGCAGCTTCGACGAACCGTCGACCAGCGAGGCATTGAGCAGGTCTCGCGGGATCGACTCGATGGCGGAAGTGAAAATGATCATGCCAAAGGACACGCCGATAAATCCATTGACGACAACCACGAATACCCAGGGATTGGTAGAAATATAGTTGTAAGTGGGCTGCCCGAGCGCCTCGTTGAATTGATTGATAATCCCGAAGGGCGCTTCCGCTATCATTCGTTTCCAGATCAGAATGTAGACAACGGGCGAGGTGATGCGCGGCAAGATCCACAGCGCGCGAAAGACAAAGCCCGCGCTGCGATCGATATGCGTCGTCAGCAACGACACCAATAGCGCCAGCGACACGTTGAAGATCGAGAGCGTAACGAGCACATAAAAGATGGTATTGAAGAAAATCTTGCGCGCGAATTGATCGTTCAATAATGTCTGGTAGTTTTTCAGGCCGATGAATTCCATGATGGCCAGGTTGGAGGTGAAATTCGAGCTCGCCAGATTGGTGAGGCTCAAGTAGAGAACGATGGCCACCGGGATCAAGAAAAAGATGATGACGAGAATGCCCGCCGGCGCCATAAACCCATAGGCGCCCAAATATGACTTCAGGGCGTTGCTCCCGAGGAGGCCTCGAGAAACTGACGAATCGCTGGTCTTTGCTTGCTCGGACATAAGTAAAACTCGCGCCTTGCTGGAAACGCAATGAAATGGGCGAGCGCTCCCAGATTATTTTGGGAATGCGGAGCTTGGCCTGCTTGCCGGTCAAGGGGAGCGGGATCGCTCCCCTTGATCAACCTTAAACTACTTCTGCGAACGACAGACAGTCAACTAGCGAACTGTTATGCCGTCGCCCAATTCATTCTGCATTTGCGCGATGGCGATATCGGCCGCGCCCGCCGCATCGGCTTCGCCGGTCTCTACCGCTTGGATCCCGAGGAAGTAGGCGTTCGACCAGGCATTCCAACCGGGATGGTTGGGCAGCGCCGTCGTATGGTCGAGCATGTAGTGCGCGCTGCTCAACAGCCGGTTGTTGGCGTAAGCCTCCGATTCCAACTGCGCGTTGAGAATGCCCAGATGGAAGCTGTCAATGGCGTGCTTGTTGTTGTGCTCGGGTGTGGTGATCGCGGCGATCAACTCCAGAGCCACATCAGGATTTTCGCTGCCGCTGCTGATCATGTAGGTGAGCGGGTGCGTCAGCGTGATAGCCTTGCCTGTAGCCATGGCCGGGATCAGCGTCAGGCCGATATTTTCGAACAGGAACTCATCGCCGCCCTTGTCGGCGACATAGTTGATCGCCCAGTTGGGCCAGTTCCAGGTGCCGCCAGCGGCGAAGAGCACGGTATCGGCCTGCGCCACCGTCGGATGCCAGACTTCGTTCCAGTCGAGCCCGATAACATCGGAGCGCAGCACGCCAGATGCGACCGCGCCGCCCAGGAGCTCGTAGGTCGCGACCAAGGCTTCGCTGTCCACGACCAGGTTGCCTTCCATATCCAGGACTTCACCGCCATGCCCGTAGTAGTAGTAGAGGAAATCGGGACCGTTGCTCGGGCGGTGCCACCAGCCATTGCCGGCATCGACGACACCTTCTTCAACCGCGGCTTCAGCGGTCGCCAACATATCGGCGAAGGTCCACTCGCCAGCAGCGACGCGGTCTGGCAGCGACTCAATGTCTTCCTCGCTCCAGCCCAAGTCGCGCAGCAGCAGCTTGCTGTAGAAGATCGGTCTCGCTTCGGCGTCTTGCGGGATACCCCAAATCTGGCCGGCGTAGCCGTGCGAATCCCACAATGACGGCACAATGTCATCAAATTCGCTGTGCATGCCGATCACATCATCCAGCGGGATGATGAACCCAGCCGGCGCCCAGGCGCCAATGTCTTCGTGGCCGGACAAGATGATATCGGGCGCTTCGCCCGCTTCCGATGCCAGAACGAATTCGTTCTTGTAGTCGCCCCATCCGGCATTGTCCTGGATGAGGTTCAAGTCGATATCGATGCCCAGGTCAGCTTCGACCTCGGCTTCGACTTCCGCAAAATTGTTGCAACGCCAATCTTCTTCCGGCGGGCTGGCTTTGCAACGAATGGTGATACTGACGGAATCCTGCGCGCCGGCGACTCCTATCAGCAAGCTAAAGAGTAGCACCAAAATCGTAACAAAACGTAGTGTGAGAACCATTATCGCTCAATCCTTCCCTTCATCAGCTTACGGTCATACGCATTATAGCATTGTTTAGCGGGTCGCCAAACATTTGCGACAAAGTGACGTTGTCTTGGGACGAATGACTGGTTACAATCTGTTGACGAGACGGCTAGTGAGGTCCGAGGCTATGAATACCGAGTTGACTCAGGAACAGATTGAGTTCTACCAGGAGAACGGCTACATCATCATCGAGGATTTCCTGACGCCGGATGAGCTGCAAACCTGGCGGCGGAATGTCGACGACGCCGTGACGCAGCGCGAAGGGCGCGTTACCGCTGATGGCATGCTGGCCTCCGAGCGCATAGTCGACGAAGAAAGCGCCTATTTTGACAAGGTCTTCGTACATCGGCAAAATCTGTGGATTGATCACGCTGGCATGCGCGAGCTAATGTGGGATCCGCGTCTGGGTAAAATGGTGAGCGAATTGGCGGGCGTGGACGGCATGCGCATTTGGCATGATCAGGCCTTGACCAAGCAGCCCTGGGCCAACCCGACCGGCTGGCATTTGGACAATGCCTCCTGGTCATATTCGTCGCGCGCTGCCATCACGATTTGGGTGGCGCTGGACGACGCCACGCGCGACAACGGCTGCCTCTATTTCCTGCCGGGCGCGCACAAGACGGCCACTTTCGAGCATGCCGGGATCGGCCCGAATATCAGCGACCTATTTGAACTCTATCCACAGTGGGCGGAATTGCAGTCGGTAGCGGCGCCCATGAAAGCGGGATCTTGCTCCTTCCACAACGGTTTGATGCCGCATGGCGCCGGGGCCAATATGACGCCGTGCACGCGGCGGGCGATGACCTGCGGCTATATGCCCGATGGCTGCACCTTCAACGGCAAGCAGAGTGCCTTGCCGCAGGCCTACTACGAGTCGCTGGAGATCGGCGATGTGCTGGACAATGACGCGATCAATCCGCTGATCTGGCATGAAACAAAACCTTATGTCGGCGCAAAAGATTGAGTCCGAGGGCGAGATCAAATGAAACATGCATTGACGCAAGAACAGATCGACTTTTATCAAGACAACGGATACATCGTCATCGAGGATTTTCTTACGCCCGAAGAACTGGAAACATGGCGGCAGCGCGTTGACGATGCGGTGGCGCGGCGGCAGAATCGGCTGCTGGCCGACGGCAGCGACCTGAACGACGAGAGCGAAGAGGGCAAGTATCGCCGCCGGCGCTTCGTGCAGCGCGTCAACCTTTGGAAGGATCACGAAGGTATGCGCGAGCTAATGCTGGACCCGCGGCTAGGCAAAATGGCGAGCGAGTTGGCCGGCGTCGACGGCATGCGTATCTGGCACGATCAGGCCTTGAACAAGCAGCCCTGGGCGAACCCGACCGGTTGGCATCTGGATAATCCGCTCTGGTCCTATTCCTCGCGCGATGCGCTCAGCATTTGGGTGGCGCTGGACGACGCCACGCTGCAAAACGGCTGCCTCTATTTCTTGCCCGGCGCGCACAAGACCGCCACATTTGACACTTCCAATATTGGACCCAACATCAGCGACCTATTCGACATTTATCCACAGTGGGCGGAATTACATTCGGTGGCGGCGCCGATGAAGGCCGGGTCTTGCTCCTTCCACAACGGCTTGATGCCACATGGCGCCGGCGCGAATATGACGCCGGGCTGGCGCCGCGCGATGACCTGCGGCTATATGCCCGATGGCAGCACCTTCAATGGCATCAAGAATATCTTGCCGCAGGATATTTTTGAATCGCTGGAAATCGGCGATGTGTTTGATGATGACAGCAGGAATCCGCTGATCTGGCACAAGTCGAAACCTTACGTGACAGCCTGACAACCGGTAATTCTGAAACTAGCGCCGCACGGGAAGACTGACGACATGCCCCTGGCCATGCGCTGAGGAAATTTGGACGCGCCGCTGGTTTGCTTGCGGGGGCGCGTTCGCAAGTTCAAACCTCGCATGACTGAATGGATATATTGCGCTACAATAGCTGCAATTGCATTTTGATTAAGTTAGGGAGAGAACAAATAATGTCCGTAGATTTGAAAGAATTTCGCGTCTCCAACGACGCCATGAACGATCCCGAGGAACTGCAACGTCGCATCGACGATGAGGGTTATCTGTTTTTCAAGCGGCTGGTGGATCCCGACCGACTGTGGGAATTGCGCCGCGAGATGATGAGCATGATTCAGCAGGTCGGCTGGCTGGTAGCGGGGACAGACCCGATGGACGGCATCGCCGATATCAATATGCGTTATACCGAAGGCGACAACGAATACAGCGCCGGTTACGCCGAAGTCTACAAGATCGAGAACTTCCATCGCTCCGGGCATTGGCCGGAATACCTCGAAATCATCGAGAAGATGGTCGGGGCGCCGATCATGCCGCATCCGCAGAAGATCGCGCGCATTTGGTTCCCCAAATACACCGAACACACCACGCCCAAACACCAGGACTTCGTGCACTTCCAGGGCAGCTTCGACAATATCACTTGCTGGGCGCCGATCGGCGATTGCCCGATTGAGCTGGGCGGCCTGGCTGTCATCCCCGAATCGCACAAGGTCAACCGCGTGCTGGATCATCACTTCTCGCTCGGCGCCGGCGGGCTCATCGTCGACGAAACCGAACACGAGGACATCAACCCGGTATGGTATTCCACCGACTACGAAGCCGGCGACGCCCTCTTCTTCCCGGCGCTGACCATCCACCAGGCGCTGCCGAACTATACCGAAGACAAGCTGCGCCTCTCGCTCGACAATCGCTACATGATCGTTGGCGACAAGGTCGCCGAGCACTTGCTGACGCCGCATGAACCAAGCCAGCTCACCTGGGACGATATCTACCCGGGCTGGCAGTCGGATGATCTCAAGTACTATTGGAAGGATTATGACAATCCAGTTGTCGAAAGAGATTTGAGCTACGGCGACAAAGCCAGAGTCGAAGTACTTGAATTGGCGCGCGAAGGCAACGAGCATGCCATCTATGCGCTGAAGCGCGGCGCCAAAAACAGCCCCGAAACCGTAGAGCCGGAAGTGTGGGCTATCCTGGACGAGCTTGGCGTCAAAGTCTAGCAGCCGCTCGGAGGCAGCGCAAAGATCTGCCGCGCTCACGCACAATAGCAAGTCTGCTTGTCGCCGGAGCGCCACTCTCCACATAATCACTGCCCTCATAAGCAAGAGCAGGTCCATGGGAGGCATGTCATGACCTATCAAGAATTGTCCGAAGTTCGGAAGACTTTGCGCGTCGACTGGTATCGCTGCCCAACCAGGCCCGGGGCCCTGCGCGAACTGTCCCGGCGCAGCGATGCCCAGGGCTGGTTCCAGGCCGGCGGTCACCTCGCTCTCTTCATTATTACCGGTTCCTTGGTCTTCTTCTTCTGGTCGGGGGAGGTTTGGCTGGCTTTTCTGGTCGCGCTCTTCTTTCACGGCACGGTAACCAGCTTCTTCACCGGCACGGCGCCGCACGAGCTCGGCCACGGAACCGTCTTCAAGACCAAGTGGCTGAACAAGTTTTTCATGTATCTGTTCAGCCTGATCGGCTGGTGGGATCACTTTGACTATGCCAGCAGCCATACCTATCACCATCGCTATACTCTGCATCCGGAAGGCGACCGGGAGAATCTGCTGCCGCTGGAGCCGTCACTGGCGTCGACTTTCATGCTGCAGCTTTTCACCATCAATCTCTTGACGCAGCGCGGCCGCACATTCGGCAAAGGCGGTCTGATTTCCACCCTCTACCTGACAATTCTGGGCGCCCTCGGTATGGAGCCCCCGGGCGACAAGCCCATCGATGAATGGCTGGGCGCACTGCATCGCGATCAGCCTCAAGAGCATCGCAATTCCATTCGCTGGTCGCGCATCCTCTTGTTCTTCCATGGATCAGTGCTGCTCATCGCCATCATCACCGGCTTGTGGGTCTTGCCGCTGATCTTTTCCGTTTCCGTATTCATCGGCAATTGGCTGAGCTATTTCGTCGGCCTGACGCAGCACTGCGGCCTGAGAGAAGATATCCCCGATTTCCGCAAAAATACCCGCTCGGTCAAGCTCAATCCGCTATTCTCGTTCCTGTATTGGCGCATGAACTGGCACATCGAGCATCACATGTACGCAGGCGTTCCCTGTTACAACCTGAGTAGCTTGTACAAGGAAATCGCCCACGACATGCCGGAGCCGCGCACGCTGATCGGCGCCTGGAAAGAAATGCGGGGGGTCTGGCGGCAACAGAAGATTGACCCCGATTACCAATTCGATACGCCCCTGCCGTCGACAGCAAAACACGCCCGCGACGATGCGCCCGACAAGCAACTGGAAGCTTCCATCGGCGAACTGGCGCCTGCTGGATTACAAGATAATCCGTAAACAATTTCGCGATAAGCGAGCGGGGCTTGCCATGACTTATCAAGAATTGTCCGAAGTCCGCAAGACTTTGCGTGTCGACTGGTATCGCTGCAAGACGCGCCCGGGCTTGCTGCGCGAACTCTCGCGCCGGAGTGATGCGCAGGGATGGTTCCAGGCCGGCGGACACCTGGCGCTTTTCATCTTCACCGGTTCGCTCGTCTTCTTCTTTTGGTCGCGGGAACTCTGGCTGGCCATGCTCCTCGCCCTGTTTTGCCACGGCACCGTGACCTCATTCTTCCGCGGCATAGCGCCGCATGAGTTGGGGCATGGCACCGTTTTCAAAACGAAATGGCTGAACAAGTTCTTTTTGTACCTGTTCAGCTTGATCGGCTGGTGGGACCACTTCGACTACGCCAGCAGCCATACCTATCATCATCGCTATACTTTGCATCCGGAGGGAGACCGCGAGGTGCTGCTTCCGATAGAGCCCTCTCTGGCCTCGAAATTCATGCTGCAGATGTTCACGATCAATCTGTTGACGCCGCCCAATCGCAGCCTGAGCCGTGGCGGGCTGATATCGTCGGTGATCCTGACGACCATGTGCGCCTTCGGTCGCGATCCCCAGTCCTACAACGAGTGGACGAAGGCGCTGCATCTCGACCAGCCGGAGGAGCATCATAACTCGATCTTGTGGTCGCGTATCACGCTGCTTTTCCATGGGTCGATTCTGGTCATCGCCATCGTCACCGGCTTGTGGGTCCTGCCGTTTATCTTCTCGGTGTCGGTCTTTATCGGCAATGCGCTGGGCTATTTCATTGGCATTACGCAGCACTGCGGGTTACGCGATCACGCCACGGACTTTCGCAAGAATACGCGCTCGGTCAAGCTGAATCCGCTCTTTGATTTTCTATACTGGCGGATGGGCTGGCACATCGAGCACCATATGTTCGCCGGCGTGCCTTGCTACAACCTGGCCAAGCTTCATCGCGAAGTCGCCCACGATATGCCAGAGCCGCGTACGCTGATCGGCGCCTGGAAAGAAATGCGCGCGGTCTGGCGCCAACAGAAGATCGACCCCGATTACCAGTTCGATACGCCCCTGCCGCCAACAGCGAAGCACGCCCGCGAGGACAGTCCCGACAAGCGGCTGGAAGGTTCCATTGGCGAGTTGGCGCCCACAGGATTGCAAGAGAATCCGTAAACAATGCCGCGTCAAGCGGACGGAGGCTTGTTATGACGTATCGAGAACTGTCCGAAGTCCGCAAGACCTTTCGCGTCGACTGGTACCGCTGCCCGACGCGACCCGGTACCCTGCGCGAACTGTCTCGGCGCAGCGACGCCCAGGGCTGGTTCTTGGCTGGGGGACACCTCGTCCTGTGCATCATCACCGGATCACTGGCATTTCACTTTTGGTCGCGGGAGATTTGGCTGGCGTTTCTTGCCGCGCTATTTTGCCACGGCACGGTAACTGCCTTCGTCCGGGGCAACAGTACTCACGAACTCGGGCACGGTACCGTCTTCAAGACCAAGTGGCTGAACAAGGTCTTCCTTTATATCTTCAGCTTGATCGGCTGGTGGGATCCCTTCGATTATGCCAGCAGCCATACCTACCACCATCGCTATACCCTGCACCCGGAAGGCGATCGGGAGGTGTTGCTGCCGGTGGAACCGTCGCTCGCCTCAACCTTTATGCTGCAGTTGTTCACCGTCAACTTGCTGACGCAGCCCGGCCGCATCTTCGGCAAAGGCGGATTCATTTCTACGGTAATCCTCACCGTATTGGCCGCCTTCGGTCGTGATCCCGATGCTGACAAGGCGCCGGCCAACGAATGGATTAGGGCATTGCACCGCGATCAGCCGCAAGAGCATCGGAACGCGATGGTTTGGTCACGCATCCTGTTGCTTTTTCATGGCGCGATCTTGGTCATCGCTGTCATCACCGGCTTATGGGTGTTGCCGTTGATCTTTTCCGTCTCCGCCTTCACCGCCAACTGGCTTCAGTACTTCGTAAATCTGCCACAGCATTGCGGCTTGCGTGATGACACGCCGGACTTCCGTAAAAGTGTGCGCTCGATGAAATTGAACCCGTTCTTTTCATTCTTGTACTGGCGCATGGAATGGCACATTGAACACCATATGTTTGCCGGTGTGCCATGCTACAACCTGGAGAAACTGCATAAGGCCGTCGCGCATGACATGCCGGCGCCCCGTACGCTGATCGGCGCCTGGAAAGAAATGCGCGAAACCTGGCGGCGGCAAAAGATCGATCCGGATTATCAATACGATACGCCGCTGCCGCCGACCGCAAAGCAGGCCCGCGAAGATGCGCCCGACCAACTGGAAAGCTCGATAGGAGAACTGGCCCCCGCGGGACTGCAAGAGAGCCCGTAAGACAGACCAATGGACCGAATCCATTTGGCAGTTGGCTCGGCAATGTTGTGTAGCGCTTAGCGATCCTCTTGCAGATCGGCGCCGCAGGATTGACGTATCACCAGTGATACCGGCGTGATGATCTTCAAGTAACGATTGTCCGGCTTCTCGATGCGCTGGACCAGGCGCTCCGCAGCCAGTTCGCCCATTAGCCCCTTATGCACATTGACGGTAGTCAGGGGCGAGAAAGTGAATTGGGCGTCAGGTATGTTGTCGAACCCGGTCACGGCGATGTCTTCGGGGACGCGGAAACCGTTGCGCTGCAGCCAGCCCATTGCGCCGATAGCCAAGCGATCCGATGCGCAAACGATGGCGTCCGGGCGCGGTTCTGTTGCCATCAGCTTGCGGGCGCCGCGCTCGCCCAGGTCCGGCGTCCAGCCCGAGGGACCCGGCTCCAGGATTTGGCGCAGGCCATCGTCTTGCGGCAGGTCAAATGCCTCTAGCCCCTGGCAATAGCCCGCATGACGGATATCGACATTGCCGCTGACAAAACCCAGCCGGCGATGACCCAGGCTCACCAAATGCTCAACCAGCGCGCGCATACCCTTTGCGCCATCGAAGAGGATCACATCGTCCTCAATGTCGTGCTTGTCGTCGGTGGTTACGATCGGCACGACAGGAGAAAAGTGATCGCGCAAATAGCGGATGCGATCGATTAAGTCGGTACCCAGCAGGATTAAGCCGTCGATCGCGAACGTTTCCAGCAAATGCCGGGCCTTCGCGGGGCTGTCGATTTCGTGCAAGGTCTTCACGAAGGCGAACTGATAGCTGTGCCGCTCCAGCGCCCGGTCGACGCCTTCCAGCACCATGTTGTAGAAGGGGTCTCGATATTTGTCGATTCGCGTCGACAAGATGATGCCCACCTGCCCAACAATGGAAGACGCAGGCGCGGGCGTCAACTGCGCGCCGCCATATTGTCGCTGGATCAAGCCGGCGCTCGCCAAGGCTTTGAAATCGCGGCGGATTGTGGCTTCGGAGACATCGAAATGGGCAGCCAGCTCCTTGGTGGACAAGAGCTCGTGCGGCACGGCCGCTTGTACGCGCTCCAAAATCATGCGCTGCCGAATCGATTTTTTCATGAATCACTGCTTTTTCTTCGCTTCATACGCTTATGCAGTTCCCCATTGTACACGATGAAGCGCCTTAGTCTAAGTGATTGCTGACTGATTATGCGCGATTACGCGCGAATTATGCGCGCTTTTGCCGGTTTCCTGACATGATATAATGCCAGATTTCTGCAACCGCTGGATGATTTTACCCTAAATTGCGTAGATTTTATACGTCAGTGACTTTTTCCTTGACAAGGTGCATAGAACATGTTCAAATCTGCATAGAAAATTGTTCAATAAAGCACTCCTAGTGTAACACTTCGACATGCTTGAACAAGGGAACGTGAGTTACATAGAAAAAGGAAGGCGGTTCTTATGAGACTCTTTGGCTACAAAACCCAAATCGGCGACGTCGGCGACACCATGCCCTTCTATTACAATGGCGAATGGCATATATTTTGCTTGGCGACGCCCCCGGATACCTGGACCGTGCCCGAACGCGCCGCTTGTCGCTTGGCGCATATCGTCTCGAAGGACCTGGTGCATTGGGAAGAATTGCCCGACGCCTTTGGCCCGGGACAAGAAGGGGATCCCGACGTCGGCGCCATCTGGACCGGTTCGATACACGACCACAACGGCAAATTCCACTTCTTCTACACCGGATACAGCCACAACGCCAAGTTCCAACAGACCATCTGTCACGCCACTAGCGATGACATGATCACTTGGGAAAAGAACCCGGACAATCCCATCCTCATCGCCGATACAAGCCAATGGGAACCGGCGGATTGGCGCGATCCCTACGTCTACTACGACGAAGAAAAAGGCTGCTATGCCATGCTGATCGCGGCGCGCCTGAATGAAGGTCTGGAGGATCGACGCGGCTGCGTAGTGGTTTATTATTCCGATGATCTGGAAAGTTGGGAACCGGGCGGCACGATATGGGCGCCGCAGCAAGCGCATTGTATGGAATGTCCGGAGACCTTCAGTCTCGGTGGCTTCAACTATCTGGTCTTTTCGCGCTACTCCGGCGATGCCAAGACGCTGTACCGCGTCGCCAAGCCGGGCGAACCTTGGGAAGCAAGACCTCTTGACGCCTTGGATGGCTCCAAATTCTACGCCGCCAAATCGGCCGGTGACGGCGAACGGCGCTTCACCTTCGCCTGGATCCCGCGGCGCAAATTCGGCAGCAACGACGAAGAATTCATCTGGGGCGGTGAATATGGTTCCCCGCGCGAGATGATCGCCATGCCCGACGGTACCTTGACCTGTCGCCTGCCCGCTGAGGTTGTCGCCAGTTATACGAATGAGCAGGCTGTCGAGTTTATCCCGGGCGATGGCGATTGGGACGGCCTGCGCTGCGATGCCCGCGGAACATTTGGATTCGGACACCTCAAAACGGCGCGGGGCGATCTGATGCTGGAAGTCGAGATCGCATGCGATCCTAACACCATGAACGCTGGAATACTGATGGAGCCGACGGCGGATATGTATATGGGACATCTGCTGATGGTCGAACCCGGACGCAAGCGCGCGTCAATCCGCCGCTGGCCCATCCAATGGGAACCGTTCTGGCAGGCTTGGGTTCCCGGCAGTCCTGAACTGGGTCCCGATATGGCGCGTCCTATGCTAGTCGATCAATTCTTGTACAGCGAACCGGAGGACGGCAAATATCTGGTGCGCATCTTGCGCAACGGTCAGTTGGTCGAGTGTTATGTCAACGACGAGGTCGTGATGTCCTACCGCATCTACGAAGAGTCCGAGACCATGTTTGGTTTCTTCGTCGATCAAGGCTCTGTCAGCTTCAATAACCTGTCAATCCGTACCTGATTGACCTTGGCTGTCGGGCTGCGATATCTCGCATTGGAAACGGGCAATGCGCCCGAGATTTCAAAGGGAAAAGGAGGTTGCTATTGATTTGATCCTTCTGGTTTTCCGGGCGCATCGCCCGGATGCGCTCACCAAGAGTTTCGCACATCGTTTGAAAGCAAGTTTAAGACAATAGGAGAACAATATCATGTCAATGTTGAAGAGGTTTGCATTCTTGTTGCTCATCTTGTCGCTATTGGGCGGTATCGTCTCGGCGCAAGACAGCCAGTTCCTGGAAGTCTGGGACCAGTGGGAATTCTACGGTATGACCGCGGCGGGTCCCGCCCTTGAGGTTATCCATGCCGCCTGGAACGCGGAACATCCCAATGTCTTCATGGACCGCTCGGTCTTCGGCGGTGGCTGGCCGATTCGTAACGCGATTGAGCTGGCGCTAACCTCCGGCGATGCCCCTGACGTCTTCTACTCCTGGCCCTCCGGCGCTGGTCTAACCGCCTACGCGCAAGAAGGCTACCTGCTCGACCTGACACCATACGCTGACCAGTACGGCTGGTGGGATCGCCTGCCCGATTGGGCGATCGAGCGCAATATGTGGAACGGCAAGCTCTATGCCTATCCCTGGGAGCAAGACCTCGAGTACGTCTATTACAACCAGGTCATATTTGAAGAGCTGGGCTTGGATATCCCGCAGAGTTGGGAAGACATCCTCAATTGGTGCGCTGTCGCCAATGAAGCCGGCTACATCCCGATCTCCTTCTCCAACAGCCCCGATGGCTGGCAAGGCGCCAACATGTTCACCGACATGGTCGCGCTTACCGGCGGTCGTCAGGTTGGCCTGGATGTATTGCGTGGCACTACCAGCTGGAACCGTCCTGAAGTAGTTGATGCCCTGGAGAAACTGCTGGAAATGGTCGATGCCGACTGCTTCTCGCCCGGTTTCAACGGCAAGCACTATGGCGATTCGCTGGCCGAACTCTACACCGGACGCGCGACATCGGTCTGGACCGGCACCTGGGTCATCCACGATATTAGCGGCAACATGGCCGAAGGCACTCTGGACGTTTTCTACATGCCCGCGATCTACGATGACATCCCGCAAGCGACCCATATGTCGGAGGGCTCGGCTTATTATATCTGGGCTCACGCCGCTGATCCGGATCTCGCTGCCGAGTACATCGATTTCGTGACCGACCCGCGCTGGCTGCCGACCTGGATCGAAGAAGGTTTCGCCATTCCGATCCAAAAGGACCCCATCGACTGGAGCATCTATGACGTCGCGCCGGTGATCGGCAAGGCTTTCCGTATCGGCCAAGAGATGCAGGATCTCAATGTCGACGCCTTCCACACGACCGTGGCCCCCAACGTTGTGCGCGCGCTCTATCAAGGCGTACAGGGCGTATTGGGGGGCGAACTGAGCATCGACGATTTCCTCAATAATATGGACGAGGAAATGGCAGTCGCTGCCGAGCTCGGGCAAGTTTGGGAGCCGGGCGAGCGCATGTAATCCCGCTTTCCACCTACCCCAAACCCCTCCCCAACCGCCAGTTTCTGCGCGGCGTATAAAGAGGGAGGGGCCTAAAGGTCTCTTGTTCTCCCCTTCCCTCATTTTGGGGGAAGGGG
>WTGF01000120.1 GCA_011525385.1 Chloroflexota bacterium | reverse complement strand
ATCCTCAATCTATATCGGCTCATTTGAATTTCAACCGAAATCGATACACTACCGAGTTTGCGCGGCAAAGCGCTATGCGTTATATTCCCAACTTTGAGAATGCCCCCGACTGCGATGGCTTATGGCAGAATGGCTCTCGCTCTTGGAAGCGCCGACGCATTCGCGTGTATGGGATGAGGCGCTTCGTTGAATCGCCAGGAGATCAGAAATGCAAACTGAATTTGTCAAGCGTGCGGCTCCCGTGTCACTTAGGCAGGTGAAGATCAGCAGCGGCTTCTGGGGGGAGCGGCAGGCTGTGAATCGTGAGGTGACCATTCCGGCGATATATCAGAAGCTGGAAGAGACGGGGCGCGTCGCCTCTTGGGCGATGCAAGGTCCTGCCGTGCGGCCGTCCTCGCACCAGAGGATCGGCGTGCGCGTGTTTTGGGATTCGGATTCGGGCAAGTGGCTGGAGTCGGCCGCTTACAGTCTGGCTACCCATCCGGACGCGGAACTGGAAGCGACAGCCGATGCGCTGATCGACGCGATCGAAAGCGCCCAGTTCGATGACGGCTATCTCAACACATACTTCCCGGTGCATTTCCCGGAAGGGCAATGGGCCAATCTGCGCGACAATCACGAGATGTACAACGCCGGCCACCTGATGGAAGCGGCCGTGGCCTATCATCAAGCGACCGGCAAGCGCAAACTGCTCGATGTTCTCGCGCGCTTTTCCGATCATATCGCGGCAACGTTCGGTACTGAAGAGGGCAAACGGCGCGGTTACCCGGGCCACCCGGAGATTGAGTTGGCGCTGGTCAAGATGTTCCGTGAAACGGGCAAAGGGCGCTTCCTGGATTTGGCTTCATACCTGATCGACGAACGAGGTCAAGCGCCGCATTATTATGACGACGAGGCCGAGGAACGTGGAGAAAGTCCGGATGAATACTGGGCGCGAACCTATCGTTATTGCCAGGCACACTTGCCGCTGCGCGAGCATACGGAGGCCAATGGTCACTCGGTGCGCGCCTGCTATCTCTACGCCGGCATCGCTGATGTCGCGCTGGAGACGGGCGACGAAGACTTGCTTCGGCTCTCGCGCCTACTCTGGGACGACCTGACCCGGCATCAGATGTATGTGCATGGCGGGGTGGGTCCCTCGCATCATAACGAAGGCTTCACCTTCGCTTATGATATGCCGACGGAGACCGCCTATTGCGAGACCTGCGCCGCCATCGCGCTGGCCTTTTGGGCGCAGCGCATGTTTCACCTCGATCCTGACAGCCGCTACATCGATGTCATGGAGCTGGCCATTTACAACTCGTCGTTGAGCGGGCTTTCCCATGCCGGCGACGAGTTCTTTTACGCCAATCCGCTGGCGGCTTATCCGGGCGTCAATCCGCAAGGTCGCTGGCACGAAAACATGGAAAACGGGCATCATCGTCGCACGCCCTGGTTTCACTGCCCTTGCTGCCCGCCGAATATCTCGCGCTTGATTGCGAGCATCGGCGAATACGCCTATTCTCAGGCGGGCGATCGGGTTTATGTGCAGATGTATCACGAGAACGCCGTGTCGCTGAATGTTGGCGGAAACGATCTACGGCTTGTACAAGAGACGCGATACCCATGGGACGGCGCCGTCCAATTCACTGTAAATACGGCACAAGCGGTTGAGTTCGAATTGGCGCTGCGCATACCCGACTGGTGCTATGATTATCAGCTTGCGGTCAACGGCGAGCGGCAGACGGCCTCAACTGAGCGCGGCTACGTGGTTCTGTCGCGCGAATGGTCTGATGGTGACAAGGTGGAGTTGACGCTGGCGATGCCGGTCGAGCGGGTGATGCCGCATCCGAGCATAAGGCAGACTGCCGGCCAGATTGCCCTGCAGCGTGGACCATTGGTATACTGCCTGGAGGAAGTCGACAATGGAGCGCGTCTGGCGAATGTTTGCATTCCTGCGAGTTCCGAATTGGACGCGTCGTTGGACAGCGGGCTGTTTGGCGGCGCCTCGGTGATTACCGGGCAGGCGCTTCGGATTGAGCCGGCCGAGGACAGTACAGCGCTCTATCGTCATCACAGCCAAACGGGATATAAGGAAACGGCGTTCACATTCAAGGCGATTCCCTATTACCTGTGGGCGAATCGAGATCTGGGCGAGATGCGCGTTTGGATTCGCTCAAGCTAGATTGGCGTAGCCCGGGTCTCGCCGCCCGGATGGAAACTCAATTGTTGGCAAGTGTTCAAAAAGGAGCAGAGTCATGAGTATTTCACGTAGAGAGTTCTTGAAGTTGACCGGCGGGTCTGCGACTGCGGCGGCCATGCTCGCGCAGCTCGGTTATCTGCCGCGGGCGCTGGCGCAAGATGTGACTAACATCACCTTCGGCGGATGGGGCGGCGTCGCCGAGGACGAAGGCGTCAAATCGGCCATTGAAGTCTTCGAGGCGGAGAACGAAGACATAGATGTGGAATGGCTGCATACGCCTAGCGCCGGAGATTACGGACGCGTACTGCTCTCGAGCATCGCCGCGGGTACGGCGCCGGACACCGGATTCATCTTGTCCGACAATTACGAGACCCTGGCTGTCGGCGGCGCCTTGATGGATATCACCGATCTGGTCAAGAACGATCCGCTTCTGGGACAGCCGGGTTACTTCCTGGAGCCGCAGGAAGCGAACCGCTGCGAGGTCAACGGTCGCTGGTACGGCATCGGCTCGACCTGGGTCGCGCATCACTTCTATTACAATGCCGAAATGTTCGAGGCGGAAGGCATCACGCCGCCCGGCTTCCAAGACGATGAAATCTGGGAATGGGAGGAATTCCTGGAGATCTGCAAGGTTTTCACCAAAGACAGCGCGGGCCGTCACCCGGGTGACGCCGGTTTTGACAGCGAAGACATCGTGCAATGGGCTGTCGATTGGCCCTTCTGGTGGATGCCGCTGGGCTTGGCCGCCCATGCCAATGGCGGGGAGTTCCTGACCGAAGATGGTTTGATCGGCCTGGACAGTCCGGAAGCGATGGAAGGTTTGCAGAATATCACGGATTTGGTGCACAAGCATCACGTGGCGCCGCGCAGCGCTGCCTTGGCCAGTCTGGGAATGAACAACGTGCAAATGGTCGATAGCGGCCGTCTGGCAATGGCGGTTGATGGCTCCTGGGCGCTGTCCTGGATGAATCCGTCGCTGATGAATGTGGCGATGGGCACGGGCGCCCTGCCCAAGATGCAGAAGCCGGCCAGCATCATGCAGGCGCATTTCCATTCTGTTCTCGCAGGCACCGACCATCCGGAAGAAGCCTGGCGCTGGGTGCGCTTCCTGGCGACGCCCTTCTATCAGGAGCATTTCTGCAAGATCGGTCTTTGGATCCCCAACCAGACAGCCATGCTGACGGAAGAGGGCTTGAAGGGTTGGATCCGCGAAGGCATTCATCCGCCGAATTATTCGCAGTTCGCGACCGATTATCTGCCCAAGCACGGCGTCGCCGTGGCGATTCCGCCGGGCTACATCGAAGCGGCCAATGACTACATCAACCCGGCTTTTGAGGGGCTGGCCAATGGCGAGCGGGCTGAGGACATCATGCCCGATGCCGTGCGCGGGGCGAACGAGGTCCTGATGGCGGCCAAGGAAGATATGTAAGGCTTGCCGTGATTCGGCGCCACGACGCCGACATTCAGGCGCCATGAATCGTCGCATCTGTGCGAGCGGGAGCGTTGACAAGCGCTCCCGCTCGTCGCGCAATGTTAAATCTGTGACGAGCAATTTTCTATGACTGCCCATACTGCCGACCCGGCAGCCGCTGAAGGCTTCTGGCTCATTCGGCAATACAATCGCTTGACGCTGCGGCAGCGTCGTACGCTGATGGGATATGTTTTCATCGCGCCCTTCATCTTGGGCTTTGTGCTCTGGTGGTTGGGTCCGGCGGCCGTCGCGGGCTATCTCACCTTTCACAAGTGGAACTTCCTGGCGGCGCCGAAATTCGTCGGCATGGCCAACTTCAGCAAGATGCTAGGCGATCCGATTCTAGCGCAGAGCTTGAAGGTCACGATCGTTTTCTCTGTCATATCGGTGCCGCTGGGTCTGGTATTCGCATTTTTTCTGGCCAACCTGATCAACGCCAAATTCCGCTTTATTGCCATTTTCCGCACGATCTACTTTTTGCCCAGCATCGTACCGGCTGTCGCCAACGCTATCTTGTGGGCCTGGCTCTTCAACACGGAATTCGGCTTGATCAATTTTGTCATACGCGCCTTTGGCGGCCCGAAAATCGGCTGGCTGCAGGATCCCAACTGGGTGATGTTGGCCTTTGTTATCCTGACCGTCTGGGGCGTAGGCGGGTCGATGATCATCTTCCTGGCTGGCTTGCAGGGCATCCCGCAAATCTTCTATGAGGCGGCTGAAATCGATGGGGCGGGCCGCTGGCAGCGTCTGCTTTATGTGACCCTGCCGATGATGTCGCCGATCATTTTCTTCAACCTGGTTATCGGATTCATCAATTCTTTTCAGGTGTTTGTCAGCGCGCTATTGATCACCAACGGCGGGCCGCAGCGGGCGACCTTGTTCCTGGTGCTGCATATCTGGCGCACCGCCTTCAGCAGTCAGAAGATGGGTTATGCCGCTGTGCTCTCCTGGCTGCTATTTGTGATTCTGATGGCGCTCTCGTTTTTTGTATTTCGTTATATTGGTTCGCGAGTCTACTATGAGAATCCAGGCGATTAGCCGCTCGGCGGCAGCGAAAAGGTCTAACCTGCTCACGCAAAATCGCAAGCCTTCTCGTCGCATGAGCGACGCGCTATACGTAAACAGGAGCGCATTTCGTGGGGTTTAGCGAAAAGCCGGCCGAATTTATCGAATCAAGACGGACGCCAAGGTCATACGGGGATCTCTTGTTTCACTGGCTGACGGTCTTTTTGCTGGTGTTTTTCGCGGTTGTCATGGTCACGCCGTTCATCTGGCTGCTCTCCAGCTCGCTGAAAACGCAGATCAACATCTTCCAGTATCCGCCGCAGCTGATTCCCGATCCGATCGTGCCGGAGAATTACCTCTACGCGCTGACCTACAAACCCTTCGGTACATATTTCCGAAACACGATTCTTGTCGCCGGACTGAACGTGATCGCCGTTGTATTCACGTCTTCATTCTGCGCCTACGGTTTCGCGCGAATGCGTTTTCCCGGGCGCGATTTCTGGTTTGGCATCGTGATGGCGACGCTCTTCCTTCCTTACGCCGTGCTGCTGGTGCCCAGCTTCATCGTTTTCTCGCGCCTGGGGTGGGTGGACACGTTCTTGCCCTTAGTGGTACCGCCATTCTTTGGTGGCGGGGCATTCAACATATTCCTTATGAGGCAGTTTTTCCGAACGATACCGGAGGAGATCGCCGACGCCGCGCGCATCGACGGCTGCAGCGAGTTCGGCGTCTATTGGCGGATTATGCTGCCGCTGTCAAAGCCGGCGCTCATCACCATCGGAATTTTCACATTTCTATTCGCCTGGAACGATCTGATCGGTCCGATTACTTACTTGCGCTCGCCCGATAATTTCACCATCGCAGTCGGTTTGGCTTCCTTCCGAAGCCAAACCGATATCCATTGGGATTTACAGCTGGCGGCGTCTACAGCGGTTACCTTGCCAGTCATTATCCTCTTCTTCCTGGCGCAGCGTTATTTCATTCAAGGGGTTGTGATGACAGGGCTAAAGGGCTAGCGCATAGGTCTAGGTGGTTCAAAGAATGTAATGAGAAAGCGGGAGTGCTTTTATTCAACCCCACCCCCCGGCAAGCATCAGGGAGGGGGAGCGCATTCGGAGGGAGTAGGATTACATCCAGAACACTCGCTACAAATGAGGTTGTTTCGCATTCTTCTATTGGACTAATTAGGTCCAGAAGGCCTTTTCGAGGTCGTCGAAATCCGAGGCTGGTCCTTCAAATTTGTTGCGCCCCAACTCGAGCACATAGACATAGTCGGCGATCTTGAGGGCTTCGCGTATTTCCTGATCGACAAGCAATATGGTCAAGCCTTCTTGATCCCGCAGGTTGACCAACATGCGATAGACTTCCTCGCTTAGCAGCTTCGCCAGGCCGGCTGTCGGTTCGTCCACCAGGATTACCTCGGGATCGGTCATCAGGGTACGCCCGATTTCGACCATGCGCTGCTGCCCGCCGGACAAGCTGCCGGCGTGGTCGTGCTGCTTTTCGCGCAGAATGGGGAAGCGCTCGTAGTTCTCTGCGATTTTGCTTTCCATGCGCTTCTTGTCGTTTTGGAAGGTCCAGGCGCCCATCATCAGGTTCTCCCGCACGCTCATGTGCTTGAAGACGCCCGGCTGCTGGGGGATATAGCTGATGCCCAGGTCGATCAGCTTGTGGGTCGCTGTGCCGGTGACGTCGCGGCCGTTGAGCAAGACCTGCCCGCTGTGCGGCTTTAGAAAGCCGTATATGGCCTTCAGCAGGGTTGATTTGCCGACGCCGTTTGCGCCGAGGATGGCCGTTAGCTTGCCGTTTTCCGCTTTGAGGTCAAGTCCGCGCAATATATGCAGATCTTCGTAGTAGCCGACATAGAGGTCTTTGATCTCGAGCATTGGCTAGTCATCCTCGTCATGGCCGAGATAGGCGTCAATCACGGCCGGATCATTCTTGACTTGCTGAGGCTCTCCGTCCGCGATCAGGGCGCCGAAATTGAGCACGATCAGGCGCTGACTCAACTCAAAGACTGCGCCCATATTATGGCTGATCAAGATGATGGCTTTGCCGTCCTCGTGTACGCGGTGGATGTAGTTGTAGATCGTTTCCTGCAGCCGCGGATGAACGCCGGCAAAGGGCTCGTCCAAAATGATCACCGACGGATCCAGCATCAAAAGACGACCCAGTTCGAGCAGTTTTCGCTGGCCGCCGCTGAGCGCGCGACTGAACTCATTGGTTAAATGGTCAATCGTTAATAAAGACAAAATCTGCCGCGCGCGCTCTTCCAGGTCCGATTGGCGCGCGCCAGGATCATGGGCCAGGCCGGGCACCATCATGTTTTCCATCACCGTCATGCGGTTGAGCGCGCGCGTAATCTGGAAGGTACGTCCCAGGCCCGCCCGGGTTACATCGTAGGGCGCGCGTCCATCAATCCGCCGGCCATTGAGATAGATGGTGCCGCTGCTGGGCTTTATCATACCGCTCATCAAATTGGTCAAGGTCGTCTTGCCCGCGCCGTTGGGGCCGATCATGCCGATCAACTGCGGCTCCGTGACGCTGAATGATACATGGTCAACGGCCTGGTTGCCGCCGAAGCGCTTGGCGATCCTGTTCAGTTCCAGGTTGATTTCACTCATCCCGGTCCTCCGGCAGGGCCATATCATGCTCGTCCGGTTTGCGTTTGGCGACTGTCTCCTTCATGATCAGGTCGCGCCCGCTGAACCAGTTGAAAATCGGATAAAGCAATCCATTGCGCATGTAACGCAGGGTGAAAACCATCACCAGGCCGAAAAGCGCAAAGCGCCAGGCGCCGGTCTCCCATACGAAGGCATCGGAGCCGTCGGCCATTGTCAAGCCAAAGGGCAGGGTGATGACCACCTCGCGCATGGCCTCCAGCAAATAGCGCGAGATGAAGGCCCCGGCCGCCGCGCCAAAGAGACTTTCCATGCCGCCGATCACCGCGTAGGCGATGATCAGCGACATTTGCAGGACTTCCAGCTGTTCGGGGATGATTCGCTCCGAACCGACGTCGCTGTAAAAGATCGCGCCTGCCAAACCAACGATCATGCTGGTGAATACGAAGACCAGAATCTTGTAGCGCACGACGTTGACACCCAAGGCCGAGGCCGCGTCTTCATCTTCTCGCATGGCCCGCAGAAACATACCGATAGGCGATTGCACTACTCGATACATGACCAGGAGACAGGCGATAAGCAAGCCAAACATCAAGTAGTATTCGATTTGGCGCGCGGTATCGACATCCGCCACCTGTAGCAGCGGACGCAGCGACAAGCCGTTGGATCCGCCCGTGTAGTCGTATTCCGTTAACATGGCGATACGAAATAGCTCGGAAAAGGCGATGGTGAAAAGCGCCAGATATGCCGCTCGCAAGCGCAACAGCAGCCAGCCGATGACCAGACCGACCAGCCCGGCGGCAACTGTGCCAACAAGGATTGCGCCGATGGACGAAATGGAATCCGGCGTGATAGCGATGCCTAAGGTGGCAAACATCAATCCATCGCGGGCGATCAGCCCGGCGACATAGGCGCCTATCCCCATAAAGGCCATATGGCCAAAAGAAAACTGCCCGGCTATCCCGGCCAGCAGCGCCCAACTCGACGACATGATGGCGTAAAAGAAACCGCTTATGAATACTGTCTTGGCGTAGTTCGACTGGGAGGTATCGTTAGGGAACCACAGGAAAAAGACGATCACCAGACCCAGGAGCGCGTAGCCCAGCCTGCGGCGGCCGATGCCGTCGTCAATCGTCCGTTCGAAGCGCGTGAAGAGGCCCATGATCAATGCGGCTCCCTTCCGAACAATCCGGTCGGTTTCAAGAGCAGAACCAGGGCAAAAATGAGTAGGGCAAAAGCTTCTTTGTAGGCGGCGCCACGGCTGGGATCTGGATGACAGCCTGCGCCGAGCGCCTCGACGATGCCAACGATAATGCCGCCAAAGAGGGCGCCTGGCACCGAACCCAAACCCCCCAGCACGACTATCACATAGGATCGGCCGACCATTTCCGCGCCCACCCAGGGCACCCAGGCGAAAATCGGGATCAAGGCCGCGCCAGACATGGCGGCCAGCATCGAGCCCAGCGCGAATGCCAGCGTATTCATGTTGGTGGGGTTGATGCCCGTGACCGCGGCGGCTTGCTTGTCCTGGCTGGTGGCCCGTAACCCGCGGCCTGTCCAGGTCCGTTGCAGGAAGTACAGCAGGCCAAAAATGAGAACAATGCCGACGACCATGGCAAAGGCGCGATCGCCGATAATATTCAAGGGCCCAAAGGAGAAATCTTCAGTGATCTGCGTCCTGGGAAACGTGAATCGCCGGATCTCGATAAAGCGATTCGCGCGTTGCGGGAAGGGACCGGCAATGGCCAGGGTCGTGTATTCGATGACAAAACCGAAGCCGAAAGTGATCAGAATCGCATATTCCGACGCGCGCTCAATCAAGCCATCGTGCATGGGTTTCAAGAAGCCCCGTTCGAAAGCGGCGCCCATCAAGAAGACAATGAATCCCGCCACCGGGATGCCCCAGATCGGATTGACGGTAATCTCGTTCCCTGTGAGCTCGCTGAGGATGTTGCCGGCATGGAGCAGAAAATAAAATGAAAAATAGCCGCCAACCATATACAGCTGACCATGGGCGAAGCTGACGATGCCCTGAACCGAGTAGATGAGCGTCAAACCTACCGCCATCAGAGAATAGATGCAGCCGATCACGACGCCATTCGCAGTCTGTTGCGCGAGATATGTCACTTGAAATGGCGTCTGGACACAGGGATTGCCGGGGTTCTGAATCGCGAACAAGGTGTAAATCTGCCAAGCGCCGAGCGAGCCCAAAACGATCATCCAGTCGCGGCTGACTTTAGGCGTGTGCTTCCACATTAGCCCGAAAATGAGCGGGCCTATCGTGAAGCCGCCCAAGGCGGCAGCCGTGAGCGCGTTGTTGTCGTCGGCGTCGACATCATGGTAATGCCGCGGGATAAAGTAGCTGGCCAGCGCCGCCCAAAGGGGTCCGGCAAGCACCAGCCACAAGACCGAGGGCAGGTTGGGATCGCTGACACGCACCAGAACCTGCGATGAAACGAAAACGGCGATCAGGATGCCCAAAATCAGGGTCGCTCGCCGTATCATTTCGGGTAGCAGGTAAAAGAGCCCAACACCGATTGGTCCCAGAGCGAAGCCAGCGATAAGTCCAGCTATTTGCAGTCTTGCGACGTCAATCCGCTCATCGCGTTTGATCTTGCCCTGGCTTCTCGGCAGGACATACAGCCCGATGGCCGCCCACAGAGGCCCGGCCAAAAGGAGCCACCAAGCACTAAGCGAGTCTTCAATGACCATGTTATCGCTTCCATGTGTACGGGTCAGCCGGCAAGCATCGCTGCCAGCCAACTGACCCCTGTCTAGGTGCTGCGATCAGTTTGCCCGCGCAAGTCGAGCGGGAAAAATGCGCCTAAGGCATTTCTCCTGGCGCCATATAGCCGGTGCCATGTGTTTGATAGACTTCCGGAAAGATGACGGCGGCGTCCAGGGAGCTTTGACCCTGCTCGAAGTATTGCATCATGGTCACGACCGGATCGGGCCACTGATGCCAGAAGTAATCTGGCATGCCGTCATCGGCGGGCATGCTATCGTTGTGATTGCCGTAGTTGAAGTAGTAGCGCCCCTGCGACAATTCGAGGTCGGTGGTTTCGATCGCCGCGACGATGGCCGCGCCATCGCTTATCGTGCCGGCGCGTTCCATGCCGTCAGCCAGGATATGCAGGGCGTCGTAGGAGGCCATCGCGAAGCTGGGAATGATGTCCTCGAACTCTTCAAAGTAATCCGCGTTCAACCCAACCGCGATGTCGCTGAAGAGACTGGGGATGATGCCCACGCGGTTGAAAGTGCAGTAGTTGCCATCGGGCACATTTTCCCAATACTGCTCCGACTGGAAGGCGAACTGGTTGGTTACGCAGATTGTGTCGACGGTCGGCGCAATGCCCAGCTCGGCCATTTGCTGCGTCAGGTTGTAGGAGGTCTCTCCGGTGACCAAGATGCGCACGACATCGGGCACGGTGGCGCTGGCCTGTATGCGGCTCAGGATGGGGACGAAATCTTCCGTGCCCAATTCGACGTTGATTTGGGTCACAGTCGCGCCAGCCGCTTCGAAGCGCGCCTTTTCATCGGCGGCAGCCGGTTGGCCGTAGTCGGTGTTTTCGGCGATGATGACGACATTGTCAACGCCCTCTGCCAGCAGCCAATCCACGACCACGCCGCCAACCATCGAACTGGCGGGCGAAATGCGGAAGATATGATCGATGCCGTCGGCATTGCGCGGCGGCCTGCCATCATATTCCGCAATGCCATTGGCGCTGACATTGTCATTCCAAGGCTCGGAGAAGACGGTCGGAATGCCGTTTGCATCCAAGATTCCCATCGTCGCCAAGCCAACAGCGCTGTGATATACGCCGGATACCGCATGGACCTCATCCTCGAGGATGAAGCGCTCGACGACTGCTTGACCGCGTTCCGGGCTGCCCTCGGAATCGCCAATGACGATTTGAAGGCGATGATTCTGATCGCCGATTTGCACGCCGCAATCGGCATTGATGTCATCCACGGCGCGATTGAATGCCCAGGACATGGCGACGCCGCCGGCCACCGAGCCCGGGGCCGAAAGCGGCACCAAGCCGCCGATCTTGATCGCCTCATCGGCGAATTCGCAGTGGCCATCGGCATGGATTATGCTAAATGGCATTAGAGCGACCAACGCCAGCAACAGCACGAGGCTGGCAAGGGATGATTTACCTTTCATGTCGGACTCCTTGAGAGCTCAAACGAACAATTCTTGCATATACGGATGCGGAACCGCGCTCTGACAGTTTGCGCCGCCGACTGCGGATCGCACTCTTGAAGGTTAACTTGCGCGCTGGTTAATGTCAAGCGAGCGCAAGCAGCGCGAATGACTGCGACTTCTTGGATAAGCTGGAGAAGAATGCCGCCGGATCACCTGATTTGACAAGCACTTGCGAAGATAGTATATTCCCTGCTTACGGTTCGGGCGACAGGATGTACGGTCGGAGTCATTTGGCCGATCTGCTTCTTTTGCCGCGGCTTCAAAATGAAACTGTTGCTGAGAGGAGGCGCTTGGTAGAGTAAACTGTGTAGCTTGAAACTGGAGTTCCACTTGACATCGTTCTGAATGAAAGAGGATAGAAATGAAGAATGTCAGACTTATCGTTCCACTATTATTGCTCGTCCTTCTGATCGTTGGGGCGGGCATGTCGACACTGGCGCAGATGTCCGAGCAAGTTTTGCGCTCGGCGCATGACGCCGAATGGACGGGGCTGGATCCGCATGTGGCCAGCACCGTTTCCAGCTTCTATGTGCTGGCCAATGTCGTAGAGTCCTTGACGACAAACAACGATGACCTCGAATTGACGCCCTTGCTGGCAACAGACTGGTCGCAATCTGAGGACGGCCTCACCTGGACATTCAACTTGCGCCAAGGCGTGCATTTCTCCAATGGCGTCGAAATGACGTCGGAACACGTTGTATTCTCGATGAATCGGATCATTAATCCGGAAACGGGTTCCGGCCGCGTGGCTTCGGTTGGCGGTCCAGACGCGGTTTGGGAGGCAATGGATGATTACACGGTAACCGTGACAACCCCGGATCCCAATGCGATATTGCCCATTCTCTTGGCTAGCCGGGCCACGGCTGTCGTGCATCAAGACAGCGTCGATGAAAACGGCGTGATAGTTGTTCCTATTGGTACCGGTCCCTTTACCGTGGAAGACCTCGATGGCACGATCAGCATGACGTTGGCCAAGAACGAGAATTATTGGCAGGACGGCTTGCCGCTTCTTGACGCCGTCGAGATCTCGGTAATCCAGGAAGATGCAGCCCGCGAAGCCGCGTTGCTGGGCGGCGAGGTTGATTTTGTCACGAGCGTCGCGCCACAAGCCGTCGAGGCCTTGCAGGGCAACGCCGATATCGTGGTGCACGTCGCGCCGGCCCTGGCATACAAATACATCGGATTGAACTTGACCCGCGAGCCCTACGACGATGTGCGCGTTCGTCAGGCCATTGCTTATGCCATCAACCGCGACGACCTCTGCGCGGCGGGTGACTTTGGTCTATGTACGCCGCTTTATGGCGGACCGATCGATACGGGCAGCCCCTGGCACTTCGACTATGCGCCATATTCGCAAGATGTGGAAAAGGCGAAAGCATTGTTGGCGGAAGCCGGCTATGCTGATGGCTTCGATATGGAATTGATGCCGACCTCGACCTACCAGGATACCGTGCGTCAAGCGCAGGTGCTGCAAGCTCAGCTCGGCGCGATTGGCATCAGGACAACCATCAATGCGCCGGAATGGGCTGAATGGCTCGAGCTTGAGGGGAACTATCGCTACGACGGCTACATCTGTAGCTGGAACGGCCTCACCGACGTTGAGCACTATTTCTACTTGCAGCACCGCACCGACGAGGTCTTCAATTTCACGGGTTATAGCGACCCGGCCTTTGATGAGCTGGTTGATCAAGGGCGTCAAGTTTCCGATTTCGACGAGCGTTATGCCATCTATGAACAAGCCAATCAAATTCTGGTTGACGCCGTACCCTACGTCTACTTCTACAACCCGGCATTTGTGCGGGTCATGAGCACGAACGTCAAGGGATATGTCTTGCGTTCGGACAATGCCAACCTGTACATGAATACCTATCTGGAAGGCTAGTCGTCTTGCGGGCGCAATTTGATCTTTCGAGTTGCGCCCGCGTCGTTCCCCCCAAAACCAAATCGCATCTGAGTTTCGGGACAAGACCGGCGTGAACTATCAGTACGTTCTGCAGCGCTTGCTTTCCGCAATTGTTGTTGTTCTGGGCGTCACGATTGTGGTCTTCATCATTGTGCAAATCGTGCCGGGCGATCCAGCGCGTGTGATGTTGGGACCCTATGCCAGCGACGAAGCCGTGCTTGGCTTGCGGGAACGCCTGGGGCTTGATCGACCAATCCTTGAACAATATATCTCCTGGCTGGGCCGCGCCGCGCGCGGTGATCTGGGCCAGAGCTTGCTCAATGGCCAGGAAGTCGCCGCGCAACTCTGGGGGCGCATCGGCCCTTCCTTCGAGTTGGCCATGGTATCCCTGGCCATTGGCCTGGCGATTGCCTTCCCGATCGGCATGATCTCGGCCTTGAAACCGGGCAGCGCCATTGACGTCGTGGCGACCTTGTTCAGCCAGATTGGCGTGTCCGTCCCAACATTTTGGATGGGCATTCTCCTGGTTATCGTTGTCTCCCTGAATCTGGGCTTGCTGCCGCCCAGCGGTTACACGCCGATCGCCGAAGATCCGGGGGACTGGCTGGCGCACATCATTCTGCCCGCCTTCACCGCCGGATTCGTCAGCGCTTCGATACAGACGCGCTTTATCCGCAGCGCCATGCTGGACGTACTCAACGCGAATTATGTGCAGACCGCGCGGGCGAAGGGCCTGGCGGAACGCGCTGTTGTGGTAAACCATGCCCTTCGCAACGCCCTGATCAATATCGTCACCATCATCGGCTTGCAGATCACCGCGCTCTTCAGCGGCATTGTCATTGTCGAAGTGGTCT
This sequence comes from Chloroflexota bacterium, assembly GCA_011525385.1. Taxonomy (GTDB): domain Bacteria; phylum Chloroflexota; class Anaerolineae; order Aggregatilineales; family Phototrophicaceae; genus UBA6055. The sequence continues at coordinate 33,074 of WTGF01000120.1, read as the reverse complement.
TCTCCTGGCCGGGTTTGGGGCGGCTGGCGCTGAACGCGGTGGAAGAGCGGGATTATCCCTTGTTGCAAGGCGCAGTCCTGGTCGTGGCGGTGATGGTTACAATGGTAAACTTGTTCGTTGATCTGCTTTATTTCTTGCTCGATCCGCGCATCGAATACGTATAGGCGACTGATCCCTTGGTAGAGACTTCAGAACGTTCTCGCGGACTCAAAGCAAAATCCTATGAGCCGCTAGGTCCGGCAAACACGCTCTGGCGGGACGCGCTCCGCCGCTTGCTCCGGCATCATCTGGCGATGTTCGGCGCCTTCGTCTTGCTCATTGTCGTGGTGATGGGCATATTTGGTCCGGCGATCACGCCCTATGATCCAAATGGCATGGATTTCTCCAATCGCTTTGGCAACCCCTCCATTCAGCATTGGATGGGTACGGACGACTTTGGACGCGACATTTTCTCGCGCATCATCATAGGCGCGCGCGTCTCCTTGCAGGTGGGCTTTGTCGCAGTTAGCGTGGCAACCATCGTCGGCGTTAGCCTCGGTTTAGTCGCCGGTTACAGCACCCGACTCACTGACGAAGTCATCATGCGGGCCATGGACGTGCTTTACGCCTTCCCGGCAATTCTGCTGGCGATTGCGATTATGGCGGCACTTGGCAAAGGCATCGGCAATGCCATGATCGCCATCGGTATCGTCTACATCCCGATATTCGCGCGCATCGCCCGCGCCGCTGTATTGGGCATTCGCAATGAAGAATTCATCATTGCGGCGCAGGCGATGGGGGCCGGCGATATACGCATTCTGCTGACGCATGTGCTGCCCAACGTCCTTTCGCCGATTATCGTGGAAATCACGCTTAGCCTGGCTTTCGCGATTCTGGCGGAAGCGGCGCTGAGTTTCTTCGGCCTGGGCACGCAGCCGCCTGATCCGAGCTGGGGCAGGATGCTCTCCGAAGGGCGCGACTTTTTCCGCCAGTCGGGCTGGATGGGTGTTTTCCCGGGTTTGGCTATCTTCTTCACGGTGATGGGTTTCAATTTCCTCGGCGACGGATTGAGAGACGCGCTCGATCCCAAATTGCGGCGCTAGGCATCGCCGATGTCCGCTGTCAATACACAAAGTCTCATCGGGACGGCAGTACTCTCGGCCAGCGCCCTACTGTTGGAAATTGTCTTAACGCGCTTATTCTCCGTTCTCTTTTTCCCGCCATATGTCTTTCTTGTCATTTCAATTGCGATCTTCGGGATCGGCATCGGCGCGGCTGCCCCCGCGCTACGCCCGGTTATGGCGGGGGCCAACCGGCCCGCGCTTTACGCTTGTGGCGGGACATTGAGCACCCTGCTACTGCTCGCTTTTGCGGTACTGGGCGCCTCGCTGGATCTGCAGATCATCCTTTTCCCTTTGCTGGCCTTGCCCTACTTTTTCTTCGGCTTGGCGATGTCGTCGCTGTTCAGCCAGAGTCCCGGGGCGAGCCGCCTGCTGTATATGAGTGATTTGTTAGGCGCCGGCGTCGCTGCATTGATCGCGATTCCGCTGCTGGATCGTTTCGGCGCGATCAACGCCGCGCTGGTCGCCGCATTGGGCTTTGCCATTGCCGGGCTCTACCTGGTAAGGCATCGGGGCCGCTGGATCGTGGCGCTCTGCATTGGATTGTCCGCCCTACTCTTTGGCGGCAATGTTGGGGCGCCGTTCCTCGAAATCGATATGTCGTCGCTGGCGACAAGAAAGGCAATTACCGGTCCCTTGAATTCGGGAGGAAAGATACTGCAAAGTCGTTGGGATGCCTTTGCGCGTACTGACCTGGTTGAACCGGGCGATGGCGGTCCCATGCGTATCTATGTGGACGGTGGCGCTGCCTCAATCATGCCCTCGGCAGCGGCCCGGCAAGAGCTGATTAGAGACATCGGATTCTTCCCATTTGCGACAGAGCAACCCGAAAGCGTTTTTATCATCGGTCCGGGCGCTGGGCTGGATGTTTATTTCGCCCTGCAGGGCAACGCGCAGGCGGTCACCGCTGTCGAAGTCAACCCGGCGAGCGTGGCGCTCGTCGACGAATGGCGCGGCATCAACGGCGATCTTTACAATCAACCGGAAGTCGAGCTTATCATCGACGATGGGCGGAGCGCATTGCGCCGCGCGACCGAGGACTATGATTTGATCTATTTGTCTCAAGTTGTCACATTAGCCGCGGAGCGGGGAGGGTATGCGCTTTCCGAGAATACGATATACACCGCGGAGGCTTTTGCCGATTACCTGGCGCGGCTCAAGGACGGCGGGCAGATCGCGCTCAAGCTCTACGACGAGATCACCTTGACGCGCGCCGTATCGACGGCGCTCGCCGCTTTACGCGACCTCGGCTTAACTGACCAGGGGGCTATGAAACACCTCGTGGCGATAGTTGATGAGAAAAGCGATCCACCGGTTCCTCTTCTAATGATCGGCGCGGAGCCTTATACGCAAGACGATTCATTGGTATTGGGCGCGATTGCTCGTGAGGTTGGTTTCACGCCCTTGCTTTTGCCCCATGTATTGGCGCGCCCGCCCCTGGATGCGGTAGACAACGGCGAGGCGTCCTTTGATATGCTAGTTGCTGCGAGCGCCGACGACATCTCCCCGCCCACAGATGACCGACCCTATTTCTTTCAGTTCGAACGCGGAATCCCGACTACTCTGATACCGCTGACAATTGTTGTCGCGCTTGCGTCTTTTGTTTTGCTGATGCTCTACATTCGTCAGTGGCGTCGAGCGGGAGCCCAAGCCACGAGATCAATGCCCGCGTTCTTCGCCATGTTGGGCCTGGGTTTCATTGCGCTGGAAATCTATGCGATCCAACAGACACGGCTCTTCCTCGGTCATCCGACATTTGCCGTGACAATTGTTCTGGCGACGTTTCTTGTGGGCGGCGGGCTTGGCAGCGGCATCAGTCAACGTTTCTTTCGCGATTATCTGGACGCGCGTCCTCATTTGACCAATGCGGTGACCACCGCGACCATCGCAATCCTCGCGATTGTATGGAGCCTGGTCTGGCCCGTAATTGCTCAAGAACTACTTGCCGCGAGCTTGATCCTTCGCGGCTTGGTCGTCATAATCCTCACGCTTCCGCTGGCGATGTTCATGGGCATCCCTTTTCCACAGGCGCTTGATTTCATTGGCCGGGGCGACCGGCGGCAGGTGGCGGTAGCATGGTCCGTGAACGGATTGATGACGGTCGCAGGCTCTGTCGTCGCCGTACTGCTTTCGATAACAACTGGATTCGCTTCGGTTCTATGGCTCGGTTGCGCTGCCTATGTCGTTGCGACTTTGGTTCTAATATTTGCGCATAGACAGGCGGAAACATGAGTGCCGAAAGCAAATGGGCGGTCGATGAATCTATCCTGTTGATGGCGAAGGTGGGCAGGTGCTGGTCGCCGAGCTTCTCGCCGGATGGGCAGGAATTAGCCTTTGTCAGTGACTTGACAGGCAGTCCTCAGGTATGGCGTATCGCCCTGTCAGGGGGCTTCCCCGAAGCAGTAACCGCCTTTGATGAACAAGTCAACACTGTGTTGTGGTCGCCGGATGGGGAGTGGTTGGCGGTTGAATCGGCGCCTGGCGGCGGCATGAATGTGCAAATCGACCTCGTGCGGCCGGACGGGGACGACCGCCGCCGGCTGACAAAAGGCGGTTCGACCAACAACTGGCTCAATGTCTGGACGAAAGACGGTCGTTACCTCCTCTTTTCGTCGAATATGGATCAGAGTGACTCGATGGATAGTTTTCGCATTTGTGTCGAGAGCGGAGCGGCAGAAAAGCTGACGAAGAACTCTGGTACCGGCGTCGTCGAAGATGTGACCGCCGACGGTGACCGCGCCCTTGTCAAGCGGATCGTCTATCGCGGCGACAATAATGTTCATCTGGTAGATCTGTTTGAGAATCAGGAACGGCTGCTGACGCCTCATGACCCGCCCGCAAGTTTCGAAAACCCGCGCTTCTCCGCCAACGAGCGCCACGTATATCTGATCTCCAACCGGGATCAGGACTTGGCAAGTCTCTGTCGCCTGTCCCTCGGTGAGGACGAAGAATGGCGCGTTCTGCAAACGCGCGACGACGCGGAGTTGGTCGAATTTGCGATCAGCCCGAGCGACAAATCGGCGGCCATGGTTTGGAATATCGCCGGGCGGCATAAATTGGAACTGATCAACTTGCCGGCGGCCGACAAGCAATGCGAAGTCGATTTGCCGGGCGAAATTGTCGAGGACTTGCGTTTTTCAGCCGACGGCTCTCGGCTGGCAATGTGCGTCAGCGGTTCGCGGCTGCCGCCGGATATTTGGGTGCTGGACATCGCGACCTTGTCATTGCGACAACTGACGCGCAGTCCTCGCATAGGCGTTCAACTTGAGCGCTTGGGCGCCGCGCGCTTGCTGCGATATCAGGCGCATGACGGGCTGCCATTGACAGGATGGTTATACACGCCGCCCGATGTTGATGCGCCCTTCCCCACTGTTTTCAGCTTTCATGGCGGACCGGAAGGTCAGGAACAGCCGCGCTTCCGCTATGACTATCAGGCCTTGCTGTCGGAGGGAATCGCCGTATTCGCGCCGAATGTGCGCGGGTCGTCCGGGTTCGGCAAGCGTTTCGTCAATCTGGATAACGGCGCGCTGCGCTTCGACGCGATTCAAGATATCGCGTCGACCGTACATTATTTGATCGGTGCTGGCATCGCGGAAGCGGACAAGCTGGGCATCATGGGCGGTTCTTACGGCGGTTACATGACCATGGCTGGCTTGGCGGAGTTCCCCGAGCTGTTTGCCGCTGGCGTGAATCTGTACGGCGTAGTCAATTTCAAGACGTTTTTCGAACGGACAGAACCCTGGATGGCCAGCATCTCCAAGATTGAATATGGTGATCCGGATACAGAAGGTGAATTGCTGGATGCCTTGTCCCCGATTCACAAGCTGGATCGCGTGACAGCGCCTACACTGGTATTGCATGGCGCCAACGATACCAACGTGCCGGTCTACGAAGCGGAACAAGTGGTGGAAGAATTGCAAATGCGGAACGTACCTGTTGAGTATATTCTGTTTCCGGACGAGGGACACGGGTTCCGCAAGGAGCAGAATCGAAAAAAGTCTGTGAGCGCGATTGTCCAGTGGTTCACAAAGCACTTGTTGAACTCATAGGCTGTTCGATAGCGCAACGATGCCAGACTTAGCGAGCTTTGTTATCATAGGAATCTAGAATCATCAATTAAGGTAAAGGTGAGAGGCATGAGCGGCTTTTCAATCGGATGCGCCCTTTGGACCCTGGGCGCGACGCCCGACGTCCGTACGCTGGCGCGGCAAATGGAGATCGCCGCCGATGTCGGCTGCACATCGGTACAGCCCTGGATCGTCAACGTGGAATACAGTCCCTGTATTTTGGACCCCGAAGTGGGCAGCGCGGCGGACCGCCGCGAGGTCGTCAAGATTGCCGAGTCGCTCGGCCTGTCATTTAGCGCCTTTTGCGCGCAGTTGCAAGGCGCGACGACTTATGGCGGCTTGGAAGAAGAAGAAGGTTTGCAGTGGCGGATCGACAAGACCAAGGAAGCCCTGGACACCACGGCGGAGCTAGGGGGGAATATCATTACCACGCACGCGGGCCTGCTGCCCGAAGACAGTTCCGATCCCGCGTATCAGACCTTGCTGCGCTCGGTCGGAGAGATCGCGGAACATAGCGCGAAGGTCGGCGTCTACTTCGCGCTCGAGACCGGTCAAGAATCTCCGCAAGCGCTCAGCGACTTCATCGACGAGATCGGCAATCCCTGGCTGCGCGTGAATTATGACCCTTGCAATCTGTTGCGTTTCGGTTCGGAGGCGGGGACCATTCAAGGCGTTCATATCCTGGGCGACAAGATCATCCACACCCATGCCAAAGACTGGAATCCAGAGACGATGCAAGCGACCTGCGGCGAGGGCCTGGTGCCCTGGGACGGTTACATAGGGGCGCTTAGGGAGATCGGCTATAACGGCGTCCTGGCGATTGAAGACGAGACCGGCAACGAAGATATGGTCGATTCCATCGGCCGCAGCTACCAGTTCTTGAGGCGCTATCTCGATGATTAGGGTCGGTATCCTGGGCGCGGGGGGCATAGCCGCGCTCAGTCATTTGCCGGAAATCGCCACGATTGAAGGCATGCAAGTGACTCATATTTGCGGGCGCACAGAACGGCGCTTGCGACTGCTATGCGATCGCTTTGCGGTTCCGCGCTATTCGACCGATTGGAACGATCTGCTCAATGACGAGGACTTGGACGCGGTCATAGTGGCATTGCCGCATCCGTTGCATGCCGAGGCTGGGTTGGCAGTCCTTGAGCGCGGTTTGCACCTGTTCATGCAGAAGCCGCTCTGCACAACAATGGAAGAGGCCGATCAACTCGTTGCCGCCAGCGAGGCCCGACCTGAGCAAATTGTCTATTGTCGACCGTCCTTTGGGGAGGTCGTCTACGAGATACGAAGGCAAATCGCCGCCGGAACGATAGGGCTCGTATCAGGCGCGCTGGCGCGTCACAGCCATGGCGGACCCGAGGTCTATTACGCGGAAGTGGCAGATACTTTTGAAGAGCCGCGCGCCGAGGACGACTTCTGGTTTTTCGACGCGGATACGGCGGGCGGCGGGGCCCTCATCGACATGGGCGTTTACGCGATCGCAACTTTGGTCGCCCTGCTTGGCACAGCCACTGCGGTGACGGCGCGCATGACGACGGTTAACAAAGCAACCGCCATGGAGGACACCGCCACACTCATCCTGGATTTCGAGAACGGCGCCTTGGGCACTGCGGAAACCGGTTGGTGCGATCCGGCAAGGTCGTCATACTTGCGCGTGCACGGGACAACTGGAAAGTTGATACAAGACGGTGAATCGCTCCAATACATACGTCCCGGCTCGGCTGACCGAGAGTGGGCTACGCCAATTATAGAGACCTTGCCAGCGCCCGGGGTACCCAACCAACATGTGGAATGGCTGCGGTGCATCGCATCGGGAACTCAGCCCGAATTATCGAATCTGTGGGCGGCGCGCCATGTGACGGAGATCATGTCCGCGGCGATCGCGTCCAACGCGCAGGGACGACGAATCAGCCTGCAATCGGGGCCGTTTCCGCTATAGCGATCCTTCCAGCGCGCCGGGATTAGTCTTCATCCAGGTCAAGCACTGAGGCCCGCCAGATATCGCGATTGTACTCGGCAATTGTTCGGTCGGAAGAGAAGAAACCGGAACGCGCGGCGTTCAAAATCGACATTGTCGTCCAGCGCTCGCGGTCGGCAAAGGCGTTCATCGCCGCCTTCTGGCATTCCAGATAACCGGCGAAATCGGCGCAAAGCATGTATTCATCGTGATGAAGCAGCGAATCAACGATGGGTCGAAAAAGCTGTGTATCGCCGCCGGAAAACTGTCCGTTGGCGATCCAGTCAATTGCCATGCGCAGCTCCTCATTCCCTTCGTAGTACCGCCAGGGATGATAGCCACCCTCTTTGGCTGCATAGACCTCTTCAGTCGTCAGCCCAAAGAGGAAGAAGTTCTCTGCGCCGACGCGATCCCGTATCTCGATATTTGCTCCATCCAGAGTGCCGATGGTTAAGGCGCCGTTCAGGGCGAACTTCATATTGCCCGTGCCCGAAGCTTCTTTGCCCGCCAGCGAAATCTGTTCGGAGATATCCGCCGCCGGGTAGATAAGCTGTCCCGCGGTGACATTGAAGTTCGGGACAAAAACAACGCGCAAAACGTCTGCGGATACCGGATCCCGGTTGACAACTTCCGCCACCGAGTTGATCAGTTTGATGATCAACTTTGCCATGTAGTAGCCCGGCGCCGCCTTGGCGCCGAAGACAAAAGTAACTGGATCCAGCGCCGTCGCGCTGTTGGTCTTTAGCTTTTGATACAGATGTACAATATGCAAGGTCTTTAGCAACTGTCTCTTGTATTCGTGCAAGCGCTTCACCATGACGTCAAACATGGACTCGGTGTTGACGCTCAAGCCGAGGACGCTTTCGATGTAGTCCGCCAACTGCACTTTGTTGGCCGTTTTCATCGCGCGCCAGGCTTGCCGAAAGGCTGGATCGTCAACAAACGCTTCTAATCCGCGCAATTCATCCAGGTTACTCAACCAGCCAGCGCCGATTTTTTCCGTGATGAGATCCGCCAAAATGGGATTCGCCAACTGGATAAAGCGACGCGGCGTGACGCCGTTGGTCTTGTTGCCGAATTTTTCCGGCATCATTTCCGCAAAATCGGGGAAGACCTTCGTCCGCAAAAGTTCAGACTGTAGCTCGGCAACGCCGTTGATTGAATAGCTGCCGACGCAAGCCAGGTTTGCCATTCTCACCTGCTTCTCCGGACCCTCTTCAATGATGGACAGACGACTTACTCGCTCCAGATTGTTGGGGTAGGTCATGCGTACCTCGTCGAGGAATCGGTGGTTGATCTCGTAGATGATCTCCAGATGACGAGGCAAAACACGCTCCAACAGCCATACGGGCCATTTCTCGAGCGCCTCGGGCAGGAGCGTATGTTGTGTGGCCGCAAAGGTGCGGGTGGTGATATCCCAAGCGCGGTCCCATGACAGTTTATGGAGATCAATCAGCAGCCGCATTAATTCGGCGATAGCGATCACCGGATGCGAATCGTTGAGATGGATGACCGCCACATCAGGCAGTTTGTCCCACTCCACGTTTTTGATCATAAATCGTTTAATGATGTTGTTCAGCGAACAGGCAACGAAGAAATACTGTTGTTTGAGCCGAAGTTCTTTGCCTTGCGGCGTATTGTCGTTGGGGTAGAGAACTTTTGTAACATTTTCAGAACTGGTCTTTTGTTCGACCGCGCGCGTGTAGTCGCCGACATCAAACAACTGGAGATCGAATTCGCGTGTGGCGCGGGCGCCCCAGAGCCGCAACATATTGACGGTCTTGGTCCGGTAACCGGGGACCAGCGTATGATAGGGTTGCCCCATAATGGTCTGCGCCGGGATCCAGCGTACACAGTAGTTTCCTTCGCTGTCGTGGTAGCTCTCGGTATAGCCGCCAAAACCAACTTCAACCATGTCGTCCGGCTGCGGGAACTCCCAAGGGTTGCCGTAGTAGAGCCATTCGTCCGGGCTCTCGACCTGCCAGCCGTCGCGGAAACTTTGCCGGAAGATGCCATATTCATAACGAATTCCGTAGCCAACGGCCGGTATATTGAGCGTCGCCAGCGAATCCATGAAACAAGCCGACAACCGTCCCAAGCCTCCGTTGCCCAAGCCCGGCTCGATATCCAGTCGGCTCAAGTCCGCCAGGTCAATGTCATGCTGGCGCATGGTTTCGCGGGCGAAACCGTAGGTGCCGGTGTAGAGCAGATTCTTCTCCAGTTGTTGACCAATGAGATATTCCGCCGATAGATAATAGACGAACTTGGGATTCTGCCGGAAGTAGGCGTCAACGTTTTTCTGCCAGTTGAACATCATGTAGTCGCGCACGGTATGCGACAAAGCCATATACAGATCGTGGCGCGTGGCCGTGTAGATAGCCTGCCCGTGCGTGTAATAGAGGTTATCGGCAAAAGCCTGCGCGAAAGCCTCTTGCGTGAGTTCAACCGGTGTAATGTTTTCGAAATTCGCGATCACAATGATTTGTCCTGTTTTCTATATATTCATAAGGAACTGCGAGAATCCACAGCGCCGACAAAATGCCCTTTCCGTTGATCTATTGTCGCCGCTACATTATTTATATCATATTTGTAATACATGCTTAACAGGATTCGCGGCAGGGCAAACGCATCAAAATCATAGTCCATTAATATATCATAAATTCAAAGCAAAATATAACCACCGAGGACACCGAGGGCACCGAGGGCACCGAGTCTAGGGATTCTTCTAAATCCGTCACCTGAATATGGCAAAGTCGCCAGCGAAACTTCATCTGTCGCTCGAAAGCAGGCCTTAAATAAGGCCAGAGCTTTTTGCTTTTCTCGGTGTTCTCGGTGGTTAATAATCAGTCCAATTTCACATCATGCCAGTCGTTATCAGTTTGAAGCGATTAGCCTGGGATTCTCGGGGCGAATTCGCCGTTCCAGCCTAGACGCGATAAAATCGCGTCGCTCGCATCAGACGGGAATCGAGCCAATGCGACGACCGAATATCCTCATTTTATACACGGACCAGCAGCGCTGGGATACCTTGGGCGCCAACGGCAATCCCGAGATACTGACACCGAACCTCGACGCGCTTGCCGCTTCCGGCGTGACCTTCACGCATCATTTCGTGCAGAATCCGGTCTGTATGCCCAGCCGCATAAGCATGTTGTCCGGCCGCTATCCGTCCAGCCTCGGCATCACGCATATGGGTGTTCCGGTACCGCAAGACCTGCTGACCCTGCCGCGCATTTTGAAAACTTACGGTTATCGCGGGGCCAATATCGGTAAATTGCATTTTCTGCCGCACGCCAACCGCGATCACCGTTCGCCGCATCCGGATTATGGCTTCGACCATTTGGAAATCTCGGATGAGCCAGGCGTCTACGAAGACGCTTATCGCGCCTGGGCGCGGCAACGCGCCCCGGAACAAATGGATGTCATCAGCGCCGGCATCCCGCCGGCGACGCGCATCTGGAACAAGACGATGGGCATCAAGGACAATGTTGCGCATCGCGGCGATCCCGGGGGGCGTTTTGACTTTGAGGGCGGCATTCCCTTTGCGGCCGACGATAGTCTGACGCATAGCGCATTTGTCGCCGAGCAGACCATCGAATACATTCGGCAAGGGGGAAGTCAACCATTTCTGTGCATCGCTGGTTTCTATTCTCCACACGCGCCCTGGATGGTACCGCAGAAATACCTCGATCTTTACGATCCCGCGAGCTTGTCTGTACCGGAGTTCCCGCCGGAAATCGACGAACAGCGACCAGTTGAGCCTGGTGAACAGTTCTCGGACACGCATCTGCGTCGCGCCAAACAGGGTTATTTCGCCATGATCAGCGAAGTCGACGATTACGTCGGCAAGATCCTTGAAGTATTGAACATGACAGGACAGCGAGACAATACCATTGTTGTATTCACTTCAGATCATGGAGAGTGGTTAGGGACACACCTCAAGTTTGGCAAAGGCTACCCAGCCGACGATGCAGTCAGCCGCGTGCCCTTGATCGTGTCCGCGCCACATGGCAAAGCCGGACAACGGGTTGATGGCATCGTCGAAGCAGTAGATATCGTACCGACGTTGTTGAGCTTGGCCGGCATTCAGGCGCCGCCGACTTTGCAGGGTATCAGTCTGGGAGATGTTGTCATGACCGGCGCGGAGGTCCCCAAGCAGGCGGCATTGACCGAGGGCGATGGCTGGAAGTGTCTGCGGAATCGGGATTATCGCTATCTGATTCACAGCGACGGCAGAGAGTGTCTTTGGCATATCGAAAGTGATCCGGGCGAATACGCTGATGTTGTCGACGAGCCGGCGCATCAGTCGGCGCTGGCGCGCTGCCGTCGTCAACTGCTGGCGCGTCTGCTGCAAATGGAGCGTCCGCTAGCGCGCACCTGGGCTTACTGAGGTCGGAATTCAAACCTGGCCATCATAAAGCCGTGAGGTCATACCGCCGTCGATCGTCAGCACAGTTCCTGTAATGTAGGAGGCATGATCGCTGACGAGAAAAGCCACGCCCTGGCCGACATCTTCCGGGGCGCCCATCCGCTCCAGCGGGATATACTTTAGCCGATGGGCCAAGACTTGATTGAGCTTGTCTCGATCTCTCCAGGCCTCTGTCAATATGGCGCCGGGAGCGATGGCATTCACGCGGATACGCGGCGCAAGTTCTGCCGCCAGGCTCTTGGTGAAGCCGACGATGCCCGCTTTTGAAGCTGCGTATGCGCTCAAACCGCCCAGCGTTACCGAAGCGTTGACCGACGACATGTTCACGATGGCGGGGTTCTCGCTTTGACGCAGATAGGGCAGACAGGCTCTTGACATTAAGAACATGCCCCGTAGATTCACGCTTTGCAGTTGATCCCATTCTTCCGGGGACATCGTATCAACATCGACAACTTGCGTTATTCCGGCATTGTTCACCAGGATATCGATCTTCTGGTACTGGCTGATCGCGGCGTCAATCATGTAACTTATGCTTTTTTCTTCGCGCACATCGCAAGCGATGAAGCGAGCGTCATAACCTGCGGCTCGAATCTCTGCTTCGACGCGCGCGCCGCTTTCAGGATCAAGTTCCGCGATGACAACGCGCGCGCCCTGTGCCGCCAATACCTTCGCCGTACCGGCGCCGATGCCGCTCCCGGCGCCGCTGACGATCGCAACTCTGTCATTCAGGCGAAAATCTGCGTTCATTTTCATAGGAAGGGGTAATCGCTCAGTGCGAATTCGGCAATGCGATTCCAGAGGGATTCCACAGCTCGGATGTCATCGGCGTTGAGGTTGATCTTCTGCGGGTCGCGGACGTATGGAGAGCGCAAGACTCCTCGTCGCCACAAGACATATTTGTGAAAAGAGATGCCGTAGACGGCTGCGTAATTCAGCAGCGGCAACAGTTGGAAATGTATCCCTTCCGCCCTCTCTAGGTTGCCGGCTTGATACAGATCATAAATGCTGACCTGGACATCCATGACGCCGCCGGCTGGCATATTGCCGCAAGCGCCGCGCGTCAGTTCGTCTATCAGGTATGTGCCGTTGGCGCCGCCGAAGACGCCCGCGCAATGCCCCGTATCCAATTCCAGTATTTGATTGATGTGCTGCAAGATCGGGATGGTTTCCTCTTTGATGTACGCGATATTCGGCTCGGATGCCAAGAGCTCGACAAGTTCGCCGGGTGACAGGGGCGTGCCGATTGGCGCTGGCGCGTTCTGAATCATGAGCGGACGATCGAATTGAGCCAGCGCGCGATAATAGTCTTTCACGTAGGATTTGGAGGCTTTGCGCAAATAGGGCGGCATCGCCATCAGCGCAGTCGCGCCATTTGCACAGGCGTGGCTGGCGAATTCCAGCGCGGCTGACAGCGTCAGACCTTGAACGCCGACTACTAGCGGCGCCCTCCCGTCAATCGATTTTGCCGCGAATTCGACGACGCTGAAGCGCTCGGCGTCGCTCAAGGTGAAGAATTCGCTTGCCAAAGCCGGCAGGACCAGACCGTGGGCGCCGGCCGCCATACAGTAGTCGATCTGCGTTTGAAAGCTCCTCCAATCGATCGTTCCATCGTCGTCGAAGGGCGTATGTAGGATTTGAAAGATGCCTGCCAGCACGGTTCACCTCGTTACAAGTTGCAGGTATGGTAAATTTCAACGACAGGACTCTCTTGCTGGCACAGTAGGGGAAATTTAACCACCGGGGGCGCCGAGAGTATTCTGTCAAGATGATGCCAAGTATATATCATCGGTGTTTACCACTCCCCAGATTGCCTATTCGTTGCCAAGTTGTGTCCGTTCTCATAAACTATACCCTTAGTTTGGGAACACTCCCACTGGATCCGCTTTATCGAGGGAAAACATCATGAGCATATCCAAGGTCGAAGTGATGCCCCTGCGCATCAAGCGAGAGGAAGCCTACCTGGGCAGCCTGCCGGCATCCGCGGATCCAAGGGCCTATTTCTTGCGTCCGCCATACCGCGCGCTTTATTCCGCCTATTTCGAGACGGCCTTCGTCAAATTGACGACCGACGACGGTTTAATCGGCTGGGGTGAAGCCCTGGCGCCGGTCGCGCCGGAAACGGTGGGGGTGATTGTCGAACAGTTGCTGGCGCCCGCCCTCGTCGGTCGCGATCCCCTGGATGGCAATGTGCTGTGGAATGTCATGTACGACTTGATGCGCGAGCGCGGATACTACGGCGGATTCATGCTCGATGCCATCAGCGCTTGCGATACCGCGCTTTGGGACCTGCGCGGGAAGATTCTGTCGCAGCCGGTCTATCAACTGCTGGGCGGGGCGTATCGAGACTCTATACCCTGTTATGTTTCCGGATTGCCCAAACCAACAGCGGAAGAACGCGTTGAACTTGCCTTATCCTTTGTCGATAAAGGTTTTAGCGCCTTCAAGCTGGCGGCTGGACATGGCCTGCGGGCGGATTCGCAGAGCGTCAAGGCATTGCGGGAGGCCTTGGGCGACGAAGCAACGCTGCTGCTGGACGCGCACTGGGTCTACGATCTCGATGACGCGGTTCGCTTGGGCAAGCGCCTCGAAGAACTGGATGCCGGATTCTTTGAAGCGCCGATCAACCCGGAAGATATCGAATCTCACGCGCAGTTGGCGAGCGCCATCGCCATACCCGTCGCCATCGGCGAGACTGAGCGGACACGTTATCAATTCCGCCCCTGGCTGATGCAAAAGGCCGCCGACATTCTTCAGCCCGATGTGGGCAGAGCCGGCATCTCTGAAGTGGCCAAGATCGCCAGCATGGCAGAAGCCTTCAATGTGAAGATGGCGCCGCACCTCAGCGTTGGACTTGGCATCTGCATTGCCGCAACGATTCATGTCGCCGCGGCGATACCGAATCTATACCTGTTGGAGTATCAGCCGCCGGTGTTCGAAGTCGCCAACATGCTCCTGACCAAACCGCTAACCTGCGAGAAGGGATGTTATGTTTTGCCGCGTGGCGCGGGGCTCGGCGTCGAATTGGACGAGAAGCGCCTGCGCGGGCTGCAGGCGTGACCTTTGATTAGGTGGGTACAAGTGGCGCTTTGGGCCGCACGATCTGCTGTCTTTCCGGCGTCAAGCGATCGATCAACGCTTGAGACACTTGATATCCAAAGCGGGAAGTTCCCCAAGAGGGTCCGTAGCGAAAGACGATGATGCGACGGTTCCCCGGGTTGCGCCGCTCGGCGGAGCCATGACAAAGCGCGTCCACAAATAACAGCACATCACCGGCCTCCATTTGGACCTCGACAGCGCCTTCCACGCGGTCAACTGACGCCACTTCGCCTTGCATTCTATGTGTTTCGCTATCGGGATGGGGAAAGTGGGACTTGTGGCTGCCCGGCACGACCATGGTCGCGCCGTCGCCGGGACCAATATCCGTCAAAGCCATCAAGATATTGATTTGTCCACAATGGAACCTGCCGTTGTAATAACGAAACTGGGTGCGTTTGGTGCCTTCATGGCCGCCGCTGTGCAAGCCGATGGCCTCTCCGGGACCGCGGATGTTGGCGAAGCACTCATCGATGAACAGGGGACCATGGTTGTAATCGAAGGTATCGGCGCCGCCCACAAAATACTTGACCTTTTCGATCCAGGACGGGTGGTCAATCAGTTTCTCGAAGGCCTCGCCGCCCTCGTAAATCTGCTGCAGGTTCAAGCCATCATCGTCGCCGTAGTTGTGGCCATGCACATAAGCCTTCCACTCGCCGGGCTCAATAGGCAATAGCGCATCGATACCAGCATTGATGTCGGCGACCTCCTGCTTGGACAATGCGCCCCTCAGCACGAGGAACCCGTTCAGGTCGAAGAAATAAATCTCTCTATCGCTTACCATCGCTCGCTTATCTCCTCGTCCTCTTCAGTCGTCTATTCATAACAGAGTACTGAAAATACAGCGGCGGGCACATCGCCATGACTGGCGAGGACTTCCAGGCGCAAGCGGTCGGTCTCGACTGGCTGGTCAAAACAGATTTTGTTGACCGTCTGATGGTTATCCGCTACTTCTGCAAAGACCCGGCCATTGCCGTCCGTCAAGCGGTAGTTCTTAACTGCAAAGGGCGCCACATCTTCCGGATGGCCCCAAAGGCTGGTTTCCATGGGGTGATCCCAGTCCGTGTCGAACATCAATACAATCTCGCTGACGCTTTGCGGCACTTGCCAATCGATATCCAGCGCCGGCTCCGGATCATTGGGATCAGCGACCCAGGCATTCGCTCCCGCGGTTGGGCGGGCGAGACCATTGCAAATGTTATGCGGATCAAAACCGTTAATCGGCGGCGTGAAGGTCATGGCGATGTTGTGGCCGCCCGGGCGGCGCAGCGGCGTCCAAAACTCGAAGCTTTCGACGCCGATATCGTGCCTGGGTTGCTGTGTCCGGCGGTGGGTCAGCGCGAGCAAACCGGTAAGGCGCTGGTCGCTGAGATGCAGATGGACAAGGTGGTTTTCCAGCACATGCACGAAGACATAACAATTCTGATTCAGCAATTGATCAAAATCCAGATCAATGACTTGATTATCACCTTCATCGAGATCGAATGCGCAGGTCTTCAAGATGATATCGGGACTATGATTGTCCGGCTTGGAACTGACGCGCAGTTGCACGTCAAGTTGGCTTGGCGCTTCCACATCAACAGTGATGGACATGCGCGATACGCGACCGCGCTGCATGGGGATCATCTGCGCATAGGGACGTTCCAACTTGAAGCGTGGCCCAGTGTCGGGTATTTCCTCCAGGCAAAGTTTGCTGGATGCTGTAACTCTTGAATGCCTGACCAGGTTCTCGTCATCTTCGAGCCTGAACTGTGGAATGTACTGGCCTGCGCGCTGCAAATCGCGCTGCAGCAGCTTGATATTGCTTTCGTCAGCTATGTCGCGCGGCAGAAGTTGATGGCTGATACAAAGCGCGGCCGCCATGCCGACAGATTGCGCTGCCGACGCCAAGGTCAGCATCACGCGGGTCGATCCAAAAGCGACATGCGAGGCGCTCATGATGCGGCCTGTAATGAAGAGGTTGCGTATATTCTTGCTGTATTGACTGCGATAAGGCACTTGATAAACACCCTTGGCATGCCATTGATCGCATCCGGGGCGCTCACTGAAGACGCCGTCGGCGGGGTGCAGGTCGATGGACCAGCCGCCGAAGGAAATGGCGTCATAATGCTGCCGCTGTTCGATTATGTCCTGCTGGATCATCATGGTGTCGCCTTCGAAGCGCCGGCTCTCACGCTTGCCCGGGATCTGCCCGACCCATTCCAGGGTCAGGTTCTCGGCATCGGGGAATTCGCCCGAATTCTTGATATAGTTCCAAACGCCGTAGACAACTTTCCACAGTTGCCATTTGATGGTCTCGGTTTCGTGCACCGTGTCGAGGCGACCGCCATATTCGATCCACCAGAGGCGGCAGCCGTCGATCGCCGTGTTAAAACTGCGGAAGCGCGGTATCTGGGTGATATCTTCGAGCGCGTAGCGGGGCGGCACAAACTTGACCGGCGCGCCGACATCCTTGCTGTAGAAGTAAATCGAGTGGCCCAGCAGGTAGCCGTATTCGTCGCTGGGCGCGAATTTCTCGCCGAATTCGTCGCTGGCTTCCGCGCCCATGCGGAAGGCAGCGCCGGCCTGGAAGGCCACAATGCCGTCCCCGGAAGCATCGCAGAAGAGCGGGGCATGTAATTCGTATTGCGTCGAATTCTGGCTGCAAAAGGCGGTGACCGATGCGATAGTCTCGCCGTCCGATTTGCTCAGGCGGACCGCGGCTGTATTGAGCAGCAGCGTGATATTGTCCTCGTCGACGACTTTTTCCAGCAGCACGGTATCGAAAATCAGCGCGTTGCCTTCCTTGTTGCGGTACATGTTTTCGACCAGGATCTCGTCGATCACGCCGCCTTCGCGCGCCCAGCGATTGTTATTGCCCATGTGCGAGGTCGCGCCCAATGCCCATAGCCGCACCTCGCTGCTGGCGTTACCGCCGAGCACGGGACGGTCTTGCACCAGCACGACCTTGATGCCGGCGCGGGCCGCGGTGATGGCCGCGCAGGTGCCGGCCAATCCGCCGCCGACAATGACCAGATCGCTGTCGATGCGAACAGTTTTTGGCGCTCGTACCTCGGCGGAAAATGGTTCGCTGGTCATTCTTGGGATTTGATTTTCCTGTTTCATGTGGCCATCTGCCTCGATTCCCGTTCACTAAGCATCTTTCGAATTTCGTTTTCAGGCTTTCACTCGTGCCTAGGCGCCGTGACGATCCGGCAGCACGCCATGTTGCTCGCACCATTCGTTCAGTGGGTTAAGCCCGCCCTGTGGCTGGAACTCGAGCGTCTGATCAATTTCCTCGCCAACCAGATATTTCTCGATATCAGTGAGTTTCTCGACAAACTCGCGCTGCTGCTTGACGTAGTCCATCGGCTTCAACCAGCGATAGGCGTAGCCGATCATGATCGCCTTGCGCGTGATATCAGTGAAATTGGGCGCGCCAGCATGCCAGGTCCGGTATTCAAAGATGACGCAGTCGCCCGGATTCAGCAAGGGTTCAATGGCGTTTGCCGGGTCGGCTTTGCCCTCCGGAATCTCGATGCGCTCAGTGAGTTGGTTGCTGCCCGGCGACAGCATGGTAACGCCGGACTGCGGCTGGCTGAGGTCGGTCAGATAGAAGGCGCATTTCAAGCCGATGCGCGGGTAGTTGTCTTGACCCAGGTCCAACTGTGTACGGCCGTTGTCGCGATGCCAGCCTGGCTTGCGCGCGCTATCAGGCGTCCCGGGCGGATCCGGATGGCGGTAAATCAAGTGGCTGGTGGAAAGTTGCAGGTTGGAGCCCAACAGTTGGATCACCAATGGCAGCGCTATCCCGTTGGTTAGCAGTGGAATGAAGGCGTCATCCATGGTGATGCAATTGCGATAACCATCGTAAATCCCGCCGTGCGTTGTATATCGATTGAGCCGCTCCTCGCTGTTGATGACGCGATCTCCGGCTTCTATCAGTCGGCTGATCATGTCCTCATCGAGCGCCTCCCGCACGATTAGATAACCATCGTCGCGGAACTGCTGTCTCTGTTCTTCGCTAAGTTCGGTGAATCCTTGCATTCTCTATCTCCAGATGCCGACAGGCAGCATAAAATTCTTTGCGCTAAGTATAGGTGAAATAGGCTGTGGCGACACAGGATTTGTCGCTGCGTACGCGAACCCAGTGCGCGCTGTAAGCACCGGGAAACTCGTGATGCGCGTAACCGTATCCCGCAACCTTGATGTGATCGTAGATCTTCCAGGCGCCATTGCCGAGGAAGTCTACCTCAACCGCAAATGTGACATCGGCGGCCTCGTCGTGATTCAGGTGCAAGACTTTCTTGTCGAAGCCGGTCATCAAATAGGGATCGGAGGCCTGGCCGGCCTCAATGGCGTCTTCCCACCAGACACCGCCCCAGCCGGCTGGCTTGCCGAGATTCCAGAGATCGTCGGTCTTGCCAAACCATAAGCCCGATTGCGGCTCTCCGGCCAGATGATTGGCGCCGCCATGCGGGCTGGCATTGTCGGCGCCGAGCACCAGCATGCCACGATAGCTGCAGAAATCACCATGCACCCACAGATGCGTCGATATCGGACGAATGCCCCAGACATAGTTCTCGTAGGCCCAGGGCGAAAGCTCATAGAACATGCCGTGACAATCCATTAAGAAGCGTTCGTGCTCAACCTCGCGGATGCGCGGCCATTCGGTTTGCCACATATGGTCGAAGCAATGGCTGGCTTTGGGGAGGCGATAGCGCTTCCACTGGCGGTCCGCCTCGGTAAATACCTGCAGGATCGCCGAGCGCTTGTCCCAGCCCATCGCGAAAATCGTGCCCGCGAAATTACCTCGACCATTGACCTCTATGTAAGGATTGCGATCGATGATCGTCCAATTCTCGCCATCCCATTCGGCGAGACGTCCGGCTGCTTCCACGCCCCTGAAGTCGCGTTCGTCGTAGCTGTTGTTGGCGACTACCACACGTCCGAAGTTGCTGTAAGCCGCCTTGAAGTGCGCGTATTTGTGGTCCGGCACGCCCAGTTCGACGGTCAGGTCGGCGATGAAGGTCGTCTCCAGCGTATGCACATCCATCTCATAGAATTCGCCTTCCATGCCCAGCACATATACCTTGTTGGCGGGATCGTACAGATGGCGCATAGTCGAGCAGGTCCGTACTTCAAGCAGCGATTCTATGGTTCGAACAGTTCCTTCGGCGTCGATGGCGTATGGTCCGAGCAGGAGCTGGTTCGATTCCCAGTGGACCATTCTGTTGGTGTAGGTGCCGACATAACTGGCCGGATGCTTCTCAATCTCCAATTTGTCGTTGATCACGTATAGCCCGGTGCCGACGCCACTGGCGGACTTGTGCGATACATAAGTGACGAGCCAAAGAGAGCCCGCCCAAGCCATCATCGCGCCCACACCGCATTCTGTGCGCGGCGGACCCAACTCCGCCGATAGCGCAAGATGGGGGTAAAGGCCGCTGGCATTCAGGTATTGGCTTGCGGCCATCTCGCCTCGCTTTCAGGAATAGCTGACATCATATTTGCTTCATGGCCGACGACGCGTTGATGCCATCTTGCCAGTTCCCGGCCCAACAGAAGGCGCAGGTCGGCGCAGGCCGGGTCGTCAATCAGATTGATCATTTCGTAGGGATCGTCCGCGATGTTGTAAAGCGCGGCAGGCTCTAAACTGCGTCCCCGCGTGAACAGTTTCCAGTTCCGGGTGGTAGCGCAGAAGTTGCGATATTCGCTGATCGCGACGCGGTCCTTCGCGCTTGTCTTGCCTTCGATATAAGGACGCAGGGAAATACCTGCTGCGTTTTCCTGCGGAGCGCAGCCGGCATAGTCAAGAATAGTGGGAAGCAAGTCGACAGTTGTCGCTGTGAAGTCGGTTCGCAGTCCTGACCACTGTCCAGGCGCTCGAATGATCAGGGGCACGTGCAGCGCCTCCTCGTACATCAGGCCCTTGCCGAAGAGACCCCGCGCCCCGGCCATTTCACCATGATCCGATGTGAATATGACCAGCGTATTTTCTCGCAAGCCGGTCTCATCCAGCGCCATCAGCAGACGACCGAAGGCGGCATCCAGGTGGCTGATCTCGCCGAAATACAGTTGCCGGAAGGTCTCGATATCATAATCGGCATTCCAGGAGTCCATCTTAAACCAGGCGCTGGCGTCAGCATTGGGCTCGCGCAAGAGATCTCGGCGCTCGTAGGGCGCTCGATAGCGCTCGGGCGGCGAGCAGGGCGGGTGCGGCGCTTGATAGGACAGCATCAGCAAAAAGGGCTCCGGCGCGCTTGCAGCCTTTGACAATTGCGCCAGGGCGATATCGGTCAAGGCGTCGGTTTCATGTCCCTTCATCTCGACCGGATCTTCCGGATCGTCCTCCCAAATCAAGCCTCCATAATGGTCGACGTGATGGCTTTCCCAGCCGATGAAGTTCTGGAATCCGGCGCGCTTGTCCGGCGGCACCCAACGATTCTGCTGTGGCGGCCCGCTGAGATGCCACTTGCCGACGTAATGACTTGCATAACCCCGCCCGTTGAGGTGGTCGGCGATACTCTTCACGCTTGCCGGATAAGCTTGTCCGTTTTCCAGCAGGCCTGTCTGCGATGGATAACGGCCGCTGAGCAGGCAACCGCGATAGGGCGTGCAGACCGGGGAGGTCGTTATGGCGCGTTGGAAAACCGTGCTTTCATTTGCGAATCTGTCGAGATGGGGCGCGGTAACGATGGGATGGCCATGAAGAGGCAGCCACCTGGCTCCGAGTTGGTCGCAGAGCACGATTAGGATGTTCGGAGGCGATTCCATCGACGTGCGTGTTAGCCTTTCATGCCGGACAAGTTGGCGCCCTGGATAAATTGCTTCTGGAACAAGAAAAAGACAATCAGCACCGGCAAAACCATCATCACAGACGCCGCCATTTGCTGGTTGTAGATTCCGCCTTGACCGGGCAGAGACGTGAATTTGTACAAGCCGATGGCGAGCGTGTGCAGGTCCGGGTCTTTCAGGTAGATAAGGGGACCGAGAAAATCGTTCCAGCTATTCTGGAAGCTCAGTATCGCGATCACGACGATGGCCGGTTTGGCGAGCGGAATCATCACCTGGGTGAAGATGCGCAACTCGCTGGCGCCATCGATCTTGGCCGCGTCCAACAGATCCTGCGGTATGCCCAAGAAGAACTGCCGGCAGATAAAGATGTAGAATGCGTTGCCAAAGAAATTCGGTACGATCAAAGGATAAAAGGTATCGATCCAACCGATTGCGTCGTAGGCGGCGTATACCGGTATCAGGCGGACCGCGAATGGCAACATCAGCGTCGCGAGCAAGATCAAGAAAAGCGTATCTCTGAAGGGAAAGCGGAAGCGGGCGAACCCGTAAGCCACCAGCGTACATGAACCTATGTCGCCGACGAGCGAGAAGATTGTGATTATCATGGTGTTGCGAAATGTGGTGCCGAATTTCCAGAACTTAAGCGCGTCCGTGTAATTTTCCGGCTGCCATACGCGTGGAATCCATTCGACCGGGAAAATGCCAACCTGTTCCAAGGGCATGAAGGAGGACATGAACATCCAAAACAAGGGCGCTATGAACCAGAGGCTCATGAATACCAGTACGCCGTAGAGCAATACGCGCCCGACGATTCTTGTCACGCGCGCGATCGAGTCGCTGCGGAGATACTCCGTTTGAGCAGCGCTTGTAGATGCCATCATTAGTCCTCTGAGCCCTGATAGAAGACCCAGCGTTGCGATGTCGCCACGATAACGGCGGTGAAGGCGAAAATGATCATGAATAGTATCCAGGCCAGGGCTGATGAATATCCCATCTGCGGCGGGAGGTATTGAAATGCGTGATCAAACAGATGCAAGACATACGTTCGCGTCGCGTCGCGCGGGGCGCCGCCGGTCATTATGAATACCTGCGTAAAGACCTGAAACGCCCCGATGATATTGATAAGGACGTTAAGATAGATGGTGGGCGTCATCAGCGGAATGGTGACGCGCCACAGCCGCTGCAGCATGTTGGCGCCGTCAATCTTGGCTGCGTCGTAATACTCCTCGGGGATGCCTTGCAAGCCTGCCAGAAAGATCACCATGGTCACGCCGACCCAGGTCGTGCTCATGATCAAAAAGGCGAGCATGGCAAAATCCGGATCCGCGAACCAGCGGATGCGCGAAATGCCGAAAAAACCCAGGAACCAGTTTAGCAAGCCCGCGCGGGCATTCAGCACGTACAACCAGACGATCGAAAGCGCTACGATTGGTACGACCGAAGGTACGTAGAACAAGGTTCGCCACAAGCCGAGCAAGCGCACCTTGGTGTTTAGCAAAAGGGCTAGCGCAAAGCCCAGCAATATGCGGATCGCGACCGAGCCACCAACGTAAACAGCGGTGTTTTTGAGTGACTTTAGAAATAAGGGGTCATCGGTGAAAATATGTTCGTAATGCTCGGTGCCAACCCATTTTGGCGGCGCGACGATATTGTATTTGGTAAAGCTCAAAACAAAGGACGCGATAAAAGGAAATAGCGCAAACAGTAGAACGCCAACGATCCAAGGCCCGATGAAAAGCAAGCCGAACTTGGCTTCGCGTTTGCGCATGGGCGAGAGATCGCTCCATCGTTCTCGCCTCCGGCCGCGCAAGGCGCTAAACTGCGAACCAAATGCCGTTGCCATGCTTTCGCTTCCAGACCGAAATCTTCAGGAATTGAGGGTGGGGCATCCGAAGATGCCCCATAACTGCAGTGCGCGAATTCTAGCCGTATTCTTCCCAGAAGGCGTCAAGCAGCGCCTGGATTTCGGCTTCGGCGCCGGCCAAGGCGTCTTCAATGGTGCTGTCGCCGAAGAGCACATCTTCCACCATGCGGCCGATGATCTGGTTGGCTTCCGGCTGCACTGGCGAGACGGGCACCAGATAATCCAGCGCGGCTACGCCAAGCAGCGCTTCCGCCCGGGGATGCACAACGCCATCCTTCTCATAGCCGTTGCATTCTACCAAGGGCGATGGACGCTGCTGCTGCTGGATAAACCAGCATGCGCCATCTCCTTCGACCTCGGTGGTCAGCCACTTGACCAGCTTCCAGGCTTCGTCTGGATGCGCGGCATTCTTCGGCACCATATAGCCCCAGCCACCATGTGCCGCACCCCGCCTGTCGGGGTTGCCGCTCGGTCCATAGGGAATCGGCGCGACATCATAGTTGAGATTCTCGGCATGCGCTTCCACCTGGAATAGCGTCCACGAGCCGTTGATTTCCATCGACACCAGACCCTGGATAAGCGGACCCTGGTCAAATTCGCCGGCCATCTCCCAAAAGGCGTTGACTTCTTCGATGCCGTAATTGATCTCGGCCATCGCTGTCATGAACTCGAGGGCTTGCGCGCCGGCATCGGTGTTGATCGTGATGGTGCGCAGGTCCGGCGTGATCCAGTCGCCACCATTGGCATTCAGCCAGGTCAGGAACGCGCCAGCGCCACTGGTCGACTGCGCGTTCAAGCCGATGCGCTCCAGGAATTCGCCATCGCCTACACGCAAAGTCTCCGCCGCCTCAAGCATTTCGTCCCAAGTCTCGGGGAAGCTCTCGATGCCAGCTTCGGCGAAATGATCGGTGTTGTACCAGACGATGTTGTAAGCGCCGCCGCCCGGCAACGGTAGCATCCAGGTCTTGCCATTGAATTGCGTGCCGGCAAATTCCGAAGCGTGGAAAATGGCGGGGTCAACCCCGTCAGCAGCCATGTAATCGTCCAACGGAATGATGGATTCGGTCGCGGCGAAGAAGGGCAGGTCTTGCCGGCCAAACATCGTCACATCGGGCGGGTTGCCGGCGGCGATCGCAGCCAGCAGATTCTGTAGGCGGTTATCCCAGGGCAAGAAGACAGTGTCGACACAGATGCCGGGGTGGGCATCTTCAAATGCGGCAACCTGATGTTCTTGCAGCGGGATGCGATTGCCGCCCCAGTGGTGCCAATAAGTCAATGTTACATCGCCCTCGCAATCGGGATTCTGCGCCGATACCGTCATAGATAGCGGTACGACCGCCAACATAATGACCGACACAAGCAACAAGAACGTCGCTCTCTTAAACACAAGATTCTCCTTCCACTTCGGAAACTAAACGATAATTGTTTGTTGCCAATCGAATTCTCCCGCGCGCCGTCTGGGTTGCTGATGCGAAAATTGGCAGCGCAGGATGCGCCGAAATCTCGGCAGTCTAATCCTAATGATCGTCGTACTATTTTCCGGGCATTTGATCGCTCAACTGCAAAGTTTTTTGCCTGACCTGTGCAACTGAAACTGATCAATCGAAAATTTTCACCTAATATAAATTTGATTTAAGCACATTGCAATGAAAAATTCGCTGCAAGTTTAAGGTTGCAGATTTTTCCGCAGCCGATTCTATTGAGTTTTAAGCGTACGGGTGGTTGTTTTGAGGGGGGTCAGGAGCGCATCGTCCTTAAGAGAATATCCCGACTCCGCGCCAGCGCCTCTACGGGATTGTGAAGCGCGGAGCTCAACTCCAGGCTGATGGCGCCGCCATATCCAATGTCTTCAAGCGCCCGAAAACTGTCTTTCAACGTCTGTTCGGTCATCACGCCGTCCAATAGCGCCCAGTGCAAATCGCCCGCGCCATCGTTGTCGTCAAAGTGAACGTAGGCCAGGCGTTCCCCGGCATCATGGATCACTCTGGACGGATCTTCTCCGGTCATCTGGATATGCCCGCTATCGTAAAGCAAGAACAGGTTTGGGTGACCCAGGCTCTTGATGTGCTTCAGGGTGGCGTGCGCGGTGGGCAAGGCTGTGCCGGGAAAATGCTCTAGCGCAAACTTGATGCGAACCGTACTGGCGAATTCGGCGAGTTCTGCCAAACTGCCACCATATCTGGAAAGCCCGGCCGGGCTGTCATCCTCGCCCGGTATCACGTAGACCGTGTCAGCTCCCAATGTGGCCGCATGACGGATGGCATCAGTCACGTGCTCAATTGCTCTTGATCTCAACCGGCCCTCTGGATGATCCAGCGACGCGCCAGCCGGCATTGCGAAAGAAGCGCCCAGGCAGGAAACCCTCAACCCCAGTTCGCTTGCCAACTGGCGATCCTTTTCCTTTCGCAGGTCTCCCGGTTGCAGGTCAATCCATCGGAAACCCAGAGCTTGAATCTGTCGCAGGACGTCGTTTTCCGGCCCGGTCAAAGCCCAGGCGCAGCAGGCTAGCTTCATCTAGGGGATGTCCCAGTCTCAAATTACCAGCACGATACTAGCGTATCTGGCTGGAATTGTCATAAATTGACAAGCCAATATGCGCCACGTACACTTGGCGTAATTCCCGGTGAGAAAGGAAAGTGCGATGAATAATCGACCCCGAATAGCGCTGATAACGGGCGCCGGATCCGGCGTAGGCAGGGCGACGGCAAAGACAATGTGGGAAGAGGGCTACAGCGTAATACTCGCCGGGCGCCGCGAGGACAAATTGCGTGAAACCCTGAGCGAAGCCGGTGTCGGCGAGGATCGCGCGCTCGTGGCGCCAACTGACGTCGCCGATCGCCGGGCCGTCAGCGGCCTTTTCGCAGCTGTCGAGGAACGATTTGGCCGGCTGGATATCTTGTTCAATAACGCGGGCGTCAATGCCCAACGTAGCGGGATTGAAGAATATAATGAAGACGAGTGGCAACGAGTGATTCAGATCAATGTCAGCGGTACATTTTGGTGCACGCAAGAAGCGCTCAAGCTGATGAAGGCGCAAGATCCGCAGGGCGGACGCATCATTAACAACGGCTCCTTGTCGGCGCATATGCCGCGTCCCCAATCCGCCCCCTACGTCACTGCCAAGCACGCTGTATCCGGCTTGACAAAGTGCACTGCGCTGGAAGGCCGCACCTTCAATATCGCATGCGGGCAGATCGACATCGGCAACGCCAGCACCGAAATGACCACTCACATGCAAGCGGGAACCATGCAGGCGGATGGCAGCATCAGCGACGAACCGACGATCAACGTACAGCATGTGGCTGACGCGGTTCTATATATGGCGAACTTGCCGCTGAATGCCAATGTGCTCTCGTTGACTGTTATGGCGACCCAGATGCCCTTCGTCGGGCGTGGATGATATTGAGGAGCGGAGCCATGAGCGAATTGGTATGGATGACGGCGGTTGAACTGGCAGATTTGATTCGGCGCGGCGAGATTTCCGCTGTCGAGGTCTTGGAGGCGCATCTGAAACAGATAGAAGCGGTCAATCCGGCATTAAACGCGATCGTCACCTACTTGCCGGAAATGGCGCTGGATTTGGCGCGGCAAGCCGACGAACGTGCAACCCGCGGCGAAGAAACAGGTCCTTTGCACGGCCTTCCGATTGCACACAAAGACCTCGCGCAGACCAAAGGCATACGCACCACGTCGGGTTCCCCCCTCTATGCCGATCTGGTGCCGGACATCGATGATTTGCACATCGCGCGCTTGAAACAAGCCGGCTGTATCACACTCGGCAAAACCAATGTGCCCGAATTCGGCGCCGGTTCGCACACTTTCAATCCCGTATTTGGCGCCACACACAACCCCTACGATCTTTCCAAGACTTGTGGCGGCAGCAGCGGCGGGGCGGCTGTGGCCCTGGCCGCGGGCATGATGCCCATCGCCGACGGCAGCGACCTGGGAGGATCCTTGCGCAATCCGGCCAGCTTCTGCAATGTTGTCGGCTTCCGACCGTCGCCCGGGCGGGTGCCGACTTACCCCAAAGTCAGTGGCTGGTCCACCTTGGGCGTCGCCGGACCGATGGGGCGCACGGTCCAGGATGTGGCGCTAATGCTGAGCGCGATCGCCGGCTACGACCCGCGATCGCCGATCGCCATTCAGCAGCCGGGTTCGCTCTTTGACCAGTCGCTGGAACGCGACTTCAAGGGCGTGAAGATCGCCTGGAGCCCTGACTTGGGTGAGTTGCCGGTCGAGCCTGGCGTCCCCCGCGCGATAGAAGAACAATTGCCGACATTCGCTGATATTGGCTGCGATCTTGACAACGCCGCGCCCGACTTCAGCGATGCCTACGACATTTTCCAGACCTTGCGCGCCTGGAACTTCGAGCTGTCTTTCGCCGAGCCCTTTGCCGAGTTCGGGGAGGAATGCTTTAAGGAAACGATTCGCTGGAATGTGGCGCGTGGCAGGCGACTGAGCGCTATTGATATCAGCCGCGCCGAAGCGAAGCGAACTGAACTCTATCATCGACTGCGCGAATTCATGGATACTTACGAATTCTTGCTCTTGCCAACCGCGCAAGTGCCGCCCTTTCCCATTGAATGGGAGTATCCTGAACAAATAAACGGCACAAAGATGAATACCTATATCGACTGGATGATGAGTTGCGCCTACATCACCCTCACTGGATTACCGGCGATATCCGTACCTTGCGGATTTACGGACGACGGGCTGCCTGTGGGCCTGCAAATCGTCGGTCGCCCACATGCTGATTTCGAAGTGCTGCAACTGGCCTACGCCTTCCAAGAGGCGACAGGTTTCTACCGCCGCCAGCCGGCGGTTGCGATCGCTCCCAACGGCTGAAGCCGGCAGACAAGGAATGCTCCCGTGGACCTGTCGCTGATCAACTGGTGCTTGGCATTGCTTCCTGTGCTGACCGTACTTGTACTTATGGTTGGACTGGGATGGGGAGGCAGCCGCGCGGGATCGGCCGGATTCCTGTCGGCTCTGGTCCTTTCACTGGTGGCCTTTGGCGGCGATTTTCAGTTGGTCATCGTGGCGATCGGCAAGTCCATTCTCCTGGCGGTCGATGTGCTCTACATTGTCTGGATGGCGCTATTTTTCTACAACGTCACCTATGAGGCCGGCACGGTCGCCCTGATCGGACAAAGCCTGCCGCGACTCACTTCTGATCGCGCCGCACAGAGTCTGCTCATCAGTTGGATATTCGTGTCATTGTTACAGGGCGTCGGCGGATTCGGCGTGCCAATTGCTGTGGTCGCTCCTCTGCTGGTTGGCTTGGGCTACACGGCGACGCAATCGGTCATCATGGCCTCGCTGGGGCATGGCTGGGCGGTCACATTTGGATCGCTAGGCGCGTCCTTTGTCGCTTTGACGGCCGTGACCGGGCTGCCCGGCGAAGCTTTGGCGCATGATGCCGCTCTAGTCCTGGGCGCTGCCTGCCTGTTCAGCGGCGCGCTCGTCGCCTATGTCAGCGCCGGCTGGGGCGGTTTTTTTCGTTCAATTCCTATGCTCCTCATCGTGGGCGCTGCTATGGGCGCCACGCAATGGTGGATCGCCACCAATGGCATGTGGACGCTGGGTTCGACGACCGGCGCGCTGGCCGGCGCGCTTGTTGGCGTCCTGTACGTATTGTCGCCGCTTCATCTTGGCAGAACAGGCAAATCAAAGCCGGCTGACGACGACCGTTCACGGAGCATTGTGCTGGCTTTGTTCGCATACGGGATTCTACTGGTTCTGGCCTTCTCCACTAACTTGATCCAACCGCTTGAAGCCTTTGTGGATTCCTTTTTGATCAGGATCGAGTTTCCTGCCGTGTCGACCTCATTCGGCTGGCGAGTGCCGGGTGAATCGGGACGCGCGATCAGCGTTTTCGGTCATGCCGGCGCCATTCTGTTTTATGCCGGCTGTATCTCCTTCACCCTCTACCGACAAGTGGGTTATTATGAAAGTGACGGCGCATGGCGCAAAATCTGGTCGAGCGTCCGCAGGTCGGCGGTCAAGTCGACGGTATCGATATTGGCGCTGGTGGCGATGGCCTCACTGATGACGCATAGCGGCATGACGCAAATGATTGCCCGCGGCATCAGCGAGAGTTTCAGCGCATCAGTCTATCCCCTGTTCGCGCCCTTTATTGGCACGCTGGGCGCGTTCATGACCGGGAGCAATACCAACTCCAATGTGGTTTTTGGCGCGCTGCAACAAGAGACTGCGTCCCTGCTGGCGCTGAGCGTGCCGATTGTGCTTGCCGGGCAAACCGCCGGCGCATCGCTCGGCAGTGTGCTAGCCCCCGCAAAAATCATCGTCGGCTGCAGCACGGTGGGACTGGCGGGACAGGAAGGTCCTGTGATCAGGACTATGCTGTTGCTGGGCTTGATTCCAGTGGTATTTGTCGCCATCGCAACGTTTCTAAGGCTGGCCGGTCCATGATCAATATGACGATCGCGGATACACTGGTGGAACGATGACAAAGCTCGCGATTCTCGGCGGAGAACCGCTTCGGGGAGACCCTTACCCATCCTGGCCCGTCCACGACGAGGCTGATGTCGAAGCTGTTGCGGCGGTTGTGCGCAGCGGCAATTGGGGCGGTTATCCCTATCCGGGTCCGGAGACCAAGCGCTTTCTGGATGCCTTTACAGCTATGAACGGAGGCAGATACGGCGTAGCGATGATGAACGGCACCATCACAATGGAGGTCGCATTGCGCGCTGCGGGCATTGGCTGGGGCGACGAAGTGATCGTGCCGGCATATACCTTCCAGGCCACGGCCGCCGCCCCGATGATGGCGGGCGCGATCCCGGTATTGGCGGATATCGATCGGGACACGTTCTGCATTTCCCCAAGCGCAGTAAAAGCGGCGATCACAGAACGTACGCGGGCGATCATCCCGGTACATGTCGCATCGCAGATGGCGGATATGGACGCGATCATGGCGATCGCGGACGCGCATAATTTAATTGTGATTGAAGACGCTGCGCATGCGCATGGGGCCGTTTGGGATGGCATGAGCGCCGGGACGATAGGGCATTTTGGATCGTTCAGCATGCAATCGACCAAGAGCATGACCGCCGGGGAGGGCGGTATACTCTTGTGTCAGTCGCAAGAGCATGCCTGGCTGGCGGAGAGCATCATCGACTGCGGACGTCCGCACGACCCGGATGAAACCATATACACATTAGGTTTCAACTATCGCATGACGGAGCTTCAAGCGGCGCTTTTGAACGTCGGCATTCAGCGCTTCCCGGCGCAATTCGACCAGCGCGAGAAGAGCGCGGATTATCTGGACGAGGCGCTGAGCGAGATCGAAGGCCTCCGGGTGCTGCCGCGCGATTCCCGGCTTCATAGGCGCTCCGTCTATTCTTATACCTTTGCTATCGATCCCGAGGCTTTCGGCGCGACTAACCGGGTTGTCGCGCGTGCGCTTTTTGCAGAAGGCATACCCTGTTCCTCCGGCTACGACCCCATGTATCGCTATGATCTCTTCCAACCCGGGCTTTCCCGCCTTCCCGTACCATCGGCCTTTCCCGAGTATTTCGACTACGAAGGTCTGGATCTGCCCGTGGTCGAACGCATCAGCGGGCGCGAGGGCTTGTGGCTGGAGGAAAGTGTCTTCCGTGCCGGCGAAGAAGGGGTGAACGATGTGGCGGCGGCCCTGGCGAAAGTGCAAGAGGCCTTGGAAAGGGATCCATCCCTGGCAGACGCACTGGCAGCGCAATGATGATGATTTCGCCCGGGCGATCCAGCGCCTAGCGCGGCGTCGTCGGATATCCGATTGGATCGATCATCACGTCAACCAGTAGTGGTTTCCCGGTCGACAGGCCGTATTTGATCGCATCAGCGCATTCGTCTTGTGTTTCGGCTCGCCGATAATCCATGCTGAATCCCTGGGCGATCTTGCCGAAATCGGGATTGCGGAATTCGGTGCCAAAAGCCCGGCGTTTGCGGCGCGCTTGAGCCGAACGAATGAGGTCAAGCGCCGAGTCATTCATTACGGCGACAATCACGGGGAGTTCTAGCTCCGCAAGAAGTCCCAATTCTCCCAGTACCATCGCCAGTCCGGCGTCGCCGGTGATGCAGACGACTTGTCGCCGGCTGACGCTCGCTGCGGCGATGGCGCTGCTCAAGCCGTATCCCATCGCCGACAAGCCGTTGGAAACCAGATAATTGTTGGGCGATCGCGCCTGCCAATAGAGCGCCGCAAATATCTTGTGTGATCCGACATCGCTTGTGATGATCACGTCATCCGGCGTCCCTTCGCGCAGGGCGGCGAGAAACGCTTGCGGCAAGACGCGCTGGCTTTGCGGCGAGGGCATGACGGAATGGGCTTGTTCTCTGCGAAAGGTCTTCACCCGCTCCGCGCCCCAGTGCTTGCGCTTGTGCAGATCGACGCGGGCCAGCGCTTCAAGCGCGTCAGCGACAGGTCCTACGATTTCAATTGCGCAGGCGATGCGCGGATCTTCGTTTTCCCAATTGGCGACCCACATCAGAGGCTGCGGTTGATCCCAGGGCTTGACCAATTCGACGACATCGAATCCGACGGCGATGATGCAGTCCGCTTCATTCAGTATCTGGTAAGCCGGGTCGCTGACCGTCAGACCCAGCGTGCCCGCAAAGAGGGGATGATCCGCTGACAAGGCGCCCTTGCTCTTGGGACTGTCAATCAGCGGCGCGCCTAGCTTCTCCGCCAGATGGCGCAACTGCGCATAGGGACCTTCCGGTTCCAGGCCCAAACCGACAACGATGACGGGGCGGTTTTTGTCTTCGAAGAATTTGGCGAAGCGCTTGAGGTCGTACTTGGCTGGGCTGGATGAGAGAAGCTCGACGCGCGGCGTCGGGCTTTCGCCAACAGCTTGCAGAGCTACGTCATTATGAATGCTCAGGTGGGCGGGTCCCGGCCGACCGGCTGTGACCGAATACAGCGCATCTTGTATCGTCTCTGCGGCCTTGTCCCCGGTGATTTCCGCAGTGAACTTGCTGATCGGTCGGAATATCGCTTCAAGGTCAAGCGCTTGATGACTATGCCGACCTGCGAGGCCCGGGTCGCTGGCAGCTGTGATCAAGAGCACCGGCGCGCGATCGAGATAAGCGTGGGCGAAACCGGCATAGGCATTGGTCGCGCCTGGTCCCAAAGTGGTGATCGCCACACCCGGGATGCCCGTAAGTCGGGCTGACGCAGCCGCCATGAAACAAGCTGAACTCTCGTTTCTGACCAGGGCGAAGTCGATGCCCTGCCTCCGAATCGCCTCCAGAATTTCGACGTTTTCACCGCCCGGCAGACCATAAACCGTTCTTATTCCGGCAATCGACAGTTGCTTAGCAAGGTACTCGGCAATGGTTGTCATGAGGCGCGTTCTTTTTTGACGTCGGTCACGTTCTGACGATTATGACAAGCGCAGCGCGATCGCGCCAAGTTTTTCTTTACCCGGAGGGTGTCCTACGCGACCTATCAGGTCGCCCGCCAGAGCGCAAAAAAAATGTAGGGACACCCCTTGGGTCGCCCGAAAAATACCGATAATAATTTCAGGTTTTGTGGCGAGATCGCGTCTGATGAAAAGCTGTTCCCTCGTCAGCCCGATACTTCGGAGACTCCGGGCTGCCTATTGAATCCCAAAAAGCGCGACCATATAGTCGCCCGCTGCCCAAGCGCCTCCGCTACCCTAACCCTATGACCGTCCCCGCCCGCAATCGCGGCAGAATTTTCTGGTTTCCTGCCGACAGCCTGCCGCTGTCAACCTGGCCTGTCCTTGGCTTCCGATCTAGGGGGTACCCCCCCCCCCCC
>WTGF01000098.1 GCA_011525385.1 Chloroflexota bacterium | reverse complement strand
CCTTTATGGGAGAGGGGCTTGGGGTGAGGGTCTAGGCAGTTCTTCAACAGACTCTATCAGGTCGCCCGCTCTGCACATTACCACCCGGTAGGGGCGACCCGGCGGGTCGCCCGCAAACAGAGCATATCGTATACTGTAAACGCGCTGGGCGGCGCAGAATAGGAAGGGGTCACGGCCGGTTGCAGTATCGGTCCAATGCGGCAAGCATTGGCTCAAACAACTCATCGTTCGGATCAGTGAAGCGCCGTAGATACGCAAAGTCCATTTCTTCCGTGAACTTTTGGCCGTTCGGCAGTATCGCGCCTATCAAATTAGTCTTGTGCGCGATTTGGTCGTCTGACAGGTCTTCAAGTTTAGGTGGTGTATCCCCTGCAAACGGATACTTGAACCCGTCCCATCTTCGAAATTGAGCACCCTTCAACCGTGCACCTAAGAGATTAGCCCCTCGCAAATCCGTTCCACTTAGGTCGGCATTTTCCAAGATCGCGCATTCAAAATCGGCGCCCTTCATGTTCGTGTCGCTGAAGTCAACTCCTTCGAGATTGACAAATCCCAACTTCGCTTTTTCCCAGTTTGCTTCTTTGTGGTACTCCGCCTCGCGCAATTCAGAAAAACGCAAGTCAGCATCATAGAAATCCGCATCCCCCAAGAATGCCCCACTCAGTTTGGCTCTATGTAAGTCCGTGCTTTTGAAACAAGCCCCCTGCAAACTCGCGCCTTCAAGACATGCATAAGACAAATCCGCATCTTCAAGACAAACGCCCCCGAGCCTCGCATTGGGCATTTCTGCCCCATGGCATTTGGCATTCTGCATTTCAGCCTCGTTAAGTTTCGCATTGTGAAGCTTTGCAAACGTCAATATAGCATCCCGTAGGTTCGCTTTGATCAATTTCGCGCCATTTAGCTCCGCGTTCTGCAAAATCACTCCTTCAAGATTAGCTCTGTTTAGTCTGACGTCCCGCAACTGTGCATCCATCAAGTCTGCACCAATAAGAGCACCGTTTTCTCCTGTCAGCCAGCCATAGTGTTCTAATTCCTCAATTGCGGACATTGCAACATCATACGATGGACTGCGAACGTTTTTCACCAGCCGCCGCCTCAGATCGCCTCTAGCGCGAGCGGCATTGAGCTGGTCTATCACGAGCACGGTTATGCCTACGCTTGCCAAGACCCCAATTGCTTCCGTCCACAAATTCATCTGGTATTCAGGCTTGTTTTCTGAGAACTGATTCTCGCCGACCTTGATGCCTATCCAGACGCCAATTGCCAGCGCAAATACACCAACGATTACGGGATAGAACCAAGAGTAGGATTTATGAATCCGCCGAATCTCTTCCCGCCGACCACTATCTTCCATGCAACACCTCAGCACACCATACCCCAATAATGACGATACCTTAACACGATCCCATCTTTGCCATACAACCAAAATCTAGGAGTATCCCACGATCTCACACAACCCAAGCTCCCCTTCCCTCATTTTGGGGGAAGGGGCCGGGGGATGGGGGCTCCCAAAACGCGACTATTTAGTCGCCACTCCATATCCCGACTCTGCTACACTGCCTTAACTGAATATCTATCTCTGGAAGACGCATGCCATCTAAATACACCGACGCGCAAAAACAAGAAGCCCTGGAAATGATCAAAGTCGGGGGCAGTATCAGTTCTGTTCACTTCACCACAGGCATTCCCGAACGGACCTTGAGAAACTGGCGCAAGAAACTGCGCCAACAGGCAAATTGCCAAACTGCCGAAAAAACATTTTCGTCGGCGGCATGCCGGCAATCTGGCGCGGGAGCGCCCACTCAAGACCAGCCCGGCAACCAGGACGAGCATGAAGAAAACGACGACTACGCCGACTTCGTTTACATCCGCGAACAACTCATGAAACACGCCCGACAAATGGCTACCGACCTCCAACCAGGCGAACCCGATAGCAGCCGCCGCATACTGGCGCTTAGTCGTATTCTGGACCGTATCCAATGGTTCGACGAACGCCTGCCCGGCCGGATACCCCAACAGACGATCCGCGTCGAACAC
Source organism: Chloroflexota bacterium (assembly GCA_011525385.1). Classification (GTDB taxonomy): domain Bacteria; phylum Chloroflexota; class Anaerolineae; order Aggregatilineales; family Phototrophicaceae; genus UBA6055. The sequence goes on along the minus strand of WTGF01000098.1, from coordinate 4,537 downwards.
TACTACGACGGTGAAGTCCAGGAACACCCGCCTTGGCACAGCATCTCCCAAACCGAAGCGGGGAAATACCTTACATCCCCCGAATATCTCTTGGCTGCCGCAGGCGAAAATTCCCCGCTTCCAACCACAAATGACGAAATCCCCAACGCGCCTGCAATCATCCGGGATAACGAATCCCCATGAATGCCATAACAAATCGCTCGCTGCCCTCGGTGGCGAAAAATGCCCTGTGGTAAAATCCTCCAAAAAGGGAGCGTACATCCATGACCGACCAAGCCAACTGGCGCGACAACGGCGTCCGTATCGTTCGCGGGAACGAACTCGATACCAACACCCCGCAGAGTCCCGGCATGACGCGGGCCGCCGCCATCAACCGCGCCAAAGCCGGCGCCGAGAAACTCTGGGCCGGCACCGTCAATATCGAACCCGACGCCAAAACCGGCGCCCATCACCATGGCGAATTGGAAAGCGTCATCTACGTCGTCAGCGGACACGCGCGCATGCGCTGGGGAGACAAGCTCGAATATGTCGCCGAAGCCGAGGCCGGCGACTTCATCTACGTGCCGCCTTATGTACCCCACCAGGAAATCAACGCGGATCCCGACGAGCCGCTGATGTGCGTCCTCGTCCGCAGCGATCAGGAAGCCATCGTCGTCAACCTGGATATCGAACCTGCCGAGACCTCGGAAACCACCTGGATCGGTCCCAACCACCCAAATCCATAAACGAACAGCCGACAGCAATCAATGGGTCAAAGGAAATGCCGAGCCAAGCATTCGCTCACCACGGCGAGATCTACAGATTTCTTGGGATTCGCGAATCCGAGTCACCCCTCCACTTCGGATGCATTGGGGAGGGGCCGGGGGAGGGCTTGTCCCTACGCCAGCAAGCGCCGCGCCGCATCCAGGCTCCGCGGCACGCCAACGCGCACCGGATCATCCGCGCCTTCGTATTCCAAGGACAGCCAACCACTGTAGCCAATCTCGTCCAGCAGCGCCATCATCCCGGGTAAGTCCACCAAGCCCTCGCCGATCACTGAGCCGGTCAGCAGTCCTCCATCGGGATCGGCGAAAACGTGGCCCGGCTCGTCAGCAGCGGCGCGGCGCATGTCCTTCAAATGCACCAGCGCGATCAGATCGGCCAGGTCCCGCGCCGCCTCAAGCGGGTCTTGCCCCACGGGCAGGAAGTTCCCGGTATCCAGGTTGACGCGCAGCGCCGGCGAGCCCACGCGCTCAATGATGTCGCGCACTTGATCGCCCCGCCCGGCAAAGCGCCCGTGATTCTCCAAGGCCAGCGTGAGTCCTTGACGTTCGGCATAGGCGGCGCCCGCCGACAAACCCTCGAGGATCCATGACATGCCTTCGTCTTGACTCAGTCCCTCCAGGTAACTCCCGCTGAAAACGCGCATCAGGTTCACGTCCAGGGCCAGCGCAATGTCCACGCCGCGCTTGAGGTCATCCAGTTCGCGCCGCCGGTCAGCCTCATCAGGACGGATGAAGTTGTTGCTGATCGAATAGACCGCCAGCTCCAGACCGGCACCGGCTACCCGCTCCTTGACCAGCGGAATCTCGCGCTCGGCATCGCTCCAAAAGACATCAAGAAGCTCGACGCCGGCGACCGCTTGCGACGCGGCGAAGTCGATGAAGCCCATCAGGTCTATCTGACCGGCTTTCACCGCCGACACCAGGCTCCACATGCTCAAGCTCAGTTTCATGATCGCATCCCCACAGATTCATATGCGCTTTCGATCACCCGCATCACCGCCAACCCGTCCGCGCCGGAAACGAGCGGCTCCCCCCCGCTTTCAATGCAGCGCAAGAAATGATCGGCTTGCGCGACAAAGCGATCGGGGGCGTCAAAGCGCCGCGTCGTCCAGTTTTCGTCCTCCGCCAGCCGGTAGCGCAAGCCGGCCTCGGCATTGTAGTCGATCACCGCCTGCCCTTCCGTTCCGTGAATCTTGACGATGGCCTCCGCGACCGGCGTCACCCAACTGCAGTTCAACGAGCCGATGACGCCGCCCGCGCCCTGCACCAGCAAGGACGCGCTGTCTTCCACCCTGATCGGCAGCGTCGAGGACAGAGCAGCCCGCGTCCGCTCGATTTCGTCGCCGGTCAAGGCGCGGAAGATGTCGATGCTATGCACCAGCGTGTCGATCAAGATGCCGCCACCAGCGATATCCGCGTCGGTGAACCAGGATACCCCGGCCCGCGCAAAGCGAAAGGCGAAGCGATTCTCGATCTGGACCAGCTTGCCCAGCGCCCCGCCCCGAATCAGGTCTTGCGCCGCTTGCAAGGGCCGATGAAAGCGATGACAGAAGGCGAATTGCAGCAGCTTGCCGCTCATGGCGTCGACGATGGCCCCCGTCTCGGCAAGCGTGCGCGCCGGCGGTTTTTCACAGAGAACAGCAATACCACGCGCTGCTGCTGCCTCTACATAGGGCAGACGATACTTCGGCGGCGTGCAAATGCTGAGTGCATAGGGCCTCAGGGCATCCAGCATGGCAACGCCATCGCTGAAGACCGCTCCGCCATAAGTCTCGGCTTTTTCGCGCGCTGCGGACTCAAGCACATCCGCGATGCCGACAATCTCGCAGCGTTCGGCATGGGCGGCATAAGCGCGCAAATGCGCCCCGGCAATACCGCCCGCGCCAACCACTGCCACGCGTATTTTTGCCATTTGCTACCCCTTCAAACCCGTCAGCGCGATGCCGCGCACGAAAGTCTTCTGCGTGAAGAAAAACAGCACGATCGTCGGCAGCATCGCCAGCGTCGAAGCCGCCATCATCAATTGCCACTGCGCGCCGTACATGTTCTGGAATAGTTTCAAGCCCAGCGAGATCGTCCAATCTTGCTGATTCTGCAAATAAATCAGAGGTCCCAGGAAGTCGCGGTAGGTCTGCACAAAGGTGAAGAGCGCCACTACCGCCAGCGCCGGGCGCATCAGCGGAATCATCACATGCCACAAAATGCTCAACTCGCTCGCCCCGTCAATCCGCGCCGCGTCGCTCAATTCCTGCGGGATCGTCAGCAAGAACTGCCGCAAAAGAAACACGTAAAGCGCGCTGCCGAAGAAATGCGGCACCACCAGCGGCAAAAATGTGCCCACCCAGCCCAGGTCTTTGAAGATCAAATAGAGCGGGATCAATGTCACCTGGGACGGCAGCATGATCGTGCTCAGGTAAATGAGAAAGACGATATTGCGACCGGGCCATTGAATCCGCGCGAAGCCATAAGCGATGAAAGTGCAAGACAGCACCGTGCCCAGCACCGTCAAGCCGGAGATGGCAATCGTATTCCACATATAACGCCAGAAGGGAATGTAGGTCGTCGAATCGGCGAAGTTATGCCATTGCGGGTTCGGCGGGATGATCGGCGGCGGCTGCGCGAAGATCTCCACATCCGTTTTCAGCGCTGTCACCAGCAGCCAATAGAGCGGGAAGATATAAGCGACCGCCATGATGATAACAATCGTATATGCGATCGTCCGCTTGATCCGATCCTGAATGATGCGGTTTTCCTGCCAGCGGATGGCCTTCGTCGTCAAGTTTGCAAACCTCCATCTTGCGGTTGCCGAGCGGTTAATTCTCCGCGTGATAATAGACCCAGCGCGCCGTCTTGAACAAGAACAGCGTGGCTACAAGCACAATCATGAACAAGATCCAGGCTTGCGCGCTGGCGTAGCCCATCTTGAACTGCTGAAAGGCGGTCTGATACAAGTACATCGAATAGAACATCGCCGAGTTGGCGACGCCGCCCGCCGACCCGTCGCGCGTCGCCGTCATCACCCAGGCTTCCGTGAAGTATTGGAAATAACCGATCACGTTGACGATGATGGTGTAAAAGATCACCGGGCTGATCATGGGCAGCGTGATTCTAAACGTCTTCTGAACCGCGTTCGCCCCGTCGAGTTCAGCCGATTCCAACAGGTCATAGGGCACATCCTGCAAGCTGGCCAGATAGATCAAAATCGTGTTGCCGCCGAACCAGGCGCCCATGAAGATCAGCGACGGCTTGACCCAGTTAGGGTCGGTCAACCAGCCGATAGGCGACAAACCGATAAACCGCAGAAACTCGTTCAAGATGCCGAACTGACCGTTGAAGATCCACAGCCAGACAATAGTCGAGGCGACCACGGGCGTGATCGACGGGACATAGAATATGCTGCGGTAGATCGACAATCCCTTGATCTTGGTATTCAGCAGCAGCGCCATCAACATGTTGAAGACCAGATGAATCGGCAGTCCGATCAAGACCATGTACAAGGTATTCTGAATGCCGATTTTGAAGACGCGGTCTTCCATCAGGAACAAATAATTGTTCAAGCCGACGTAGCGCGGCGGCTGCAAGATGTTGTAGCGCGTGAAGCTGTATTGCAGCGACTGTATGATGGGACCGATGTTGAAGACGAAAAAACCGATGATCGCTGGCGAGATAAAGAGCAAGCCGACGACGAGCGACCGCCTCTGCCGCTTGGTGAGCCTGGGTATCTTGAGTGAGATGGTCATGGGGAATTTTACCCCCATCCCCCAGCCCCTTCC
>WTGF01000108.1 GCA_011525385.1 Chloroflexota bacterium | reverse complement strand
GGCGTTCCCTTTTGCGTGAGCGGCAATGACAATTGCTCGGGCGTCTCTGTGCCTCTGTGGCGCATTATCGTTGCACGACTGACTTGGATTAACTGCGCTCGTCAATCGAGCGCCAGTCAACCCAGCTTGATGCGCGGATTCAGCGCCGCGTAAGCCATGTCGGCAAAGAGATTCGTGAAGAGAATGACCGTCACGCTCACCATCACGATCGCTTGCACCAGCAGCAAATCCCGCCGTTCAATGGCGGCGATCAACAAACTGCCCAATCCCGGAAAGCCAAAGACGTATTCGATCACCACCAAGCCGCTGATCAGCCAGGTGATGCTGATGGCGATGACCGTGACCGTCGGCAGCAAGGCATTGCGCAATACGTGCCGGGTGATCACGCTGCGATAAGGGATGCCTTTCAAAGCCGCTGTACGCACGTAATCTCGCTTTAATTCCTCAATCACACCGGCCCGGGTCAAACGGGAAATGTAGGCCAGCAGCACCAGCGTCGCCGCAAATGCCGGCAGCCACAGCGCCGGCAACATCTCGCCGAATGAGGCGTTGGCCGGCACCGCCGAGCTCGACGGGAACCACCAACCCAAGGACTGCGCCAGCTCGCTCCGCCCCCAGCCCAGCGCCACAATATTGATCAGGAACAGCCCGGTCACGAATTCCGGCAAGCTGACCACCGACAGCGTCAGCAGCGAAATGATGACATCGGGCAATTTGTTCTCGCGCAGCCCGGCGATGATGCCCAAGACCAGCGACAGCGGTACCGACAGCAGCAAGGCGACCAGCGCCAGACGCGCCGAGTTGACGCTGCGCTGGACGATCAGCTCGCGGTTATCCGCGCCGCGGAAGGCGATCGTCTTGCCCCAGTCGCCGCCCAAAAAGTTGCCCAGCCAGTTGACATATTGCTGCGGCAAGGGCGCGTTCAATCCCAACTCGCTGCGGATCTGCGCCACCTGCTCGGCTGTGGCTTCGCGCCCGCCGGCGATCACGCGCGCCGGATCGCCCGGCAAGACGCGCAGCAGAAAAAAGATCATCAGCGAACTAATCAGGTAAGTAAAAAAGAAGAAAACGAAGCGCCGCCGCAAAAACTTTAGCATGAGCCTAGCCGATTTCCTCCGGACGCAAGAAGCTCCCCTGCAGTGCCGACAACTCCTCCAGCGGGATGTGGCAACGGATGGCATGCCCCGCGTCCACTTCCCGCCACGGCGGCGCCTCTTCTTCGCAGAGGGCGCCGATCTTGCGCGGGCAGCGGGTATGAAAGCGGCAGCCGCTCGGCAGACGCTGGGCGCTCGGCAAGACGTCATGCAGCAGCATGCGCTCGGCTTTATGCTCTGGATCCGCGACAGGTATCGCCGAAACGAGCGCCTCGGTGTAGGGGTGGTACGGCGGCTGAAACAAGTCGCTCGCCGCGCCGATCTCAAAAAGTTGGCCCAGATACATGACCGCGATCACGTCGGACAGATAGCCGACGACCGCCAGATCATGTGATATGAACAGGTAGGCGGTTCCGTGCTCTTCCTGCAACCGCGCCAGCAAATTCAAGACCGCCGACTGCACGGATACATCCAGCGCCGACACCGGCTCGTCGCAAATAATCAGGTCCGGATCGGAGGCAAAGGCCCGCGCGATCACCACGCGCTGTTTCTCGCCGCCGCTCAACTCATCCGGGAAGCGATCGGCATAGTCCTCCCGCAGGTTGACCCGCCGCAGCAATTCGCTGACCTCGGCTTCCGCTTGCGCCGGCGTCATGCCCCGCAGCTTGACCAGCGGCCGCCGCAAAGCCTGCCGCACCGACAGATACGGGTTCAGCGAGTTCTGCGGGTTCTGGAACACCATCTGCAATTTCGACAGCACATCGGGACTGCGCTCGCGCACGCTGTTGCGGATGTCCATGCCCAACAGCTCCAGTTGACCGCCACTGCGCTCTTGCAAGCCGATGATCACGCGTGAAAGCGTCGTCTTGCCGCTGCCGCTTTCGCCGACCAAGCCGAGCGTCTGCCCCGCCCCCAGGGTCAAGTTGACGCCGTCGACAGCGCGGATCGGCGCCGGCGTCCTTCCCCGCAGCCAGTCTTCCAAACTCTTCGCGACCGGAAAATGCTTTTTCAGATCCGTCACCCGCATCAGCCGAGCGCTGGTCTGGCTTGCTTGGCACTTGCCCCCCATCCCCCGGCCCCTTCCCCCACTAGGAGGGAAGGGGAGCGTGTCTAAAGAATGAGCGTCGTCTTGTGTAGACAAAGTCCCTCCCTCTTTATGGGAAGCATCCCCCGTCGGACGGGGGACAGAGGGGGCATTGGATTTAGGGTGGGGGTAAACTGCGACCGCTTCCCAGCGAAAACAGCGCGCCGCGCGCCCGTCGCCCAATTGCTCCAGCGGCGGCTTCGCGCTGCGGCACTTGTCGATGACAAATTCGCAGCGATCGGCGAAGACACAGCCAGCGGACAACTGTGTAAGCGCGGGCGGGTTGCCGCTGATCGAATGCAGCCGGCTGTCGGCTTTGCTTTGGCCAAGCCTGGGCACACTGTTGAGCAAGCCCAGCGAGTAGGGATGACGGGGCGTCGCGTAGAGTTGGTCGACGGGCGCCTCTTCCATGATCTCGCCGGCGTACAGCACCAGCACCCGTTCGCAGAGTTGTGCCACTACGCCCAGATTATGGGTGATATAGATGACGCCGGTATCTCGTTCGGCCATCAGCCCGCGGATAAGATCGAGAATCACAGCCTCCGTGGTCACATCGAGGCCGGTGGTCGGCTCGTCGAGAATCAGCAATTCGGGATTGGTGATCAGCGCCATTGCGATGACGACGCGTTGCTGCATGCCCCCGCTCAATTCATGCGGATAACGATCCGCCACTTTTTCCGGATCCACCAGATTGACGTCATGGAACATGCCTAACACGGCCCGCTCGGCTTCAGCGCCGCCTATGCCCAGCGCCGCGCCCAAAACCTCTGTGACTTGAGCGCCAATCTTCATTGACGGATTCAAAGCCGCCCCCGCGTTCTGCGGCGCCAGCTTGATGCGCCGCGCCCAGATCGAGCGCATCTCGGCAGCGCTTTTGCTCAGCAAATCCTCCCCGGCGAATGCCAGCCGCCCGCCGCTTTCCACGCGCCCGTTGCTGCTCAGGTAGCGCATCAGCGCCAGCGCCACGGTCGATTTGCCCGAGCCCGACTCGCCAACCAGGCCCACGATATGGCCGGGCGCCAATTGCAGGTGGAAATCGCGTACCGCCGGTATCCAGCGCTTGCCGATCCGATAGCTGATCGTCAGATTCTCGACATCAAGCAGGGGCCTCGTCATCAGTCCCCCTTTTGCGCGGCGCGGCGCACGCCGTCCGACATCAAGTTGACCGCAATCACCAGGATCGCGATCGCCAGCGCCGGGAAATCCAGCGCCCAGGGCGTCAATTGATAGAAGCCGCCGCGGTTTTCGTTGACCATCAGTCCCCAATCGGGCGAAGGCGGCCGCGCGCCAAAGCCGAGAAAGCCCAACGACGCCACCAGAAAGATCGCATAAGAAAAGCGCAGCGACGCCTCGACCACCAGAGCCGGGATCACCGACGGCAAGATCTCTCGAAAAATGATGTAATAGGTGGGTTCGCCGCGGATCTCCGCCGCTTCCACAAATTCCCGCGTCTTGATGTCGAGGGCGCTGCTGCGGGCCACCCGTGCCACCACCGGCACATAGAGCACAGCAATCACGAGTAGGACGACATTGTCCGCCAATTCCGCCTGCCAACTGCCGATCTCGAAATCGAGGTTGCGGATGATACCGACCAGCACCAGCGCCAGCAACAAGGCCGGGATCGCCAGCAGCGCGTCGATGACCCGTCCCAGCAATTCATCGAACCAGCCGCCGCGATAGCCCATGTACAGCCCCACAGCCGATCCAACCAACACGCTGATCAAGGTGCCCAGACCGGCAATGCGGAAGATGCTGCCCGCGCCCAGGATCACGCGGCTGTAGACATCGCGCCCCAGCCGATCGGTGCCGAAGGGATGCTCGCCCACTTGCAAGGCGCCGATATCCAATGTCGGCGACACCCGAGGCGCGTGACTCTGATCATTGGGATTGGGGTAGGGCGCGAGCCGCGCGCCAAATAACGCCAAAATCAGAAAGAAGAACACCAGCGCCGTGCCCAGTGCCGACTGAGGATGCCGCAGCAGTACCGAAGCAAAGCGGCGCAGCGCGGCCAGTCGCCGGCTGAAAGGGCCGGGTTTCATGGCTCGCTTGAGTCCCCGGGCTGGCTCCACCATAAGACCAACAAAGTCATACAACTCAAATTAACAATCGGCGATAGTGGCAGCCCGCGGAAGTCCCACGCATCACGGCCGAGGACATGACAGCTTTGTTGCGATGGACTATGAGTGCGACCGGGAAAGAATCACAAGCATCTGTTTGAGCGAGATTTGTAGGGGCGACCTATCAGGTCGCCCGCAATCTACGAAATGACGTCAACATCAGCAGAGATTTCATGCCCGATGTAAACCTGTCCTTCCCTGTCCTCAGCCCTCTTTATTTATAAACCGCGATCTGCGCTAGCCGAGCCGGTTTGTTATTCTGCGTGAGCGCGATAGCCCAAAACCGCTGCCGCCGAGCGGCTGTATGGGACCCCGGGTGGGGGTTAAGACCCCCTTCAACTCCCCGCGCTCTGATCGCCAGGCTCTACCCCAGGCTGGCGCCGCCAAAATTGGTCCGCCCGGCGAAGGGATGCAACGCCACGCCCGATACATGGCTCGCCAGCACCATGAATTGCGCGAAGAAATAAGGCACGACCACGGGACCGCTGTCCAGCAGGATCTGTTGGATTTCCTTGTAGGCGGCCGTACGCTCGGCTTGATCAAGCGAGCTGCGCGCCAGCTCGATCAATTCGTCCACGCGCGCATCGCTGTAATGCGATTCGTTCCAGGGCGCTTCGGAATGATAAGCCAGGTCGAGATAGAGTTGCGGAATCGGGCGCGCGCCCCAACCCGTCACACCCAGGTCGACTTGCATCCAATCTTCAACCCAGTAGCTGTTTTCGTCTTCCAACTGGATCTCCACGCGAATCCCAGCTTCCTCCCACTGGGCGGCCAAGGCAATCGCGAGATCGGGCCAAGTGCCGCTATTCGGTACGTGCAAGGTCATGTCCAAACCGTCAGGATAACCAGCTTCCGCCAGCAGGGCAGCGGCGGCGGCGGGATCACGCGGCGGCACTTCGGCTTCCGCCAGGAAATACTGGCCAAAGGCTGGTCCAATCGGCGAGTCTTTGCCGACAGCGCCAAAACCTAACTGCACACGTTCCCAGATGGCGTCGCGATCCGTGGCCAGTTTGAATGCCTGCCGCACGCGAACATCGTCGCCCGGCGCGCGGTCGGCGCGCAGCCGCGCCAAGTGGTGCCCGCTGGTCGGGATATCGCTGGTGTTGAAGTTGACATCAGCGCCGAAGCCCAGGAAGCTGGAATTGTCCAGGCGCAAGATGCCGTCCGCCGTGCCGCCTTGAACCGCGGCGATCCCCGCTTGCTGGTCATCAAAGAAGATGAACTCAAGACGCTCGACCGCGGGCGCGCCACCCCAATAGTCGGCGTTGGCGCTCAAAATCACGCGGTCGCCGGGGATCATTTCGTCCATCACGAAAGGACCGGAGCCGTTAAAGGCTTCACCGATGTTCTCCGCCCCCGATTTCAAGATGACAAATTTGTTGTCGGTGAGATTGTAGAGGAAATCCGGATTGGATTCGCCCAGCGTTATGACAATGGTATTGCCTTCGCCGGCATCAATCGAATCGACGGACGACAGTAAACTGGCCACTGTGCTCTCGGAATCCTGATGCCACTGTATGGTCCAAAGCACATCATCGACGGTCACGGGGCTGCCGTCGTGCCAGGTCGCGTCCTCGCGGATCTGCAGCGTGTAAGTCAAGCCATCGTCGCTCAAATCCCAGGATGACGCCAGTCGCGGCGCCAGATTCGCGGCGGCGTCCGTCTCGATCAAATAGTCGTAAAGCGCGTTCAAGATGGCGATTTCGCTATCGCCGGACGCGGACCTTGGGTCTAGGGTTGCCGGCGTCAGCCAGGCGATGCGCAGCGTGTTGTCTTGTGCCCCGGCCATGTTCGCCAGCGGGGCGATTTCCAAAGCGATGGTCCCGACAGCGGTTGCGGCGCCGGCGGCAAACACTTGCAGAAAGTCACGACGGGAGAGTTCGCTTGCGGAATTTGTGATTTGTTTCTTCACGATTGTCCTTTTCCTTTACGGTTCATTGGTCGTTGTTTCCCCGACTTTCCAGTGTGGGGAATCGCGCCCCAAGCCGCGGGACGCAGCGGGAGAAGGACAACGGACTCGCGATTGGCGTGACTAGCGGGTGCTAGCTGACGATCCGAACAGGCGGCGCATGCGAACGCTGCCGATACTGACGGATTTTTTCACGACTTTGGCTCATCGACATCCCTCTCGACAAACCTGGCAACCTGCCGGCTGCCAAGCGCCTCGCATTATGGCATAACTCGGCCGGGATTTGCAGTCTCGATCCTCGCTCCAGATGCGTTTACGATGATTGGCAAAATACCACCGTGGACGCCGAGATTTGTCGAAGATTCGCCAAATGGATGCAATCGGCCGGAAGTATTGACCTGTCTACGCTTTTTCAGTCAAACCAAATCTCAGTCAAACCAACAAACTTATGCAACTCCAAACTAGCATTCGTCGGTAGGGGCGACCTGTCAGGGTCTGTTGAAATACACCTTGGCCCCCACCCCAAACCCCTCCCCCATAAAGAGGGAGGGGCTTAAAAGGATCATAAC
>WTGF01000042.1 GCA_011525385.1 Chloroflexota bacterium | reverse complement strand
CATTGCAATGGGGAGGGGAGCGCATTTACCGGGATTTAATTTCGATCCAGTATTCTCGCTACACATGATATTGCTTCGCATTATTTTCTTGACTACAGAGGGCGCATGGGGCGCGTAGGTCGCGTAGACACTGACCGCTGACAAGCTCTTCGACACTGACGACCGGTGACGCCCTATGTATGGGTTTGGCGGGCGGAGTGTATTTGTCTCAGTTTCTGAGGTCGTTGGTGCATTCGATGTTAAGTAAGGCGGGCGACCTGACAGGTCGCCCCTACCAAATCTTTCTGATTTTGGGTTAAGTAGTTCAAAGAAAATAAGGAGAATTCTATGGTGGCGGTTTCGGGGGACGCCCCTTCAAGGCTTATTCGATAATGTCAGGATGCGGGCGCGGATTTGTCTATTTGCGCGAAAGATTCGTAGGCGGGCCTGTCCGCTCCATCGGCGTCAACGAGACTGAAGAAACAGGCTTCGCTGTCGCCTACCGCGCAACCATTGAGGTTGTACAGGAAGTTTCCTTCAATGTAGTTTAAGCCGTAGGCGATATCGTAGGCTTGAGCGACGTAAAGCGCTTGTTCGTCCTGGTCGGTATACCTGAGCCACTCGAGACCGCCGGCTGGAATCGCCAGATTAGATCCCTCGATTGTCCCCCAGCCCACCTGCGTAATGTAGATCGGGATGTCAGCGGATGCATTGCGGCTGAGAGTATCGCGATAGAGATGGAGAATCTCGCGATAATACTGCAAATGCGATTCGTAGTGCGTGTCCACGCCTGGCGGCTGTTCGCAGCAGAATAATGCCGGGGGGACCGCCGACGCCCCAAACAGCGCGCCGATAGCATCGCTGTAGTCGGTCGCGCCTTCACGGATCATATCTCCCAAAAAGGCGCCGGTTTCTATCGCATTGTAATTGTCGGTAAAGCCGACAGGCGCCAGCCCGGCGGTGATCACAAGCGCGCCGCTGTCGACGGACTTGACGGTCTCAAAGGCGATCTTCAGCAGATCCAGGTAATAGGCAGCCCCGATTTTTATCTTGTCCGGGAAGCCGTAATCTCCCGAGGCGCCCATTGCTGGCGGCCGTTCATAGACTGGCGCGGTCCAGTATTTCAGGAGATTGGGCGATTTCCAGATCTCGTAGGCATCGACAATACCCGCGTAGCGCTGTGCCAATACCCTCATAAAATTAGCGAAGAGCTCCAGGTTCTCCGGGGGTCCCGAATTGGCGCGCAGCAAGCTGTTCAATTGCCGAGTATAGGAGCTGCGAGACCATTGCGGGGCCTCATATACATTGAGCAGTATTTGAATGCCGAGCTGGTCCAGGCCCGCGATCAGCACATCCAATTCGTCAAAGGCGAAGTCGGCTGCGGTCGGTTCCAGGTCGGCCCAACTGACTTCGATCTTGGCCCAATTGACGCCAAGCTGTTTGACCCGGCGCAAGATGTCCGGCGTGCTTCCGAGATCCGGGAATAGCGTGATCCCGTAAGCGAATTCGCGCCGAATCGCGCTGCCAGCGGATTGGGGCAAAAGGATCGTTTGACCCGATACGATATGGTCCCGGTCGCCGATTCCGTTGAGCGATTGCAAGGCCTCGACCGTGGTATCAAAGCGTCGGGCGATTTCGAATAAGGAGTCACCGGGTTTGATCAGGTAAGCAGGTCTTTCAGTCTTATCAAGCCGCGGCACGAGAAGCGCATCGCCCGCGAAAAGCAAAGCAGTGTCTTTCAGACCGTTCAGCGACTTGAGGGCTTTCACGTTGGTGTTGAAGCGCTTTGCGATGGCGTACAAGGTGTCATTCGGGCGAACGGTATAGCGCTCGATGCCAACTGTCAATTCCTCAGTCACCAGACCTGAACCGGGATCCTCCATCCGGGCCTCCGTTCCCAAGCCGAAAACGACGGCAATTGCCATTCCCAGACAGGCGCGGATGATCAGCTTCTGTAACCGCATGCCAAAGATCCGTTCGCGGGCGAGACTTTTGTAAGCGCGGGTCTTTAGGCGAGTCGTCCAGCCCGCATGTCGACTTCAATTCTTCAATTGACATAGTACAGGGAGCAATGGGGCAAATCTACAGAGGGGGCAGCCTTGTAGGGCTAACGTCAGGGCTTCGGCGGATAGTCGAAGCCTTGAAGCAAGAAACTGTCCGATCCGGCATCTGTAAGCAGTCGATGGCCGCTTACGGGGTCATACCAACCGAGGCGCAATTCATAGCTGCCGGCTGGCAAGGTCTCGGCGGGCAAATAGTAGACATCTCGGAAAACCGCGGCCGGCGCCCAGGATCTGCTGTCGATGCGCCCGGATTGCGGGAACTGGTCGTCTTGCGCCCAAAGAACCCCGCCGGTTTCCGGATTCGTTTCTCCATAGACATGCACAAATGACTTAAGCGACTTTCCGGTGATCCCAAGTGGGCGCCAATAAACGCGCAGCAGCAACTCGCCGGTTGGCAGCGGATGGTCGAAAAAGCGGTAGTCAAGCAAGTCAACCGCGCCCCCAAAGCTTGCCAGCGGTATGGCCCCGGTATCCAGAACGGTCCATTCCTTGTATTGACGAATGGCCAATCCGGAGGCGTCGCTGAGCATGACGGGTTGCATATTTTCCCGCATCCAATCCTCGACGACGCCCGCATTCCGCCATGACGGTAACGCGTTCGACACGACATAAATGCTGTCGTAGTTGGCCCGAGCCGTCTCCAATTCGTCGATGATGCCCTGCGCGGATTGCAAAGGCCCGGATGGCAGCGCGCGGTCTGCGGCCGGGCCGCGGTAATAGTAGCCAAAGGCGGGGTCCCCGCTTAGCTGAATGACCAGATCGTCGGTAGTCACTCTGTTGTTGAGAAAGTCGCCCAACTCCTCCCAAGCGGGTGATTTGCGGAAGGCCGCATCGTTATAGTAGGTATGAAGCGACAAAGCTGAAAGAATAATCCAGGGCGCCAAAAGCACGGGCATGACGTATCCTTGCCGCAGTCCAGCAGACTTGGCTATCCAGACAGCCAAACGCGCGCTGCCCAGGGAGATCAGCAGTACAAAGCCCGGTACCGTCGCCAACAGGTAGCGCGGATGGAAAATATTAACAGGCAAAGAAAGTACTCCAAGCAGCAAGAATGGAAGGAGAACGACAGCCCCGATAAACTGAAGCTCGCGCCTTGAGCCCCGGGCAACAATGAACGTGTACAAGCCAAGCGCGAGGGCGATCCACAACCAGAGCGAGGATCCCGGCATAGTTTCTCCCAGGGTCAAGACCGGCAGGAACAGGAACAAGAAATCGGGAATAGATAGCGGCTCAAGATTGCCGGGATATGCGCCCGAGGCTAATAGCCCGGCTTGCAGAACAAGGAAAGCCAGCAGCGCGATCGACAGCACGATGCCCTGCAAGGCGGAGAATCCCGACAAGAATCGCCGATCGCTTTTCTTATAGCAAATAGCCACAAGTACCAGGGCAATCGACATGAACACTTCGGTGTAGAAGATCAGCGCGCTGGTGATGGCCATCAAGGCATGGAGCAGCCAATTGCGCATAAGCGGACGATCAATCAGGCGCAGACCCAGCCACAAGCTCGTCACACTCAGGCCGGCCCAGACGGCATAGTTGCGAAAGTCTTGGCTATGCCAGATTTCGTAAGGATGAATCGCCCAAATAAAGGCAGCGGCAAGGCCGCCAATGCGCTTTCCGGAAAGGCGGAAGGCCAAGGCGTATGCCGCAGAGACACCGATCAAATTGCCAAGGACCGGGAGCAGGCGCAAGGTGAAGGGACTGTCGATCCCACCGATGAGAAGCCGCCAAAACCGAAACAAGACGTAAGTCAGCGGTGGATGCGGCTCCAGCGTTGCGATCTCGGTCAGGGACTGACGCAAGGGAATACCAGCCCAGTTGAGCGCGCTAAAGGCTTCGTCACCGCGCAGCGGCACTGAAGCAAGCTCGTGCAAGCGCAAGGCGAAACCAAGCCAGATAATCAGTATTAGAATTGCCGGGCGTATGGGTCGCGCCATGCGGGCTCAGATTGTCGCTTTTTCGAAAGCTTCTATCTGTTCGTCAGAGAGCGGCATTAGATTGGCGTTTTTTGCGTCGCCGGCTTCTTCCGATATCCGGCGTTTTGCATCGCGCATGAAGTCCTTCAGGTTGGGAGACAGCCGCGTATCAGCGAAAAGGACGGGGGTATCCAACTCGTCTTCGAAGTTTATTTTCGCCGATGGGTCGACAAAGACCACAAGTGGATGCACCGCCACATCGGGAGCGATTTCATCAATGGACTGTTGCACCTGTTGACAAGCGATTTCGGCATCGCGAAGAGGCTTGCCGACGCCATCGAGCCGAAAGAGCGAAAAGAATTTGCTGATGACATTGCGATGACTGCGGAACTTGCCGTCGCGGTAGGTGTATTCCTGATCGTGCCAGCGCGTGACAATCGCGTATACGCCTTGGGGGCAAATCAAAACATGGCGCGCCGGAAAATGATAATAGTTGTACAAAACGCTCTTATTGCTCAAGCCCTTCAAGCCGTCCTCGATCGCCTTCTCCGGGCGCGGAACGCGGGCCCAGAGATTTGTCATGCGCACGGAAAGAACAGTCAGGATGAAGGCGATAGGCAACATGGCAGACTGCGCGATCACGCCGAGTGAATCGGGAATGTCGCCTGTGAACAGTGAGGCATTGATCACGAAAAAGCTGAGAATTAAAGCCCCGAAAGTGCCAAAGAAAAGGTAGTTGGTTAACTTGCGATTGCGGCGAGCCAGTTTCTTGTTCGTGACAACCCGCATGACGCTACCCCAGACTCCAGTTTGCGCGATTTCCCGGCGGCCCGATCAGGCGCCGTCGATATCAATGACCAGAACTACATTGTCTCTATCGATGTAGTCTCGTACTCTGCTGCCGCCGGGACAGGGCGGATCCGAATCGGGCACATCAATTTTGCGATAGAGGATCTTGGCGCTCTGACCGACCACCTTGATGCTAATGGCAATGTGGCAATCGCCTCTCTTGAACAGATCTGGTTTTTCGGCGTCGGGGCGCGCCTCGACATGGCCAGAGCGGAACTCAATATCGCAGGCGGGCGAGTAGGGAATCAAAATCTTGCCACTGCCGCTGGCATATGGCCTGCCGATGAAGCAATAATCCAGAGATGTGCTCGGATACGGCGTCTGTGTATGCCAGGCTCTATCGTAGCAGCGTTGGCTGCCTCCAGCCCATTGCAGCACATATTCACTGAACCAGATGTTGTCGAATTCGTTGGTCTCTTCGACTTTTTCGTCGAAGTCAAGCCGTATCTGCAGGCGGTGAAGCTCATGCACATATTGGTCCACGATCATCGGCCCTATCTCGAGCAGTTGACGGTGGCCCGGTCCCAGTTTGGAAGTCGGCACTTTCAGTTCCATCGCTCCGGTAACTGTACCGGTTGCTATATGGACATTTTCGACAATCACTTTGACATCGGAAGAAGGCGTATCGAACCAACTCTGACCGGTATTGACCACCGGTATCTTAAATCCGGTTAAAATGCCGCATTCAAGCGGATGAGGATTGATGCGCGACCAACCTAGCACGAGGTTGACATTCTGCGGCGAGTCGCCCGTGCGCGGCAAGAAATAGGACAAGTAGCTGGCATGTGTGACTTCGACGCAGACCATGTCTCCAAAGCGGACGGAAGGCAATACATACCAACGCTCCGGTATATCGCGCGCTTCGGCGATGATAGCCTGTTCCAGGTCAATTGCCTGAATACGCATGCAATGCGTTACTGGCACCGGCAAAGTGCCGATGGCGCCGTGAACATGCAGCTCTTGGGGTATATTCGCCACCAACTTGTAGAGATGGCCAGCGCGTTGTACATCGAGCAACTCGCCGGATGGTTGGGCGACATTTGTCGGCGCTTCGAACTCTCTGTTGACGCCGCAGGTAATTGTGAAGGCACCCTCCCCGGAGATGTCGATGTCTTCGGAATCATAAAACAAATCGCCGCAATAGGGATAAGTTTGCAAAATGGATGTGTCTTGGCCGGAGTCGTCGACAAATTGCTTGCCGACAAGAACGGCGTTTGTGGTCTCTTCATAAAAGGGCGTGCGCAGTTCAGCCGTGATGCGCGCGATGCCTTCCATGTTGATGCCAACCGGCTCGCTGCCGTCGGCAGGTCCCAAGACCTGCGCGCTGGACAAAGCGTTAACGTCAAAAGAGCCGCCCGGCGTCCAGGCCCAATATGTGAGCACGGATGAGCCGGAGGTGTCGGCGTTGAAACGGAAACCAACCGGCAGGTAGAAACCGACCCAGATCACCGGTTCCGTCACAATAGCCGCTTGATCCAGAAGAATCCGATTGGCGCCGGAGCCATTGATTGCAACCTGCTGCCGATGAATCAGGGACGCGTCAACGGGCGAGCCGCCATTCGCGTCTTGATATATGAGCAGATCCACAGCGACGCCTGGGACGGCACGATTTACGAAGATGGTGACGGCGTCAAGCGCAATGGGAAAGCCAAGACCCAGAGAGGCGAGATCAAAACCGTTTATCACCAATGAAGGTTCGTCTTCGATGACAAAAACTTGGACGCCGGCCCCGGCGTTGTTGCTGATGATGGTGTCTCCGGCTGTCGCTGGCTGGGATACCAACAGGAGCAAAAGCGCCAGAAAAAAGATGCCGTAACGCGCATTCTTCAATCGTCTTAGCATGATAGTTTCCCTAACCAATCGACAACTACGCCACTTGGGTATTGTAGATTCGTTTTGGGAAATGGTCAAGCAAACCTGAGACCTGTCCAGAGCAATCGCAGCACTCGAAAAATCTATGTTCAAACAGAAAATATTAACCACCGAGGACACCGAGCGCACCGAGAAAAGCAAAGTTCATAGCTCATATCATATTTCAGGCTTGCTTCTCAGCCACAGATGAAGTTTCGCCGGCGGCTTTGCCGTATTCAGGTGGCTGAGGACAGGACAGTTTT
>WTGF01000047.1 GCA_011525385.1 Chloroflexota bacterium | reverse complement strand
GGCGCGTTGCGGGTTCGGTAGGGGGATTCGCCACAGAGGCGCAGAGGCCACAGAGGGGGGTGATTTGGGCGAGCCAAGGCTCGCCCCTACATTTTTTGCGCTCTGGCGGGCGGGTTGGCAGGTCGTGCGGGCGTGGCGCGTTGCGGGTTCGGTACGGGGGATTCGCCACAGAGGCACAGAGGGCACAGAGAGATTTTTTCGGGCGGGTTGGCAGGTCGCGCGGGCGTGGCGCGTTGCGGGTTCGGTAGGGGGATTCGCCACAGAGGCGCAGATTTCTACCCCTCCCCCGGCCCCTCCCCATTGAAATGGGGAGGGGAGCGCGTTTGGCGGGATTGGGATTTGGCGGGCACAGTACATTTTTATTTCACCACAGAGGCACAGAGGAGTGTGATTTGGGCGACCTGATAGGTTGCCCCACCGTGTCTAGCGTATTGCGCCGCTCAAATGCAGGCGTTACACTTCCGTTGATTATCGATCTCGGGGCAACGGGCAAGCGCTTGACCCATACCATGCAAGCCGAATCGCTGCGGGTCCTGTGTCGCGGCATTTTCGAGGCGGCCGGCGCGCCAAAGGACATCGCGTCAGCGGTGGCGGAGTCGTTGGTAATGACCAACCTCTTCGGCCACGACTCGCACGGCGTATTGCGCGTCAAGCAATATGTCAGCATGATCAAGGACGGCATGATCAAGCCGAGGGCGCGCCCGCGCGTGAAGCGCCGCTTTGGCGCGACAGCCATGGCGACCGGCGGATACGGCTTCGGGCAGATCGGCGCCCGCTTCACGGCGGAGCTGGCCATCGAATTAGCTCGGCAGCATGGCATCAGCGCCGTCTCGCTGGGGCAAAGCACGCACATCGGCCGTTTGGGAGAATATACGGGCATGATCGCCGCGGAGGGTTTGATCGGCATCTGTTTCACCAGCGGCACGATGTTCCGTGGCTGGGTGACGCCTTATGGCGGACGCGAGCGCGTCTTCGGCACCAATCCGATGTCCTTCGCTGTCCCTTGCGAGGATTCGGGCACGTTATTGCTTGATTTTGCCACGGCTGGCGTGGCGCATGGCAAGATCGTGCTGGCGCGGGCGAAAGGCGCGCCCGTGCCAACCGGCATGATGCTGGACAGGCGTGGCCGGCCGACGACTGACGCCTCTATATTGGACGACGGCGCTGTCTTGTTGCCGATGGGCGCCCACAAGGGGTCGGGACTGGCGATGATGATGGAGATTATCCCGACGCTGCTGGCCGGTCACCGCCCGATCACATCGGCCGAGTTTCACTTTGGCAATCCGACCTTGATGATGGCGTTGGAGCCGCGGGCATTTGACGAAGGCAGCGATTTCCGACGGCAGGTCGGCGCGTTGACGCGACGGGTGAAAGCGACGGCGCCGGCAGAAGGGTTCGATGAGGTACTATTGCCCGGCGAGCCGGAGGCGAGGTCGTACCGTGATCGCGCCAAAAATGGCATTCCCCTGCCGGATGCCGTTTGGGAGGATCTGCGAGGGATGGCGCAAGATCTGGGCCTAGGGTTCGGGGGCGAGAATTAGCCGGCCGAATTCGCGGGAAAGTTCGTTCAGTAAAACGAATTAAGTCGTGAAACATTTTTTCACCACAAAGACACAAAGAGCGCAATGGGGCGACTGTCATTTTGTGGTTGCATTCGTTTATTGGATCTACTTCTGTCCGCCGCTAGTGGAAAGGAATTTCAGATGCATCAACCAAAAGCGACCAAGGGCAACACCGAGTGGTTCACGCGCGACCGTTTTGGCATGTTCATTCACTGGGGCTTATACGCCCTTCCGGCGCGCCATGAATGGGTCAAACAACGCGAGGAACTGAGCGACGAGCAATATGCGCCCTACTTCAAATACTTCAATCCCGTCCGTTTCGATCCCGGCAAATGGGCGGATTTGGCGCGGGACGCCGGCATGAAATACATGGTGATCACCTCAAAGCACCATGAAGGTTTCTGCCTGTGGGATTCTCAACAGACCGATTACAAAGCGACCAATACGCCTTGGGGAAAAGATCTGTTGGCGGAAGTCGTCGAGGCCTTCCGCAGTCGCGGCTTGAAAGTAGGGTTCTACTACTCGTTGATCGACTGGCATCATCCTGATTTCACGGTGGATCGCGTACATGCGCAGCGCAATCATCGCGATCGCGCCGGGTTAAACCGCGGCCGCGATATGAGCAAATACCGCGACTACATGAAGAATCAGGTGCGCGAGTTACTGAGCAACTACGGCAAAATCGATGTCATCTGGTACGATTTTTCCTATCCGGGCGAAGATGGCAAGGGTCGCGACGACTGGGACAGCGAAGGTCTTGAAGCCTTGTCGCGTTCCTTACAGCCGGAGATCATCATCAACAACCGGCTCGATCTGCCGTCGTCGGTCGATTTTCACACGCCGGAACAGTTTCAACCGCGCCAATGGGTGCGGGTGGATGGCGAACCGGTGGTCTGGGAAACCTGCCAAACCTTCAGCGGGTCTTGGGGATATCACCGCGACGAGGCCACTTGGAAAAGCCCGGGGCAGTTGATTCGCATGTTGGTCAATACTGTCGCGACGGGAGGGAACCTGCTGATGAATGTGGGACCGACGGCTTCGGGCGAGTTGGATTACCGCGCGGTAGAGGCCTTGCGCGTCTACCGCGACTGGATGGCGCAACACAGCGAAGCCATTTACGGCTGCACCGCGAGCGCCTTCACCGCCCCGCAGGATTGCCGGCTGACGCAGAATGGCGACTTGCTGTATGTACATGTCTTCGCCTATCCGTTCCGCCATCTCTACCTGGACGGGATCGGCGATCGCCTGGCCTATGTCGAATTCTTGCACGATGGCAGCGAAGTCGCGTTCAGCATTGGCGAGGACAAGTCCGCGCAACTGCAATTGCCGGTGCTACAGCCAAAAACCGAAGTGCCCGTGATCAAACTGTATCTGAAGTCCTGAGTTTGCCATTTGCGAGCAGGATCTATGGACTGGGTGGCGGAGCGCTTGAGGAACGAACCGTGAACTTGAAGGGCAGCACGATGTCTTTTAATTCGCTGCTCCGGTTCCCCCCCAATCGTTCAAATAGCGTGTTCGCCGCCAAAAAACCCATTTCGTAGGCGGGCTGGTCGGCAGAGGTGAAGAAGGGCCGCAGATTGAGCTCCACCGGCAGGTCGTCGAATACGGCCAGGGAGATGTCTTGCGGTATGCGCAAGCCGAAGTTGTCGAGCACGCGCACGACGCCGAGGGCAATGAAGTTATTGGCCGCGATCAAGGCTGTGGGGCGCGGGCGCCATTGCAGCGCCTCCAAGCTCTGGTAATAGCCGGATTCTTGCGTGTATTCGCCCCACAAGATCCGTTCAGATTTATCGGAAAAGCCGGCCTCGTTCATCGCGCGCCGGTAACCTTTGGCGCGTTCCACGGCGGTCGAAGCCAAGCGAGGTCCGTTCAACAAGGCGATGTCCCGGTGTTGCAGGTCCAGCAGGTGGCGCGTCAATTGATATCCTGCGCCTTCAGAATCGCCGCGCACGATATCGATGGAGCGCGTGCTGACGTAACGATCCAGCAGCACGATGGCTTTTCCCTGCTTCTGAATCAACTCGAGGACATCAAACTGGGTCTCCGCCGGCACGATCAAAAAGCCGTCCACCTGCCGGGACAAGAGCAATTCCACATATTCTCGTTCTTTGTAGACGGATTCGTCGCTGTTGCAGAGAAAGAGATGGTAACCGGCTTTGTAGGCGGCGTCTTCCACGCCACGCACGACGGTCGTC
This sequence comes from Chloroflexota bacterium, assembly GCA_011525385.1. Taxonomy (GTDB): domain Bacteria; phylum Chloroflexota; class Anaerolineae; order Aggregatilineales; family Phototrophicaceae; genus UBA6055. Next base: position 46,614 of record WTGF01000047.1, on the reverse strand, counting down.
CAAAAGGGATTGGTGATATCGGCCACCACCAAGCCCACGGTATTGGATCGCTTGGAGCGCATGCTGGGACCGAGGCGATTGGGCACGTAGTTGAGATCGCTGATCGCCTGTTCGACGCGTTGGCGCAATTCGTCGCTGACGTAGCCGGTGTCATTGATGACGCGCGAGACCGTTATCGGCGCGACACCCGCGCGCTGAGCCACGTCACGGATGTTCGGCATCGAACGTAGCCCTCGCGATATCAGCCGGCATAGTTCACTTCCAGGAACTGATTGACATCGACATCGTTCAGCAAGGATTCGGCACCGTTGGGCCAGCGCACGCGCAGTTGGCGGACGGTGTCATCGCCCAAGCCGAAATGCAGGGCGGTATCGTTGCCGGCGCCCAGGCTGGAGCCAGTTTTGACTTCCTGCATCAGCGTTCGTCCGCTGTCGGTGGAGAGGTATACGCGGGCGCCAATGGCATCGCGGTTGATATCGCCGCCGCCCCGCAAGCGCAGATTGATCCAATTGCGATCGTGCGTGAGGCCGCCGGTGTTTCTGTACAAGACATAACCCTGGTTCCAATTGCCCAGCACAAAATCCAGCCAGCCGTCCTTGTCATAGTCGGCGTAGGCCAGACCCATGCTTGGCACGGCATCGTCAATCCACTTCTGGGGCGTGGCGTCGGCGAAGGCGCCGTCCCCGAGATTGCGAAAGAGAAAGTCGCGATATTCGAACATCATGCCTTCGGGACCGGTTTCGATATCGAACTGAATGAATTCGGTGGCGGTGAGGTAAAGATCGAGCCAACTGTCATTGTCATAATCGAAAAAGATCGTGCCCCAGCCGACGGCGCTGCTGGGACCGACGACGACGCCGGCGTCATCGGCAACATCGTCGAATGTGCCGTCGCCCTGGTTCTGCAGCAGCACCATGCCGTTGACCATGTCGGAAAAATAAAAGTCGAGGTCGAGATCGTTGTCGTAATCGCCGACAGCCAAGCCCATGCCGTGGATAAAGGTACGGGCGCCGGCTTCGATCGAGGCGTCGGCCCAGCACCAGCCGGCGCAGCCCTCGCCATCGTTGCGCCAGAGGATATTGCCCAGCATGTTTTTGAACTGGTCGTTGACGACGTAGATATCGGCGTCGCCGTCATTGTCGTAGTCGGTGAAACTGGCGGTGAAGCCCGCCCCGAGCAGCAGATCAAATTCCAGCAGGTGGCTGACATCGACGAAGCTGCCGTCGCCCTGGTTGTGATAGAGCGTGTCGCGGGCGGCGTCGTGGTTCAAGGTGATATTGGGATCGCCGCATTCGGGGAAGCAGGACCAGTTGACGACATAGAGATCGAGGAAACTGTCGCCGTCATAGTCGCCCCAGGTGGCGGTGGCGCCCTTGCCGGCGTCCCCGACGCCCGCTACATCGGTGACATCGGCGAAGCCCTGGCCGCTCTGATTGTGAAAGAGGGTGTTGGGTCCATGATTCACGACATAAAGGTCTTGCCAGCCGTCATTGTCATAGTCGACCCAGACGGCGCCGCCCGTGTCGACGTCCGCCAGCGCGACTTGCGGCGTCAAGTCCGAGACCGTGAAGGCGCCGTTTCCCATATTTCTGTAGAGCACGCTGGGATCTCTGTTGCCGGTGACATAGAGATCGAGCCAGCCGTCGTTGTCGTAGTCGCCCCAGGCTTGGCCGATGCCCAGATAACCGGTGGCAAAATCGTCGTCAAAAAGTTCCCAATGGCCGCGGTGGGTAGCATTGATGCCGGCGCTCTCGCTGACATCGACGAAGGGATCGAGCTTGCCGATGGCGGTGAGGAATGTCAGACAGAGGATGGCCAAGGTCAGGCGGGGTAAGGACTTCATAGGGCATGGCTACCAAGGATGTATTCTATCTGAGTAGTAGCAAGAGAGTCATCAAGAAACATGTCGCCCTTCATATCATGCCGAATCGCGTCGAGTCAACGGCGGGCGACCAGATTGGTCGCCCCTACAAGGCTTGTCCGCTACTCCGACCAAATGCCGCTTTTTCTACCCCCATCCCCCGGCCCCTTCCCCCAAAGCATTGGAGGAAGGGGAGCTAAACTTGGCGGATTTCGTAATAATTTGTTGATTTTCGCAAGGATAGGCTCCTTTTTTGTATTGTTTTGGTACTGTTTCCATAATTTGTACGTATGATTTTTAGTAGCGGACAAGCCTTACAAGCCTCATTTATGTCGTAAGCCGTAGGGGCGATATAGCAGTCGCCCGAAACCCGATCCCTCAGTTGTCCTCAAAATGTTCATTACTTTCTTGGCGCTACTTCTGTACCTCTGTGGCGGGTTTAGCCCTTGACGCCCGAGGTCGCGATGCCTTCGACGAAATAGCGCTGTCCGAAGATGAAGATCAGCAAGACGGGAATGACCGTGATGGTCGCTACGGCCATCATCAGGTGCCATTCGGTATTGCCGTAGGCGCCTTGATACTGGACCAGGCAAACGGGAAGCGTCTGCACATTGGGCGTGCGCAGGTAGAGCAAGGGACCGAAGAAATTATTCCAGTTGCCGATGAAGGCGAAGATGGCCAGGGTCGCCAGCGCCGGTTTGGAGAGCGGGATGAAGATCTGCAGCAGGATGCGGGCGTGGCCGGCGCCGTCAATCTTGGCGGCATCGATCAGTTCTTCGGGTATGGTGAGGAAAAATTGCCGCAGCAAGAAGATGAAGAAGGGCCAGCCGAACCAGGGCGGCACCATCAGCGGCAGGTGGGTATCCAACCAGCCGAACCTGCTGAAAAGGACGTATTGAGGAACAACAAGCGCTTCGTTGGGCAGGAGCATGGTGGCCAGAACGATGGCGAAGAAAAAGTTCTTGCCGCGGGCTTTCAAGCGGGCGAAGGCATAAGCCGCCAGCGTGCAGGATACGAGATTGCCGATGATATTGTTGATGGTGATTTTGAGCGAATTCCAGGTGCAGGTGGTGAAATCGACATAGCCGTAACCGTACCAGCCATCAGGAAAGTTCTGCCATTGGACCGTTTCGGGGATCAGCGTTGGCGGAAAAGCGAAAACCTGCTTCAGCGGTTTGAGCGCGGTCGAGACCATGACGATGAAGGGCAGGACAAAGGCGACGCCGAGCGGGACAAGCAAGGCGAAGGTGATGATAATGCCGATGGCGCGGCGTCCTTCGATTGACTTGAGCCAGGAGACTGATTTCTTGGGTTTGTCAGTCGTCATCGCGCTTCGCCCTCGTAGTAGACCCAGCGCCTGCCCAGCCGGAATTGCAAGCCGGTCAGGGCCATGAGAATGACAAACATGATCCAGGCGACGGCGGCGGCGACGCCCAAATTCAGGAAAATAAAGGCATGCTTCCAAAGATACCAGATCATGACATTGGATGATTCGCCCGGTCCGCCTTCTGTCATGACGCGGATTTCGGTGAAATTTTGGAAGGAACTGACAACGGAAATAATAATCACAAAGAAGAGCACAGGGGATAGCATGGGCAGGGTGACGTTGCGGAATTTGGCCCAATTGCCGGCGCCGTCGATTTCAGCCGATTCGTACAATTCTTTTGGCACGCCCTGCAAGCCCGCCAGCAGAATGATCATGATAGGACCGACTGAGAACATGCTCATCAAGATAAGCGATGGTTTGACCCAGGTCGAGCTATGAATCCAAGGGGGACCTGTGATGCCAATCTGTTTCAAGGTGTGATTGAGGATGCCCAGGCGCGGATTGAAGATCCAGATCCAGACCAGCGCCACGGCGACGCCTGCCGTAACGGTGGGCAGGTAGTAAACGGCGCGAAAGAAGGCGATGCCCGGGACCTTTTGATTGAGCAAGATGGCAAGCAGCAGGGCGAATGATACGCCGAAAACGACCCTTCCAACGACGATGTAAAGCGTGTTGCCTACCGATGTCCAAAATATCGGATCGGCAAAGAGCTTGGAATAGTTATCCAGACCGATGAATTGCAGATCATCGAGCGAGATGCGCCAATCGGTGAAGCTCAATCCCAACATGCCGAAGACCGGACCAGCATTGAAGAGGATCAAGCCAATCAGCCAGGGCAAGATGAACAAATAGAAAATCCGCTCCTCGCGCCGGGCGCTGGGCGAGATAGGCCGCATTATGCGTCGGAACATCGATTTTGCGCCTTTTCTTTAGCCAACAGAACCCGGGGAGACCGCCGAGCGGTCTCCCTCAGGTGTTTAGAGATTAGGAGATTGAACTACATGTCGGCAACGGAGTCGAGAGCGGCGTTTCCTTCTTCGGTGATGGCGGCGATGGCATCGTCGACCGTGGTTTCTCCCAGGCGCAGCAGGTCGGCCTCGCGCGTCAGAATGTTGCTGACCTGCGCGGCAGCCAGGGATTGGAAGGGAGGCCCTGTCACCGCGTAGTCAAACATGGCTTCCAGGAAGTAACGCCCGCTGGGCGGCGCCGGGTCCGAGTTCAGCCAGACTTCCAGCCCTTCCGGGCGCGCCGGCGAGCCACGTCCCGAGAGGCTCCACATGAAGATCATGCCGTCCAGTGAAAGGTATTCGCGCAAGTATGTCCAGGCGGTGTCCGGTTTGTCGCTGGTGGGCGTGATGCCGTAGCCACTGCCGAAAGCGCCGGTATAGCGCGAGCCGTCAGGGCCCATAGGCGTGGGCGCGACATCCCATTCGAAATTCGCCAGGGCGCGCATGCTGGGCGTGCTCCAGGTGGCGATATGGCCCATGGCGGCGACGCCCGCGCGGAAGGGCTGCGAGTTGGGGAAAGCTTCCATCTCGGTCCCGCTGGCGCCGGCGCCTTCCACATGCGTCAGGTTGTACCAGTGGTTGAGCGCCGCGCGAACTTCGGGCGTATCCATGGTCATCGCCGTTTCGTCTTCGTTCATGTGAACGCCGCCCCAGGCGCCGGTGAAGAAGCCGCCACCGCCGTTGCCCAGATCCAGGCGACCGTCCCAGCCCCAAACGCCCATGTCGGCATCGGTAAGCTCGATGGCAGCGGCAGCCATGTCTTCCATAGTCCAGTCTTCGCTGGGGTAGTCCATGCCGGCGGCATCAAACATATCCTTGTTGTAGCCGAGGATGATGGGACCGTGGTCGTAAGGCAGGGCGTGGATGCGGCCGTTCACGCGGTAGAGGCGCACCGATTCTTCCCACATGCCATCGACGTTGAACTCTTCGTCGGCCACGACAATGTCGTGGATGTCGATGATGATGCCCTCGTGCGCCCAGGGGGTGGCGCGGCTGCCGTGTACGTAGATGACGTCGGGCAGGGTACCGGCGGCAGCCCAGGCCGGAACGACGTTGTTGTGGTCGGCCCAGGTATTGTAGGTGATGCTGATCTTGATGTCCGGATGCCGTTCCATGAAGCCTTCGTCGTACTCGGCCTGGCGGGGACGGAAAGCAGCTTCCCAGTGACGCCCGAAAGTCAATTCGACCGTGTCCTGGGCGCTGGCGATGTTGCTCAAAGGACCCAGATAACCGACCACAGCGCCGGTACTCGAGGCCGCTGCCAGTTTAAGGAAATTGCGTCGCGATAATTGTTTGGTGCTCATGACACTTCCTTTCTCTATTAAAAGACTCTACTCGGAACTGGATAAGGTTATGAGTTTTCTCTCAGTTGCACCTCCCGATATTCTCGCCTTGACTTTGATGGATATTGATAAAGTTACACAGGACATTTATATGGTACGTGTATCATATCTTAAATGAATTCGGGGATTTTGTCAAAATCGGGTTTTCGGGCAGTGTATTGGAGTCGGTTGAAATACTCAGTTCACCCCCACCCCAAACCCCTCCCCCATAAAGAGGGAGGGGGAGCGCATTCGGCGGGACAAGGATTACATCCAGGACTTTCGCTACAAATGAGATTTTTTCGCATTATTTTATTGGTACTACTGAGGACACAGAGTGCATAGAAGTAAGTGCAAGAAAGTCATGCAACAAATCGCAGGGTGATGTAGGGGACTCTGTGAGTCGCCCACTGCTACTGCTAGAGATTTTGGGCGAGCCAAGGCTCGCCCCTACGGCCGGCTTTTATTTTGGAGTTGCGTGACTTTGTTGGATTTACTGAGGTAGTTGCAGTAAGTTAGGCAAATTTCGCTAAAGCAGCGATCTGTAGGGGCGACATACCATGTCGCCCGAAACCACATGTCGCCGCGGCAGCGGGCGACTCACAGAGTCGCCCCTACGACCGACTTTTATTTTGGAGTTGCATGACTTTGTTGGTCCTAGGGCGCAGAGGGTTTATTGGCCACAGAGGCACAGAGGGCGCAGAGCGTTATGTTTCGGGCGACTCACAGGGTCGCGCAGGTCGTGTAGACACAGCCAGTCGCCATAGTTCTTCGGGAAGGGGGCGCTTTGGCAGGCGAAATCAAATGTGGTATGCTTACCAGCGTTCGCTTGCCGACGGGCATTCCGCGAAAGCCGAATCGCGTTGCTCGCGCGTTTGAGGAAGCGACCGGACTTAGCCAATCGGAATTCACGCGGAATCCATGCCCGTTCCAAAAGTCATCCACGAGCCAGGGGCGCAAGAAGCGATTCGCCGCGGCGTAGCGGTGTTGGGCAATGCCATTCGTCCGACGCTGGGTCCCCTGCCCCGACGCCTGGTCGCTCAAAACCAGGCGAGGTTCGAGTTGCTGGATGACGGCGGCGTCATCGCCAGGCGTATTATCGCGTTGGAAGACAGGGAAGATGACGTCGGCGCCATGCTCTTGCGGCAGGTATTGTGGCAGGTGCATCAACAAGTCGGCGACGGCGCGGCCACTACCGCCGTTCTCTATGAGAGCATCTACAACGAGGGCCTCCGCTTCATCGCCGCCGGGGCCGACGCCATGCGGCTGCGAGCGAGCTTGGGGGAACTGCTGCCGCAGTTGACCGATTCCCTGCTCTCGCAGGCGCGGATCCTGACCAAGGCCAAAGAACTCGAGGGGATCGCTTTTTCTGTCTGTTACGATGAGGAAATGGCGGCAGTGCTGGGCGAGGTGATCGACACGGTCGGTCAATATGGACAAGTCGATATCCGCGCCGGTCATGGACGGGGCATGGAACACAGCTATGTCGATGGCGTCTATTGGAAAGGCGGCGCCCAATCCAAAGAGATGCTTCGCGGTACGGCTCGGCTGGTTGCCGAGATGGAGGAGGCCGCGATTCTTGTCACGGACATGGATATCGAAGAAGCGCGTGAACTGGTCCCGCTGATGCAATTGGCGCTGCGCAGCAATATTTCCAAACTACTGCTAATCGTGAAATCCATATCGGAGACGGGTATATCGGTGGTGATCGATGATCGTTTGCGCAGCAAGATTCAGACGGTCGTGGTCAAGATTGACAGCTATCTGCAAGACGAATTGCTGCAGGCTTGCCGGGATATCGCGTTGTTGACCGGTGGCAGGCCGATACTGGGGGCAGCCGGCCAATCCCTGGAGGAAGTCGCCGCCGGGGACTTCGGTCATGCCCGCTGGGTTTGGGCGGACGACAAGAACTTCGGCTTTGCCAGCGGCGAGGGCGATCCGATCCGGATTCGGCGCCAGGTACGAATGCTGCGGCAAGCTCACGCGGCGGCGGCAGAGGACGATGATCGCGAGCGCCTGCTCAAGCGCCTGGGAAAACTGAACGGAGGCGTAGCTACAGTGCAAGTCGGCGGAATCGCTGATGATGAGATCAAAGGGCGCAAGGAACTGGCGGAACGTACCGTCCGCGCTTTGCGGCTGGCGCTGGCGGGTGGCGTGATCCCGGGTGGGGGCGTCTCGCTATTGAACTGCGGACGGGCTTTGCTGGACGCGGCTAGCGACGGAGAGAGTTCCGAAGCGCGAGCGGCGCGAGAGATCATGGCGGCGGCGTTGGAAGCGCCCATACGTTCCTTGCTCGATAACGGCGGTTACGATGCGAGTGAGATCCTGGCGCAATTGGGATCATATGAACGTGGATTCGGCTTCGACGTGATGAAAGGCGAATTCGTCGAAATGGCGGAGGCGGGCGTTTTTGATGTGGCGGGTGTGCAAGTTGAAGCGCTGCAACGCGCCGTCACCAGCGCCGCGCTGGCATTGACAATTGATGTGCTGGTCTTGCATCGAGATCCGGAAACGATGACGGAGCCCTAGCATGAGCGAAGCGCTTGAGCCGGCGATGGCAGACCGGACTTATGCGGTGGCCGAAGTTGAGAGCGCTTATTTTGTGGCGCGACAGAGCGGATTGTATCGCCTGGCGCCCTCGAATGGCGGGGCGCGCAATCTTTATCAAGGCTGGCAGCGCGAGGGTGAAATTGCGACGCTTGACATCGCGATGTCGCCGGGTTTCTCCAGTGACGGCTGTGACGGCTTGATATTGGCAGGCATCAACGGAGGCGTCGCCCGCAGCGAAGATGGCGGCGCAACCTGGGCGGCGCTGGCGATGCGCATGCCCGCGCCACTTGTCACTTGTCTGGCGCTTTCACCCGGTTTCACCAGCGACCGGCGCGTACTGGCGGGCAGCTACGAGGACGGCATGTTCCTCTCCGACAATGCCGGGCAGAGCTGGGCGGCATTCAACTTTGGCTTGTTCGATCACAATATCTTTTGTCTGGCGCTTTCGCCGGAGTTCCCGGTCGATGGCCTGGTCATGGCGGGTACGAGCAGCGGCGTTTACCGCAGCGTCAATGGCGGGCGGCTCTGGGAGGATCTGACCATGCCGGCCGGAGATGGAGCGGTGCTTAGCCTGGCGTTCTCACCCGAGTATGCCGATGATCGAAGCATTTTGGCCGGTACCGAGTCGCACGGGTTGTTGCGCTCGGGCGATGACGGCTTGACCTGGGAGCCGTTTTACAAGTGCGAAGGCGCGGTCAATTCGATAGTCTGCCTGCCAAGCGCCGCAGGACTGGCGATTCAAGTGGACGACTCGGTTTTGGCCTATGAGACCGGCGACAGCAGTTGGCGACAGGTGGCGGGGGCGGAGGTTCATGTCGCCGCAAAAAGTGAAGACGGCAGAGCCTTGCTGCTGGGCATGGCGGATGGCAGCGTGCAACGAGTAGCAATGTAAGGCTTGAGGTTTTTCCGGTGATTCGCAACATGGAAACGGCGATTTATTCGTAGTTGAGGAATAAGAAAATGGCATTTGAGCCCACAATAGAATCAGTTGGCACACATGAGGTCCCAGACTGGTATATGAAGGCCAAGCTGGGCATTTTTATTCACTGGGGCTTGTATTCGGTACCAGCCTGGGCGCCGCATGGCGGCGACATCGGCGAGGTATTCGAGAGCGGCGACATGAGCGACTGGTTCCGCCAGAACTCCTACGCCGAGTGGTACTTGAACACGCTGAAATTCCCTGACAGCCCCACGCGGGAATATCACAACAAGAATTACGGCAGCGATTTCCACTATGATGATTTTGCCGCTGGCTTCAACGCAGTATTGAGGCGATGGAATCCGGAGGAAATGGCGGCGCTATTTAAGGGGGCGAAGGCGCGCTACGTGGTGCTGACGACCAAGCATCACGATGGTTTCCTGCTTTGGAACAGTGAAATACCCTGTCCGCACAAAAGGGATTATCATACGCAGATCGATGTAGTCGGCAAGCTGACGGATGCCGTACGCGACCAGGGCATGCGCATGGCGCTGTATTATTCCGGCGGGCTCGATTGGTCTTGGAACGAAGAGCGCATCAGCGATGTTCGCGACGTGTGGGGAACGATCGTCCAGGAACCCGCCTTCGTCGAATACTCCCTTGCGCATTGGAAGGAGTTGATCGACCGCTATCAGCCGTCGATCATGTGGAACGACATCGGTTATCCGAAGGCCGCCGATCTCGGCGAGCTTTTCGCTTACTATTACAACAGCGTGCCCGAAGGGGTGATCAACGATCGCTTCACGCAGGCGCGCGATCAGGTGCCGAGGGCTGGCGAACCGCTGACGACGCCTCGCGGACCGCACTACGATTACATCACGCCCGAATATGCCACCTTCGACGATATTCAAGAAGTGAAGTGGGAATGCTGCCGCGGGATTGGGCACTCCTTCGGCTATAACCGCGACGAAGGCGACGAGCGGCTGCTGGCCGAAGACGAGTTGATCCACATGTTTGTCGATATCGTCAGCAAAAATGGCAATCTGCTGCTGAATGTGGGCCCAAGAGCCGATGGCAGTATCCCGGAAAACCAGGCGGGACGCCTGCGCGCTCTCGGCGCCTGGCTGGACCGGAACGGCGAAGCGATCTTCGACACGCGCCCCTGGCGCCGCGCGAACGGCAAGACAAGCCAGGGATTGGATCTCCGCTTCACAGCGACTGACGAGGCGGTCTATGTGACGCTGCTGGGCAGTCCCAGCGAAAGCGAAATCGCCATTGAAGGTTTGGAAGCGCCCGCCGGAGCGAGCGTTCAATTGCTGGGTCATGAGGCAGATTTGGCCTGGCGCCAAAGCGGCGCTGATATGGCGATCCAACTGCCGCAGGACCTGCCGGAGGCGCAGGCCCATTCGCTGAAGATTTCGGGGGCAGGTGAATAAATTGGCGCGGAAAATCGAACCCTTCGTTCTCAAGAACTTGCCCTGGAATTTTTCGGTCAATTTGATTGACATCACCTTCATCACGCTGGCATTCAGCGTGATATCGCGGGAGACGATCACGCCTTTGCTGGTCAGCAACTTGACCGATTCCAAGATCGCCATCGGCTTGGTGCCGGCGATATTCAGCATCTCGTTTTATTTGCCGCAGTTGTTCGCGGCCAATCACGCGGAACGCCTGAAGCGCAAGTTGCCATTTGTGATGTTGATTGGCGGCGTGCTGGAGCGAGTGCCCTATCTTTTCGCAGGCCTTGCGATTCTGCTCTTTGCCACGAGCGCGCCGCAGCTTGCCCTGCTCTGCCTGTACCTGGTGATCGGTTTAGGGGCCTTTGGCGCAGGCGTCGCCACACCAGCCTGGTTCAGCATGATCGGCAAGGTATTGCCTGTCAACCGACGGGGCATTTTCTTCGGTGTCAGCGCCGGCCTGGGCACGCTGATGGGCATCATCGGCGCTTATTTCGTCGGCATCATTCTCGACGACTTTGACTATCCGCAAAACTTCGCCACCTTGTTCTTGATCGCCGCCGTCTTCATGGGCATTTCCTGGATCGGCTTATCGCTGAACCGCGAGCCGGAAAGCCCGGTGGTCAAAAAGCAGATTTCCCAGCGGCGCTATTTCAAGCAGTTGCCCGGCATCCTGCGCGAGAACGAGAATTACCGCCGGTTTTTGCTCAGTTACTGCATTAGTCGCTTGAGCTTGATGGGCACCAGCTTCTTCATCGTTTACGGCAATGACAACTTTAGTCTGAGCGGCGCCGATGTCGCTTTGCTGACGGCCGTTCTGATCGGCAGCGAGGCGGTCATGCAACTGATCCTGGGTTGGCTGGGAGATCGCCGCGGTCACAAGCTGAATCTGATGATCTCGGGCTTTGCTATCGCATTGGCGGCCTTGGTGGCGATCTCTGCCAACAGTCTCTTGAGCCTGATACCGGCTTTTGTATTGCTGGGCGCGGCGCTGGCCAGCGATCGCATATCGCACTTGAACATTGTGCTGGAGTTTGCGGTGCCGGAAGATCAGCCGACCTTCATCGGATTGACCAATACGCTCTTGGCGCCCGTCACATTTTTTGCGCCCATCTTGGGCGGTTGGGTGGCGACGCACTTCGGTTACAGCAGCCTGTTCAACTTGACGCTGCTTTGCGGCGTCGTGGGCGGCGCGTTGCTGGCGCTTTGGGTCAAGGAACCGCGGCACATCCCGCCGAAACCCATGCCAGGGCCAGAGGCAGCATAGGTCGTGAGCGACAGATCGGAAGACGTCCCGGCGACCCAGGCAGTCGGCCTCGCCGAGAAGAACCTCAACTGGAATTTCACGGTCAATGTGCTGGACAATATGTTTTATGCCTTGGCGATCAGCCTGGTTTCCAAGGAAACCATCATGCCGCTGCTGGTCAGCCGCCTCAGCGATTCGCCGCTGGCTGTCGGTCTTATCCCGGCCATTTTCAGTTTGTCCTTTCTGCTGCCGCAGCTTTTCGTCGCCAACCACGCCGAAGGCCTCAAGAGAAAACTGCCCTTTGTCGTTTTGTTGAGCGGCTTGCTGCAGCGCTTGCCCTACCCCTTGATCGGCTTGGCGCTGCTATTCTTCGCTGTCGATGCGCCCGGGCTGGCGCTGGCGCTTTTTTTCATCGGGATTGCGACAGCGGCATTCGGCGGGGGCGTGGTAACGCCGGCCTGGTTCACCATGATCGGCAAGGTTGTGCCCACCCGACGGCGCGGCATTTTCTTCGGCCTGGCCGATGGCGGCGGCATGTTCATGGGGATCATCGGCGCTTATTTCGTGGGCCTGATTTTGGATCAAGTCGCGTACCCGGGCAATTTCTCGCTGCTTTTTATGATCGCGGGCGTACCGCTGGCGATTTCCTGGGTTTGGCTGGCGCTAACGCGCGAGCCGGCAAGCGACGAGGTCAAGCCAGCGATTCCCTTGCGACATTACTTCAAGCGACTGCCGAGTGTGTTGCGGCGCCATGATAATTATCGCCGCTTCCTCATCGCTTATGCGCTGGTTCACCTGAGCATGATGGCGGTGAGTTTTTATATCGTATTCGCCGATACGGCTTTCGACCTGGACGGTGCGGATGTCGGATTGCTGAATGCGGTTTTCATTGGCAGCCAAGCCGTGATGCGCCTGGCTTTTGGCTGGCTGGGCGATCGCTGGGGGCACAAACGCAATCTGGCGCTGGCGGCCGCGGGCATGGCGCTGGCGGCGTTTTTCGCTCTGGGCTCGGAAAGCGTCATCGGACTGCTGCCCGCCTTCGTCTGCCTGGCCTGCGCCATAGCCGCCGACGGCGTGTCTCATCTCAATATCGTTCTGGAATTCGCCTCGCCGGCCGAGCAGCCGACTTTCATCGGGCTGACCAACACCTTGATCGCGCCCGTCACATTTTTGGGTCCGGTCTTGGGGGGATGGATCGCCGCGACCTTCAATATCGAGGCGCTATTTGTCATATCGCTAATCTGCGGACTCGCCGGCGCGGCTTTGCTCCGATGGTGGGTAGAGGAGCCAAGGACGGCGCGCAAGTCTATGGCATAGCTGGATGATGATTCCAAGCATGTCCGGGACGTTATCTACGCACAGCAGTAAGTGCAAGTTAGTCATGAAACATTTATTCACCACAGAGGCACAGAGGGCACAGAGAAAACCAAGGGAGAAGACTGTTTTGCGGGCGACCTGATAGGTCGCCCCTACCGGCGACTTATATTTTGGAGTTGCATGACTCTGTTGGTCCTACTGAGGATACAGAAGAAAGCGAAAGTTTGTTATGAGAATTCTGCGCCTGTATACCCCAGCACCGACCTCCTCCCCAACGCATTGGGGAAGGGCAGCGCATTCGGTTGGACTAGGATTAGATTCGGATCCTTCGCTACAATTGAGATTTCTTGGCATGCCTTTATTGGCGCTACTGACAACAACAGACCGTTGCTCAAATGCGCAAGGGGGTAAATTAAAATGAGAGGGGAGTCAAGATGAGCGGGACGTATCAGGCGAGTTGGGATTCGCTGACGCGGCATAAAGCGCCGGATTGGTTCAGCGATGGCAAGTTCGGTTTGTACGCGCATTGGGGGATTTACGCTGTGCCGGGTTTCGGCAACGAATGGTACGGCAAATGGATGTACGATCCCTCGCAGGAGATTCATCGCGAGCACGTGCGACGCTTCGGTTCGCCGGCGCAATTCGGTTACAAGGATTTCATCTCCGAATTCAGCGCCGAACACTACGATCCCGACGAATGGGCGGAACTCTTCGCGGCCAGCGGCGCCGGCTATGCCGGATTTTCCCTGGCGCACCACGACGGATTCGGGTTATGGGACAGCGATGTCTATCGCTGGAACGTTGGCAAGATGGGACCGCAGCGCGATCTCTACGGCGAGCTGGCGGCGGCACTGCGGAAGCGCGGCTTGCGCCTGGTGGCGCCCTTTCATATCGTGCGCGGCTTCAATTGGTTTTTGGCCGGCTGGAACCAATGGGATCAGACCTTCGACGCGGAGGCAGTCGAGCGCGGCATGGCGGAAGGCTGGGATCTCTTCGATCCGGAATACGCCGATTTCTACTGGGTGCAGCAAACCAGCCAATTCGCCGATTTCTTCGACCAGTGGCGGCGCAAAGTGCGTGAGGTCATCGACAAATATCAGCCGGACTTGATGTGGTTCGACGGCGGCAAATTCCGCGAGGACGGCATCGAATCAAGTGCGCTGGAAATCCTGGCGCATTATCTCAACCAAGGGCTGCGCTGGAAGAAAGAAGTGCTGGTACTGAATAAACTGCCGGTCAGCATGCAAACCAATTTTCATCCCGATTTCGGCGTGATCAATTTCGAAAAAGGGCGGGATCGTCCGGCGAAGTACGAGCGGCCCTGGAACGACGACATGCGTATCGGCGACCAGTCCTGGGGCTGGGTGGAAAATCAGGTTTACGCCGACGGGCATACGCTGCTGAGCAAGCTGATCGACTGCAGCGCGCGCGGCGGCAGCATGATGCTATCGCTGTCGCCGAAGGCGGACGGCAGCATTCCGCAGGGTCAACGGGGGCCGCTGCTGGAAATGGGCGCCTGGCTGCAACTGAATGGCGAGGCGATCTACGGCACCGTACCTTGGACGACGCATGCCGAAGGCGATACCGAAAAGCTATTTGAATACCGCAACAATCACAGATTCTGGGTTTATGACAAATGCAACGCCGACGACCGGCGCTACACACAATCCAAAGACGGGAAGACAGTCTACGCGATGACATTGGGCATACCGCGGCGATCCGTGAGTTTTGAGGCGCTGAACGACGAGGTGGCGATCGAATCGGTGTCGCTGTTGGAATCTGACCAGCCCGTAAGCTGGAGTCAATCGGCGGAGGGACTGACAATTGACAGCTCGAGCAGCGAATTCATGACGGATTTGGCGGCGGCCTGGAAGGTGAGTTTAAGTTGACGACATCAACTTCGCGCTTGTCAAAGAAATCGATCATGGCGGTATTGGAGGCGCTTGGTCACGCTGGCGCTGCCTACGGCGTCGAGTCGCTGCCCGGCAGCTATTCCAATTTCGCGCAAACGCTTCGTATTGAACAGGAAGGCGCCGAGCCGCGAAAGATCGTCGTACGCCGTTACAATCCCGAAAACTATGAAGAGGGGCATGACAAGCCGGCCTGCGAATTTCAGGCGCTGCGCTTGCTGCGCGGGCATGGCATTCCCGTTCCGCCGCCCCTGCTGCTGGATAGGGATGGCAGCCTCTTAGGCTTGCCGGGCATCCTGACCGAGTTCCTGCCGGGCAGCCAGATCGAGCCACCGACCGAAGCGGCGCGCTGGGGGGAAATGGCGGCGACCAACGCGCGTATGCTGGCGCGGATTCATCAGACGCCAATCAGCGAGGCCGACAAGCCATTCCTGATGAACGACGATGTAGAGGTCGCCTGGTTTATCAAGGAGGGAAGAATCCCGGACTACATGCGCGAGGATCGGGACGGTGAGATGATTTGGCATCTGGTGAATGACCATTGGCAGCGACGCCAGTTGAGCGTGCCGCGCTTCCAGCATACGGATTACTGGTCGGGGAATATCTTGTGGCTGGACGACGAGATCTCGGCTGTGGTGGATTGGGAGGAAGCCGGCTACGGCGACCCGGCTGGTGATGTCGCTTACGCGCGCATGGAGTACTTCCTGGAAGGCCTGCCAGAGGCGGCGGATATATTCCTGAAGGTCTATCAGGCGGAGACAGGCTGGCAATTGCCCAATTTGCCGATCAGCGAACTGGCCGCCAGCGTTCGGCCGATGACTGATCCGGCGGGTTGGTTCACGCGGCCTCACATGGAAACGCGCTTCCGGCAGTTCATCGCCGCTGCCAAGCGGGCGCTGCTGGGGGGCGGCTAATCGACATCGAGGTGATAGCGCTCGTCGCCGACATCCGCTTGCAGGCGATGCATTTCATCCTTGAGTTCGCGGACCAGCGCCGCGTAGGCTGGATCGTCAACCACGTTTTTCAATTCATAGGGATCCTTTTCGAGGTCAAAGAGTTCCCATTCCGGCTGGTAGGTCTCGTCTATGGCGCCCGTTTGCCCCAGGGCATCGGCATAATAGTAGATCAGTTTGTAGCGATGGGTGCGGATGCCGTAATGCGCGTAAACATTGTGATGCGTCTTGTGCATCCAATAGCGATAGTACATCGATTGCCGCCAGTCGCCCGGCGTCTCGCCGGTCAACATGGGCGCGAAGCTGCGACCCTGATAATGATCGGGGGCGGGCAGTCCCGCCAATTCTAGATAGGTGGGCGCGAAATCGACATTGAGGATCATGTCCTGGTTGGCGCTGCCCGCTTGGATCCGGCGCGGGTAGCGCATGATATAAGGCATGCGCAGCGATTCCTCGTACATGAAGCGCTTGTCGTACCAGCCGTGGTCGCCCAGGAAAAAGCCCTGATCGGAGGTGTAGACGACGATGGTGTTCTCCGTCAGCTCCTGCGCGTCCAGGTAATCCAGCAAGCGGCCGACATTGTCGTCAATGCTGGCGACCACGCGCAAATAGTCCTTGATGTAACGCTGATAAGCCCACTTGCGCAATTCCATTTCCGGCAAGTCGCGCGGGATTTCGGTTTTGGTATCGAGCGGGGTCATGTGGGTACCCAGGCGCATTTCGGCGGCTTCCGCGGCCGAGGCGCGATTGCTGTAGTCGTCATAGAGCGTGTCCGGTTCCGGCACGTCTTCGTCCAGGAACATATGAGCATGTTTCTCGTCCGGTTCCCAGTGCCGGTGCGGGGCCTTGTGATGACACATCACGAAGAAGGGTCGTTCGCGATCTCGATCTCGCAAGAAGTCAAGCGTCATATCGGTAATGAGATCGGTCACGTATCCGTGTACCGGCCGCCGCTGCGATCCAGCTTCTGTCTTGAAAATGAAGGTCGGGTTGTGATAAAGCCCTTGCCCGGGCAGGACGGCCCAATCGTCGAAGCCCGTCGGTTCGTGCGCGGGACCCTGCCCCAGGTGCCATTTGCCGAACATGCCGGTCTGGTAGCCACTGGCGCGCAGATCTTTGACGAAGGTCGGCAGCGTATTGTCCATGTGCGTGTCCAGCGTCGTCACTTGGTTGATGTGATTGTAGGTACCGGTCAAGATGGCGGCGCGGCTGGGCGTACAAATGGAATTGGTGCAGAAGCAGTTATCGAAGCGCATGCCTTCGTCGGCAATGCGATCGAGATTGGGGGTCTGATTGATGCGGCTGCCGTAGCAGGTCATGGCGTGGGAGGCATGGTCGTCTGACATGATGAAGAGGATGTTGGGTCTTTGGTCGGGCATGGACGCTGTTTCCTTCCGAGTGATTTGTCAGGCAGGGAAATTGTACAAAGAAAAATGGACTGCTCCAAGCAATCCATCACTTTCTTTGGCTGCAGATCAATTTGGTTGTGGATGGGTAGGCTACAGTTGAATTAATCCGACACCGACGGCGCCGACATAGGCATTGATAGTTGCGACAAACATGGATAAAAGGACGGCAATGATGGTTCCGATGGTCAGCATGCGAGTTCGGAAGTCGCGCTGCTTTTGAATTTCGTCTCGAATATCCTGGGTTTGATCATCTATCTTGTCCGAAATCTCTTTTACCATCCCGGTAAACTCTTTGAGAAGAACGGCATTCTCCGCGCGGACGAAATCCTTGGTGGCGAGGGCGTCCAGTTTGCCCCGCAATTCGCCAATTTCGGCGGCATGTCTGGTGACTTGTTCTTGTAGATCCACGATGTTCCGCTTTCACTAGAGCGTAAGGCGCTTGCCAGTAATCTTCAACGCTATTATAGCAGACGGACAGGATCTGTCAAACCGTTTATTAATGCGATACATACGGATGATCCGCGGCCAGAAGACCCTCTTCTTTGAGCAGATCCCAGAAGGCATTTGGCACTGTAACGGACATGGCGTCGACATTGGTTTTGACGCGATGCGATTTGCTGGTGCTGAGGGCCAGGGCGACGATGCCCGGGTGCGATTTGCCGAACTGGATGCAGACTTCCGAGGGCGTCTGGCCGTGTTGTTCGCAGAGCGCGAAGAACTTCTCGCGCCAGGCGAATTTTTCGGCATGGTCGGGGTTGGCGGGATCCAGTTTGACGTAATTGAAGAACTCGCCGCCGGTCAGGAAGCCGGCGTTGAATACCGCGGAGTTGATGATGGCGACGCCCTTGCGATGCAGGGAATCCATGAAGTCCAGCAGATCGGCGGGATGGGAATAGAGCGTGTAGCTGTTGGCGAACATGACCCAATCGAGCTCGACCCGGGCGTCAATCTCGGCGATGGACTTCCAGTTTTTGGCGCCGACGCCGATTCCCGCCGCCTTGCCATTCGCTTTCAACTCGTTGAGCGCGCGATAGGCGCCCAGGATGTCATCGAAGCGGCGGGCGCGATCATCGGGGGAAGTCGCGGCATCGAGGTACTCGTCAGGATCGTGAACTGAAACGAGTTGGGTCTGATAATCGCCACCCAGCAGTTCGAGTCCTTGCTCGAAGCACTTGAGGATGCCCTCGTAGCTGATGTCCTGCACGGCGTCGTGCTCCAGGCCGAACCAGGCGCCGGGCTCGAAGGTGGGCTCGGGCGTCCGCAGCGGGGCGCGCAGCCAGGCCAGCTTGTTGCTGATGATGACATCGCCGGGCGGGATGCCCAGATCGCGCAGGCAGTCGCCCATCACTTCCAGGGCCAGTCCGGCGCCGTACTTGCCGGCGGAATCGATCACGACCGGTTTGGGCAGGCGCTCGAAGATGGCGCGCATGGTCTCCAGCTTCGATTGGTAGGAGAATTCGCGGAAGAGATTGCCAAGCGCGGTCGAGCCGAAGACGATGGGTGGGGTTGTCAATCCGGTTCTGCCAAAGGGGACGTGTTGCATGTTTTCACTCCTCTGCTCGATTATCCAAGTTATCCTGGGAAAACCGAGACACGTCTATCTCCGGGTCTAGTGTAGTCTATGCGTAAGGGTACGCAAGGTCGCCTTATCTGAGCGGACTTTCGCTTGGAGCGCTGGCTCCTAATCGTCGGCAACTTGGGGCTGCAGGTCTGCAACTTCAAATTCTCGTGTGAACCGGCCAACATCGCCGTCGACATCGCTGACGGTGATATCCAGCCGGTGTTTGCCCGGCGCTTCCCTGGCCGGTTCAATTATGTAAGTCTCATCCGTGGAAACGACTTCGCCGTCAAGCGTGATCTCGATGCTTTCGATGTCTTGGTCGGCCAGGATCTCGACCTTGATCTGTGTATTCTCGCGCAGTGCTTCCGCGAAAATGTCGTCGGGCAAGAATAGCAGCGGTATCGGAATCGGCGCGCGCAAGGTCGCCCAACCGGACGTGAAACGGCCATCCGGGGTGGTGAGTTCCAGGCTAAAATCATAGCGCGTTCCGTCGGCCAGAACATCGGCATTCAAGGTGATGACATATTGCGTGCGGAAGAGATAAGCCAGGTTCTGGAATATACTGCGCAATTGCTCAGGCCTCGGCGAGTCGTAAAACTCGGCGTTCGTTTCCGCCGAAACAACTTCCAGGAAACGACGATCGATCGACCATCCCAAGCCAACAGTATAAACCGGTACTCCATTGACGGTGGCGGCTTTTATGCTTTCATCGCGACTGTAGGCGCTAGAATCGCCATATTCGCCGCCATCGCTCAATATCACGACTGCGCGGCGCGGAAGCGGCGCGCGGTTAGCGATCTCAATGCCGAGGTAAGTGGCGTCGTAGAGCGCGGTTTGTCCGCCATATGCCAGGCTGTCGATGGCCCGAAGAAGAAGATTCCGGTCAACTGTATAGTCCATCGCCAGCGATACCTGTGTATTGAAGGTGACAATGGCCACCGGGTCACCTGGCCGCAGGGCGTAGACGAATTCCCTCGCCGCCTGTTTAGCTTGTCGCAAGGGACGATCTGCCATGCTGCTGCTGGTATCAATCACCAAGACAGTGGCAAATGGCAAGTCGTCGAAGGCGACGTTTTCCACGCGTGTCACGCTGGCCAAACCTGCTAAATCGCCACCGATTGAGAAGTCGTCGACATTCAGGCCGGAGACGAGTTGGCCGCTGGAGTCGAGTATACTGGCGTTGATAGAGACATTTGACAGATCGGTTGAGTTGAGGCCGATGATATCAAGCGAGATCGCGTTTTTGTCTAGAGCGAAACCGACCGACCGATGGGTTGGCGTGTCGGTTGGCGCGGGCGTGTTAGTTGGGAGCAATGTGTCTGTCGGGACTGGCGTGTCCGTATCCGTCGGCATTGGCGTATCAGTTAGGACCGATGTGTCTGTCGGGACTGGCGTATTTGTATCGGTTGGCATTGGCGTGCCGGCCAAGGGACAGCCCCGGTTGGAGGGCGGACCTGGCGCTTCGGGGCAATCGTCTTGTGACGTGTCCAGACCATCGTCGTCAAAATCGCGACAGCCATTGGGGGTATCGGGAGCGAACTCATGCGGGCAGAGGTCGGCGTCAGCGCGGATACCGTCGCGATCCGGGTCATCGGGATAGGGGCAGCCGGCATTGTCCGCATAACCAAATTCTTCAGGGCAGTTGTCCGCGCTATCGGGCAAGCCGTCACCGTCAGCATCCGTCGTCCAGGCTACCTGATCGCTGCCCAACGGTGTAAAAGTCGGCCAAGGCCTCCAGGTCGGCTGGGGCGTCACAGTAATACGAAAATGCTCTTGAGCAATCATGCTCTCAGATATCCGCTTCACCCGATTCGACGGGATGGCAAAGCCAAGATTGTTGGCATATCGATATCCGGCCGAGTTCACGCCTACTATTTCTCCAGCCAGATTAATCAGCGGACCGCCGCTGTTGCCGGGATTGATCGCCGCGTCAGTCTGAATCAAGCCTGCCATGATTGAGCCATCAGCAAATTCTAGCTCTCGATTGAGTCCGCTGATGATGCCCCTGGTCAAACTGCCAGCCAGTCCATGCGGATTGCCTATCGCCAGAACCGACTCGCCCACAGCAAGGTCGTCCGAGTCGCCGAAAGTTACTGGTTTGAGACGACGAGTGTCAACGTCGACTCTGATGACAGCGATGTCCATACGCCTATCAATGCCTATCAACTCAGTCGACGCTTCCGAGCCATCTTGGAAAACGACCTGTATGTCTATCGCGTCTTCAACTACATGCGCATTGGTCACAATATGTCCATTTTTGTCGACAACAAAGCCGGTTCCACTAGCGACCTCGAACAGGACGCTTCCGACTTCTATGGACACGACTGATGGGCTGACAAGGCGATAGATCTGAGCTATGTCTAATTCAGCATTGGGAGCGTTATCATCAGCCAAGACGCTGGCTGCGGGTTGCAGCCACAGACAGGCAAAGATGACAATTGAACTAACTAGCAACTGGACATAGATGGAAAGGCGTTGCTTCTTCAAGTGAACTTTAGATTCCCAATGGACATTTCAATACTTGATACACGCTGAATCGGCTAAGAACAGACTAATTGCACTAAAGGCGACTTGCAACAAGCTAGTCGTCTTGGTAGTTCAACTCGATCATCTGATGACCCTTGATCTCGGCGACGGTGAAGTTGATGCGGCCATCAACCGTTTCAAAGTCGATCGCGTCGCCGGAGGGCGCCAGCTTGACGCTCGCGATGTTCTTGTCGGCGCGGACAGAGACGGGAATGTTGTAGACGGGAATGACATCTTCAATGATGTCAATATTGCTGCGGCGGATGGGAATGTAATGCAGCAGGTGCAGCACCGCGCGACTCCGCGCCGGCTGGTCGTTATAAGCCAATTCCAGGGTGCTGGGACCGCCGTGTCTGACCAGGGGCTGCGGCAGAATCATCTCCAGCGCGTTCAGGAAGAGCGTGCGGCACCACTGCGGCGCCAGGTGGTAGTATTGCGTGAAGATGGGACTGGAGAAATAAATGGCATTGCCGGCCCGCACGATGGCCGCGCCGGCGCTCTCGCCCGAAGACGGCGTCTGCCGATGCGAGCAGAAATGCCGGTATGTGCGGTCGAAGAGCGAGGGCGTGATTTGGGCGAGGACGGTAGCGTCCGGGTCGGCCGCGACCGCCGTGCCCCGAATGTAGATCACATGCTCGGTCGCCGGCAGTCCCTGCCCGATATCGCCCCTGGGCACGATATATTCACAGTAGTCGCCGCGTTCGTAGACGCGACCGCGGGCGAGCTGGCCAAAGCGATCGCGCGGTCCCTCATCGGTCAGGCTCACGCCCAGCGCGTCCAGCGCGAAAGCGGTCTTTTCGGCGTTCATGCCGGATTCGAAGGAGGCGATCAGCCGCCCGCCCGCGGCCAGGTAGGCGTCGATCTTGCGCTTGAGCGCCGCGTCGACCGGGATGTCGTCGGGCAGGATCAGCACGCTGTAAGCGGAAAAGTCGGCCTCGGAATCGACGATATCAAATTGATGTCCGGCTTCCTGCAACATGCTGTGCGCGCCGCAGATTGAGGGCTGCATGCCGCGATTATCGAGGGGCGCGAATTCTTCCGGCGTCATAACCGCGATATCGCTGATGGCCCGGGCGTCAATGCACCAATCTTCTTTTTCTTCGACCTGTGTATAGACCGCCCCGATGAGATTATAGACATGCTCTTCAATCTTGCCGTCCGGCGGCAACTGATCACCCACGAAGGGACCGGCGCCATGCGCCATCATGCGGAAAGTTTCATACTCCAACGCTTCCTGGTTCTTGAAGGAATGAAAATCGCCCCAGGCTGTGTGGAACTTGCCGGTATGAGCCAGGCAAGGCAAACCCAAGGTGCGAGCATAGCGCGCTGTCAGCGGGAAGTGGATATAGCCCCAATGCCCGCTGGGCAAGGATTCCAGCTCCCAATGTGTGAAGGCGGAGGCATTGCCCCGGCTGTGGGGGCCTACATGACCGCGATTATAAAAGATGGTGGCATCCACGCTAAATTGCCGCACCCAGGCCGTCATCTCGCTGCGGAAACTGTCGATGACGACCTGGCCGTATGCCAGACGCGCCTCCGCGTCACTGGGGTCGAGACCGGCTTCCAGCATGGCGCGGGTGGTCCAAACCGAGCTGTCGTCAAGCGCGTGTACGATATCAAAAAAGAAGCCGTCGACGGGCAGAGAGTCGAAAATGTCCTTGACGTGGGCCTTGAGATAATCCAGATAGGGCGAGTTGACGGCGAGCCGCCGATAGAAGCCGGCTTCGTACATGCCATTGCCCTGGTAGCTGCCGTCTTCGTGTAAGGCCAGCCATTCGGGATGTTGGGTCGCGGACAGATGGTCCCATTGGACCGTGGTGTAGATGGGCGCGCGTATACCGCGAGCATGACAGGCTTCCACTTGCTCCTTGAGCAGGTTCCGACTCAGATGCGGATGAACATGTTCGGGGTGGGCTTCCGAATCGTAATAGATCCAGCCATGGTGGCAGCGCGCGAAACAGGTGATGGAATTGACGCGCGCCTTGAGAAGCGTATCGCCAAACTCGTCAGGATCGAAATTTGAGCCGATGCCCGCGATCGCTTCCGAGGTATGGAAGTCGAGGTGGATCTGTCGCATGCGCATGGGAAAATCGGACATGAACGCTCCTCCGCGCCAAGCCTTTGACTTGCTTGACAGGCATATGCTGGTCAATTACACTCAGACATCGCTATGGTACGTGTACCACGCGGCATAGTATATTGCATCCCGTGGTCGGTCGCAAACGATCAAAGTCATCCGCGCCGGCCCCAAATTGAGATAGATGCGTTCGAGGCTGGAGATTGAGCCAAGATCAGGTATTGTCAAGGGAGCGCTCGGCGCAAGTCGCGTGGCGTAATTGCTCTATCCTGGCAGGTTATCGTATAGTCTTCCGGCGGTGTGACGGCTGAAAACAGGTAGTATTAACAAGAAACTCAAAGAATGGAGCGATTGTATGGCCGGGAAAAGTGAAAAATACGAACCCACCTGGGAGTCCCTGAAGCAGTACCGGATTCCCGACTGGTATATCGATGCCAAATTCGGCATCTTCATCCATTGGGGCCCCTACTGTGTACCGGCTTTTGGCAACGAATGGTACCCGCGACGGATGTACCTGCAAGACGACCCGGCCTTTGAACATCATCGGACGACCTGGGGCGACCACAGCGAATTCGGTTATAAAGACTTCATCCCCATGCTCACAGCGGAGAAATATGACGCTGAGGAATGGGCGCAGTTATTCAAGGACGCCGGCGCGAAGTTCGTCATGCCGGTCGCCGAGCATCACGACGGCTTCCCCATGTACGACAGCGACTTGACCGACTGGTGCGCGGCCAAAATGGGACCGAAGCGGGATGTCGTGGGCGAATTGGCCGAGGCGGTGCGGGCGCGGGACATGGTCTTCGCGGTATCGAGCCACCGCGCCGAGCACTGGTGGTTCTTCGACGGCGGGCGCAGCTTCCCCTCCGATGTGAGCGACCCGGCCAATGACGGCTTGTATGGACCCGCCGTCGAGGCCTCCAAAGACAAGAGCAATCGCGACGAGTGGAAAGAGAAAAACTGGCAGCCAGCGCCCGACGCCAAATTCCTCGAGGATTGGCTGGCGCGCTGCTGTGAGTTGGTTGACAAGTATCAGCCGCAGGTTGTCTGGTTCGATTGGTGGATTGAGCAAATCGTCTTCGCGCCGTATCTGCAGCGCTTTGCCGCCTATTATTACAACCGCGGCGAGGAATGGGGGGTGGGCGTGGCCATCAACCACAAGTACGATTCCTATCCCGAAGGCGTGGCCGTCTTCGACATTGAACGGGGCCAACTCAACCATATCCGCGACTTTTTCTGGCAGAACGACACCTCGGTTTCCAAGAATTCCTGGGGTTATATCGACAATCACGATTACAAGACGGCTGGTGATATCATCGCGGACCTGGTCGATGTGGTGAGCAAGAACGGCGCATTGCTGCTCAACGTGGGTCCGCGCGCCGATGGCACGATTCCCGAAATCGAGGCGGACATGCTGCGCGAGATCGGTCGCTGGCTGGCGGTCAATGGCGAGGGCATCTATGGCAGTCGCGTTTGGGATATCTACGGCGAAGGACCAACCGAGATACCGGAAGGCGCCTTCACCGATACCAAGCGCAATCCCTTCACCGCGGCTGATATCCGATTCACGCAGAAGGGCGATACGCTATACGCCTTCGTGCTCGCATACCCGACGGGCGAGGCGCTGATCTCGTCGTTGGGGAGCGGCGCGGCTGATATTTCCGGCGTGCGCATGCTGGGTTCGGAGGAAAGCATCAGTTGGTCGCAAGACGGATCCGGACTGCGCTTGTCCGTGCCCGCCTCGAAACCCTGCGATCATGTGGTCACCTACGCCATCGATTTGAAACCTTAAGCCGCTCGGCGGCGGCGAAAAAGTTTGCCGCGCTCACAAACACAACGAGTCTTCCGCTCGTCTGAGCAAGTTGGTTTACAAGAAAGAGAAAGCGAGAGATTATGCCGGCAGAACCCTATTTCAAACCGGAACGCGGTCAGCGGCCTGGCGCCAACCAAGACCCGCGGCTGGATTGGTGGCGCCAGGCCAAGTTTGGCATGTTCATCCATTGGGGCGTCTACAGCATTCCGGCCGGCGTCTGGAAGGACGAGCAGATCCCCGGCATCGGCGAGTGGATCATGCTGCGCGCCGAGATACCAATCAAGGAATACGAACAACTGGCGCTGGAATTCAACCCGGTCAAATACGATGCCGAGCAGATTGTGCAATTGGCCAAGGCGGCCGGGCAAAAGTATATCGTCTTCACATCCAAGCACCATGACGGATTCTGCATGTATGGCACGGCACAGACGCCCTACAATATCGTCAACGCCACCCCTTACGGGGAAGATATCTTAAAGGCGCTGTCGGAAGCTTGCGAACGGGAAGGCATCAAGCTCGGCCTCTATTACTCGCAGACGCAGGACTGGCACCACCCCAATGGCTATGGCAATACCTGGGATTACGACGAATCTGAACAAGACTTCAACGACTACATAGAGACATTCGTCAAGCCGCAGGTGGTGGAAATCTTGTCCAACTATGGACCGATCGCCATCGTCTGGTTCGACACGCCAAGGATCATTTCGCCGCGTCAGAGCCAGGAATTGCTCGATCTGGTGCGGGAATTGCAACCCGAGTGCCTGGTCTGCGGCCGTTTGGGCAACCAGTTGGGCGACTACGCCACGGCGCAAGACAACGCCATTCCTCCCGAATTGCGCGCGGAAGTCGACTGGGAGACGCCCGCCACCATCAACGATACCTGGGGCTTCAAGACCCATGACCACAATTGGAAATCGACCAGGCAACTGATTCATAATCTGGTTGACATCGTCAGCAAAGGCGGCAACTACCTGCTAAACATCGGGCCTGATTCCGAGGGCGCAATACCCGAAGCAAGCATCGAGCGCTTGCAAGAGATGGGGGTATGGATGGAGGCCAACGGGGAATCGATCTACGGCGTGAATCCGGGACCCTTGCAGGGTTTGGCCTGGTGCCGCAGCACGCAAGAACCCGGCGCTGTCTATTTGCACGTTTTCGATTGGAGCCGCTCGGGACGATTCGTCCTGCCCGATTTGGGGGCCGGCAATGCCAGTTGGGTGGATCAATCCGTGGAAGCGCCGCTGAGCTTGACGCGCAAGGGCGGCCAACTGATCTTGCAAGGTCCCCGAGAAGCGCCGAACGAGCATGTCTCGGTCATCCGCCTGACGAAATAGGGGCAAAGCCTGAAAACATTTAGGTGATTTTCGGGCGACCTGATAGGTCGCCCCTACATAGCTCATCTGTATGTTGTGGTTTGGGGCGCCAAATGGTGTTATTTTCTTGCTGTCGGACACGTATTTGCGTTCATTTAGATCAGCAAAATTGAGTAGCGGACAAGCCTTACAGATTTCGCGATGAACCTTGTGGGGGGCAGGGCGATCAGGTGGCGGTCTGTGAGTTGATCTTGTCGGCGGTAAAGGGAAGCTCGCGCAGCCGGATTCCCGCCGCATCGTAGATGGCATTGGCGATGGCGGCAGGCGCGGGATTCTGCGCGGCCTCGCCGGCGCCGAGCATGGGCATTTCCGGTCGATTCAAGATGACCGTTTCAATGACGGGCGCGGACTCAAAAGTCAAGATCGGATAGCTCTCCCAATCGAGGCTGGTGATGCCGTCGGCGTCAAATTGAACCGACTCGAACAAGGTCCAACTAGCCGCTTGTACAAAACCGCCCTCCAGTTGATTGCTCAAACCATCGGGATTCACTACTCGACCGGCATCGGCAGCGATGATGACGCGCCGGAAGCGGAGTTTGCCACTGCCGCGCTCAACGTGCAGTTTGACGATGATCGCGCAGTAAGTTTGCAGATTCTTGTATTGCGCCAGCGCCACTCCCCAGCCCTGACCACTGACCCTCTCTTGGTTTCTTGCATTCCACCCCGCCTTTTCCGCCGCGGCAAGCAAGACAGCGCGAGCGCGGGCGTCGGTCAAGTGGCGCAAGCGAAACTCCAGCGGGTCGCTGCCGGCAGCGAGGGCCAACTCGTCCATGAAGGACTCGATGGCGAAAACATTGGCGTATGCGCCCAAGCTGCGCAGGGCAGACACCCGCAAGGGACTATCCGCCACAGCATGACGCAGGATGCGCTTGTCGGGGATGCTGTAAATCGGATCGGCATTGCGATGGGCGCCGGAATGGTAGCCGCCCATGGGCCGGGGCTGCTGCGGCGCGAAGGGCTCTGCTAGATGCCAGGAGGCCAACAAACCGGAGCTTTCCAAACCGACGGCGGGACGCGTCGAATGCGCGTAACTCCAGATATCGCCCCGCCAGCTGGCGATGTCTCCACTTGGCGTCAAGTCGGCGCTCAGTTTCATCACCATGGCCGAGCCATAGGGTTCCCAGGCATGTTCATCGGCGCGGGACCATTTCATCAAGACCGGCCGGCCCGGAAGGGCCCGCGCGGTCAAAGCCGCGTCCAGAGCGACGTCGTCCGCGCCGTTGTGTCCATAACATCCGGCGCCTTCGACATGGATAACGCGTATCGCCTTGCTGTCCAGGTCCAGCACCTGCGCGAGGGCGGCGCGCAAAACGAAGGGCGCCTGCGAATGCGACCAGACGGTAAGCCCGTCATCCTGCCAAAGCGCCAAGGCGGCGGAAGGTCCCAAAGAGGCGTGCATTTGAAAAGGACGATAGTAGGTCGCCTGGCGCGCAGGCGCTGGTTCAGAGTCCGTATCACAATTGAGATACTTGTCGTCTTGAGCGACGCCATCCAGGACTTCGTTGGTCTGTGCCGGTTTGGCGAGCAAATCTTCATATATGCGCTCCGGAGGCGGCAGCGACCCGGCATCGCGCCAAGTCGCGATTTCGCGCGCTTTGTCACGCGCCCGCAGCGCAGCCTCCTCGCGCTCGGCTATCACCGCGAGGAAGCGTCCGTCGCGTAGGACCGCCAGGACACCAGGCATGGCCCCGATCTCCGCGATGTCAATATCCGCAAGTTCCGCATGGTAATTTGGCGGACGGACGACGCGCGCGTGAACCATGCCCGGCAATTCCAGATCGTGAACGTAAGCCGCGCCGCCAGTCACTTTGGCAAGGAGATCAACGCGCCCCGCTGAGGCGCCGACATGCTGATACTGACTATGCGCTTTGCTCGAACGACCCTCATTAATCTGCTTGGCAAAGCGCCTGCCGGCCATCAGCTCCCAATAGCTCGTCCGGCGGCCGCTGCGGGGATCGGTGATGATGCCGTCTTGAACGCCCAGCTCCTCCGGCGGCGTCAGAGACTCCAGTTCTTCAAAGGCGAGCGACAGCAAGTGAGAGCGCGCTTCCGCCGCGGCCAGCCGGATTGCAAGTCCGCTGGTTTCGAGGGAGCGACTGCCGGTGGTTCCGCCTTCGTCTGGCGTGCGCGCGGTATCGGCCGTGACGACGCGAATCCGCTCCATAGCGAGGTCCAGTTCATCGGCGGCGATTTGGGCCAGGGCTGTCTTGATGCCCTGGCCCAATTCAACTTTGCCGCTGAATACCGTGACAGTCTCATCATCGTTGACGCGCAGCCAGGCATCGAGATCGGGCTGGGAACGCAATGACGGCGACGCCTCGCTCTGCGTCGCCGCTCCCGGCAGCGGAGGCGCTGCGACGGTTTCGTGGATCGGTTCTGGCTCGGGACGTCCAATACGAAGTCTAATCGCGCGGCGAACACGATCATAGACGCCGCAGCGACAGAGGTTCTTCGCCAGCGCGGCGCGGATCTCCTGGTCGCCCGGGTAGCGGAGGCGATTGAGCAAGCCCTGAGCGGCGACGATCATGCCGGCGGTACAAAAGCCGCATTGCGCAGCCCCCTCTTCAATGAAGGCTTCTTGCAGGGGATGGAGCCGCTCGGCGCTGCCCATTCCTTCCAGGGTGGTTATGCTCAAGCCGGCAACGCGGCCCACGGGCAGTTGGCAGGAAGGCACATCCGCGCCATCCACCAGGACTTTGCAAGCGCCGCACTGTTCCAGGCCGCAGCCATACTTCGCTCCCTTCAAGCCCAGGTCCCCCCGCAAGACGTAGAGCAGGGGGGTAGCTGGATCCAGGTCGAGTTGATGCGACTCGCCGTTGACGATCAATTCGAGGCGTTTTATTGAGGTCATGGCAATCTCCTGGGAGCCGGTACGGGACACGGCGCGAAAAGCCGCTCGGCGGCAGCGATTAGGACTGACGCGCCCACATAAAATAATAGACCTTCCGCCATAGCGAGCAAGGGGAGTTTGTTAAAACAAAAAAGAACACGCCGTGTTCTTTTAGTCGCTAACGGAGAAGGTGGGATTCGAACCCACGTACGGTTTCCCGTATCCGCTTTCCAAGCGGACGCACTAGGCCTCTATGCGACTTCTCCATTCACAGCGGCGCGCTAACGCCTCTTATGATTCAATTATAGCGCCAGCGGACTCATTCTCCAAGAAGCAATGAGGCTTGGTAGTGTATCCTTTTCGGTTGAAACAAAAAAATTAACCACCGAGGACACCGAGAGCACCGAGAAAAACCTGGAGTATAGTTGCTCGCCATGTTCTTTGCGCATTTGTGGTGAAATGAGTTGATTTAATTTCAACCGAAATCGATACACCAGCATGAGGCTTTGTTCACAGATCGCCAGGAACTCTCGCCAATACCAAGACCTCTTCCAATGCACTTGGACTACCGTCTCCATTCGGGGGTCGGGGTTTCCAGCAGCGGCACAAGATAGCGGGCATCCGCGCGAGCCGGCGACAGGCCCGAGACATTGCCAGAGACGCCCAGATAGCAATAGATGCCATTGGTGATGGCTTGGGCAAGCAATTCCGGTTCGTTTTCCAGCACCTCGCGATCCGCCAACATATAGCCCATTTCGAGAATCACCGCCGGCGTCAAGGGATGGATTGTCCGGAAGACATGGTAATTGGTCATATCAAGCGTCAGCACAAAGCTGCGTTCCAGCGGCACCAGCGCGCCGAAGTTGAGGGCGACGCATTCGCGCAGCAAGGTATCGTTGCCGAAATCTGGCCTGGCCTCGGCTTTGGCGACAATATAACCGCTGACAAACTCGCCGAAATCGTAACAGGTATTGGCATGGATCGATAGCAGAGCAACGCCCTGGTAGTTATCCAGCCGCGGGTCATTCTCATCCAACAAATCGACGGTGAAGTTTTCCGCTTTCAACTTCGCGACCACTCGCTGGGCAACAGAGAAATTGACATCAACTTCTTGCAACTCCGGATATCCGTAGTCGTCTTCACAGACCGCGCCCGAGTCCTCTCCGCGATGTCCGGAAATAATGCCAATTCGGTAATGCCAATTAGGGGTCGCAACCGGCGTCGGCGTTGCGCCGGGAGCAGCAATGTTTGCCATCAGCATCGGATCGTTCAGTTGCAGGCCTCTGACGACAGCCGGATTAAGGAATTGTGGATCGGTGAACCAGGTCAAAACTGTGGCGACCAATCCGGCGCTGATACCGACAACAAAGATCGTGCGAAGGAATCCGCCGGCGAGACCGGAACTGCCCCGACTCGGACGCAAAGTGCCGTGGGGGATGCGCCGAAACAGTTGCGGCTCCGGCGGCCTCGCTGTCCCTTCATTATCGTCGACAGGTTCCCCAGGATTTGGCTCTTCTTCCAGAGAAGGCTCAGTTGTCTTTTGTGATGCGTGAGGCGGCGGAGTCGCGCGTTCGCTGGAGAATTTGGCGCCCTTCGGCCTCGCTTTTTCAGCCGCTTCGCGCATGATCGCGGCGAAAATTGCCGAGGCAGAATCCCCGGCCCTGCCGTTTTCCGGCGGCGGATTATCGTTGATCTCGTCCGACATGGTTGCCACCCCCCTGAGCGCTCATGCCAGGCCTCGAAAGCTAAATGTAAAGGAATACAAACGATTGAACGGTCCGCGGCTTGCTCACAGCCACCTGGCTGTCTAAATTGATTTTAGCCCGCGTCTACTCGCATGTGAGACGAAAGGACTCGCGCTCGGCGCAACTCAATTCGCGGATATAGCGATTGTCCCGGGCCCAGGCGATCAGATCATCGGCCGTGCGTCTGATCCGCCAGCGGCGCAGGGTTAAGTCTTGCCCTGCTGATACTGCGGTGGATTCATCCGGGCTGAACACGATCTCTTGAATCCAGTCGGTATGCTGATCGAAGCGATTGAGCTCTTCGCCGGTCGCGATGTCCCACATACGCACTGTGGTATCGGATGAGGTGGTCAAGAGCGTCATGCTATCGCTGCTGATGTCAATGCCAAAGGTATTGCCAGTGTGACCGACAAATTGCCGCACTTCCTCGCCAGTTTCGATATCCCACATGCGTACGGTGTCATCCCAGGAGGTGCTGATGATGAATTGCTTATTGGGGGCGATGCGAGCGTAATTGACGATTGCCGTATGTCCTTCATAAGTGCCCAGCAACTCGCCGCTTTCGGCATCCCACAAGCGCAGCGTATGGTCTTCGCCAGCCCAGTTGCCCGCGGCGCTAGCGATCAGAGCGCCATCGTCGCTGATATGCACGCCATTGACATCGGCAGTATGCCCAAGGAATTCTTTTACTACCTGACCGCTTTCGATATGCCACATGCGGATTATGCCATCGCTCGATGCCGAGAGGAAATGCTCGCCGTCCGGATGCAGGTCGATCATATAGACCCGCGCCTCCGGCAGGTCATAGCGCGCGACTTCGCCGCCGTCGTTCAAATCCCAGCGGCGGATGGTGCCATCCCAACTGGCTGAGAGCAAATAATTCCCATCGAGCGTAAACCGGACCGAATCAACTGTATTGCTATGGCCTGACAAAGCGATGACCTGCTGCCCGCTCACCGCGTCCCAGACGCGCGCGGTGGCGTCCAAGTCGTCGGGTGAAGCCGGCAGAGACAAGGGTCCGGAACCGGATGCGACCAGGTTGCCGTCCGGGCTGATATCGGCAGCCCAGATCCAATTGCTGTGGCCCGCGTAAATCTGAGCTTGCGTCCGATTCCGCAGATCCCACAAATAGGCAGAGCCATCAGCCGGGTTGTCGCCGCCGTCCGGGAAATCGCCGGCATTGCCCAGGCCGATCATCATGTATTCGCCGTCGGGCGAGTACTCGATGTCGTGGACGCGCTCGGGAAAACCGACGTAACTGGTGACTTCGACGCCTTGCTCGATATTCCAGATCTTGACCGAGCCATCTCGCGAGCCGGTAGCCAGCATCTTGCCATCAGGAGAGAATTCAACATTGGCTATCGTTGTTCGATGGGCATAGAGGCGGTGTAACTCGGCGCCGCTTTCGGAGTCGTAGATGCGCGCCGTGCCGCCCAGGGCCGAACTCCAGGTGGTGGCGGCGATAGTCCAACCATCGGGACTGAATTCAACATCGCGAACGTACCCGATGCCATCGGGCGGGATGGTCAAGAGGTTATCGCCGCTGGCGACATCCCAGACCTGAATGGTGTTATGTTCCGGCGTCCGCTCATTTTCGTTTACGCCGATGGAGGCGGAGGAGCTGGCGAGCCGGGCGCCGTCGCTACTGAAGCTGAGCTTGATGACGTAGTCAAGGTGTTTTTGCAAAGTATGGCGCAGGGTACCGGACTCGACATCCCAAAGCCGGACCGAAGTATCGGCGCTAGACGATGCCAGGGTCACGCCATCGGGACTAAACTCGACATCGGTGACCATCATCTCGTGGCCCGTCAAGCGGTAAAGCTCGGCGCCGCTTTCCAATTGCCAGAGGCCAACGGTGTTGTCAGCCAGGCCGGCGGCGATCAAGCGATCGTCAGGACTGATGGACAAGCCGATGACAGGGCTGCCGGTTTCTATCATGCTTAGCAACTCGCCGGTGAAGGTATTGACGAGACGGATGACGCCTTCCGACCCGGCGTAAGCGCCGATGCTGCCATCGGAATTGGTCCCGACAGCCAGCGTGGATTGAGGCGAATCGGTAAAGCGGAATCTGGGGCCCGGGGAGAAAGCCGTTTTGCCCAGGATACGCAGGACTTCCGCCTCTGGAGGATCAAAAACATGGCGCGCTTCGATGGCCAAAGGCAGGGCCAGCGCCGGGTCGTGCTCGCTCAATGAGCCGCGGGCATTGGCTGCCAGCGCCAGGCTCAGGTTCTTGCGTTCGTTGATTTCAGCAACGTGCAAGGCGTCTTCAGCAATCGCGCGCTGTTCCTCGGCGATGTTCATCTGCTCCTCGGCAATTTCCCGCTGGTCTTCCGCTATCACGCGTTGTTCGTCCGCGCGTTCGCGTTCAGACTCGGCTATTGCCCGCTGTTGGAAGGCCACCAGGCTGAGGATGATGGCGACCACGGCAGCGACGCCGAAGACAATCGCGGCGATGCGCATATTACGCGCTTTTTGACGCTCGAGTTCCCGTTCTCGTTCCTGGCGCGCTCTTTCGATCGCCTCT
Organism: Chloroflexota bacterium; assembly: GCA_011525385.1. Lineage (GTDB taxonomy): Bacteria > Chloroflexota > Anaerolineae > Aggregatilineales > Phototrophicaceae > UBA6055. The sequence continues at coordinate 12,887 of WTGF01000047.1, read as the reverse complement.
TGCTCTCGACGAACAGCCAGGCTAGCTTCCAGGTACTCCAGTTCCAATTGATTGAGCTGGAGGGAGGTCGTCTGCGACCATTCCTCGAATTGGCGCAGGCGCGTGCCACCCATCGCGTAGCTCTTTTCCCTGCCAGCCGCATCCCATTCCTCCGCGGAATGCAAGAGCTGCCGCTCGAGCCTGACATCTTCACGGCTTTCGATCAACCACTCGCGCAAGCGTTCCCACTGTCGGATCAGCGCTTCGTGCGCCACCTCCACCGTAGAACTGCGCGTGGTTTCGTCGCGGTCAAATGTCAGCAGGCGATAGCGCCCGAAATGATCCAGCACATCTTCTACGACATCGCGATCGCCCAGCGTCAACAATTCTGTTTGCAAGATGCGGCGCCGGGTATCTTCCTGGCCCTCGCCAAGCGTAACCAAACGGAGAAACATTTGGCGGGCCATTTCTTTGCCGTCATCTCGGAAGCGGAGATAAACTTCTTCCGCTCGCTTGGCCAAGGCGCCCAAAGTGCCGCCGATATCCGAATAGGCGGCCTTCGTCAAAAGGGCGCCGTCGCGCCGTTCGAAGAGTTCGGTCAAGGCATATTGCAAGAGCGGCAAGGCGCCGGGCTGTTCGCGCACGTCCTCGATAATCGCTTCGACAAGTCCTTCTTCCAAAACGGCGCCGACGCGATAAGCGGGACCTGTTATGGTCTCTTCCAGTTCTTCGTCATTCAAAGGCAATACCAGTTCGGTTCGTTTGCGGATCAACTCGCCGAAGCCCTGATAGAGCAGCGGCCGATCATAGAAATCGGCGCGCAAGGTGGCGATGATGATGACCGGGCTGTTTTCTGCGGCAACAGCATTGAGAATGAGGTCCAGAAACTGCTGGCGATCGCTCTCTTGCTCGACCTGCGTGAAGACCTCCTCGAACTGATCGATCATAAGCACCAGCCGGCTATCCTTTGAAGGCAGCGCCCATGTGACGCCTTCGGCAAGTCCCCCTTCGTTATCGCGCAGGAGCTCCACAATGCCGGGCAATGGCGACGTGGAAACGCTCAACAAGGCCGCCGCCAGTTCCTCCAAGGGAACCTCGCCAGGCACCATCTCGGCATAAAACCAATGTTCCGACCCCGGCACCCGTCCTTGTCGCAGCGCCGGCAGAACGCCCGCTTTAACCAAACTGGACTTGCCGCTGCCGCTGGGGCCGATCACCGCAAGGAAATTACTCTCAACTACCCCTTCCTGCAAGCGATCAAGCACTTGCTGGATCATGGATGTGCGGCCGAAGAAGTCCGCCGCATCGGCCTGCTGGAACGCGCGCAGACCCTTGTAGGGATTCTTTGTCTCCAGCAGCTCGAAGTCGGAAAGATCCAATTCCTCCAGCGACAACTCGACTGTTGCCGCGCCGTGGCGCAAGGTTTGATGGAACTCCCTCACCAGCGACTGCGCGTCGGGATAGCGCTCTTCCGGGTCTTTGGCGGTGGCCTTTTGTATGATCGAATTGAAGGCGGGGGGCAGATTAAGCTCGTCATGGTCGATCATCGGCAGCGGTTCGTTGAGGTGTTTGTATACCAGCGTTGCCAGTGTCAACTCGGCGAAAGGACGGCGTCCGGAAAGCATTTCGTAGAGCATAATTCCAAAGGCGTAGACATCGCTATGCGGCCCGACATCACCGCCGCGGATTTGCTCCGGCGCCAGATAGGCCGGCGTACCGACGATATCGCCCTGTCCGCCGCCGCCATCGCTGCCGACTTCCTTGGCAATGCCGAAGTCGCCCAGGTAGGCGTTACCGTCTTCATCCATCAAGATGTTGTCGGCTTTGACATCGCGATGGACGACGCCATTGCGATGGGCAAAGGTCAAGGCAGAGCCAACCTGCTCCAGAACCTTGCCAGTGGCGTCAACGTCCAACTGACCCTGTAGATCGATCTTGTCTCGCAAGCTGCCGCCGCGCAAATAGCGCATCACCAGGTAAGCGCTGTCTGGCTCTCTCCAATAATCATATAAGGGGACAATATGAGGATGTTCAAGGCGGGCGACTACTTGCGCCTCGCTTTCAAAGCGACGGATGAACTCGGGCGAGTTGGCGTATTTTGGCAAAATGACCTTAATCGCCACTTCGCGCAAGACCGCGCTCTGATTAGCCCGATAGACAACACCGTAGCCGCCTTGTCCCAGGAGATCTGCGATTTCGTACGACTTAACGGCCTTGCCGGTTAATTCCAAGATTTCCATAAGTTTACCTTACCTACGAGCATCAAATTCTTGCGCCCGTTTCTTTGGCACAGTATAGCATACAAGCCGGTCTTTGACATGAAAACACGCAAGAACCCGTAAGCCTTTTGCGTTTTCCAACAGCGTACCGGCTCAACCGTCTCTTATCCCAAAATATCCCAAATTGGGAAATCTCGGGATGATCTGTCAAGGAATCCGGTTGCAGTCCAGCATAGGGGTTTCTCGAAAGAAAAAGGCGCTTAGACCCTCACCTCAAGCTCCTGGTCCCCCCTCAGTACCCCGTTCTCGAGGGGCAGAATCATAAAGGGAAAGGGGCTTACAGGGCTCAATACGGGTCATAATACTCCCCTTCTCCCCTTGTGGGCTGGGGAGCGGACATCTCTTAATTGGGGGTGAAATCGTCATATAATCTGTATTTATTACGGTGATTTTCGGGCGACCTGATAGGTCGCTGTTGAAATTCTACCCCACCCCCCGGCCCCCTCCCCGAAGCATCAGGGAGGGGGAGCTTTACTGAGCTATTTTGGACCATTATGGTCTTTCGCATTTACACGACACTGACCGGGATTGGCTGTAATTCATGATTTTCAACAGAGTCTGATAGGTCGCCCCTACGGTCATCTTTTTTGATGGAGTTTATTACTATGTGTGAGTGTGGCAAGCCTTTTCGCCGGTTGCGGGCCGAGCGGCTGTGGTTAATTTTCAGTTTAAGTTTAGATCGTTCCAGTGACGCCATTTTGAAGGGATTGTCTTGGAAATCGTAGGCTATAGCTTGCGCGAAAGGGATGAATTTGACACAATGGGTGGGCATTTCCGATGGAGCAAGGATTGAAGGTCGCCAGCGTGCCCGACACACTGGATTACTTGATGGCGGGTTACGGGGAAGACGACGTGCTTGTCGCGCTTGCGCGCAGCGAGGATTTTCCCGTTGGCGATGCCGCCCAATGTCGCAGGCAGCTCTCTTTAGAACCGATGACCTTAGGCGACAGCAGCAATGCGCCTGCTTTGGCTCTTTCGAAATCTGACGACGAACGGGCGATGCTAGTCTATGCCTGGTCGCCGGATAGACAAGAGGGAAGCGCCTGCTACCAATATGTTTCGATTCCATATGATCTGTTGAGGCCGAACAATGCCGGGCTCCGGTGGCTACTCGATAATCTGCCGCTGGATGTGGCGCGGGATGGCGACAGTGGAGCCGCTTTAGCTCTGCCCGACAATGCGGAGGCCGTCGCGACGAGGCCTGAGAATCGCTTTGGCACAGTCCTGAACGAGCTTTTGGACGAGGATTTCGACTTGGCGATGACCCTCGCCGGAGCGCTCTTGCAGGAGCGCAAACTGATGATTCGCAATTTCCCGGCAGATTTCGAGCGACGTCTTGACCTGGTCGCTGGTCTGCGAGGGCTGCTGCCGGACGCTGCGACCGTCAAGTTGAGTTTTTCAACAAATGACCTTCAGACGCAACTGGAACCCCCCCATATCGTTTTTTCCGACAGCGACGACGATACGCGATACTGGGCCCTGAATTGGAACAATCCCGAAGCGATGGCCGGGGGCCGGGAACATCCCTACGTCCGATTGCTCAGCGGTTGGTGGCGGGAGGATAGCGATAGTTTCGCCGAGCGCATTGACAGCCTCGAGGCCCTGGCAGTCGCAGCTATGGGAGACGGAGATCTTTCGGACGAACTGGCAGCGGTCGCCGAACGCCATTTGCTGGACCAACGGACATTGACAGAGGACGCGCTCGAAACGGGGGCCATGATCGGCGCTTTGTCCAGCGCCGCGCCGCCAACAGGCGAATTGCGCCTCCGATATATAAGGAAGCTGCTCGAAAACGCATTGCAGAACCGCGATGTCGTGGCGGGGAAGCGGGTTGCCGAAGAGTTGGATGAAGACGCGCGGCTGGAAGCGGAACTTGCCGGCCTCTTTGACAAAATGCTGGAATCGCAGCCGGATACCGTCTATGTCTTCGCCCGCAATCGCCTGAATCATTTGGGCATCGACGAGAAATGGATTCCACGCTTGCAGGCTGCCGCGCGCGATTCGCTCGAAGTAGCCATCGAGGAAGGTGATGTGCCGACCTTGATCAGTTGGCTGGAATTGATCGCGCATGAACCGCTTTCGTATCAATTGCAAGACATTCTGCGCGACGGGGTCTTGGCGTCCATTGAGCGCGCGCAGGACAACGGCGAATTAGGCATTCATCTCATACTGATCGCCGCGCGCCGCCTGCCCGGTATCGCCGATACGCTTTATGAGGATGAATCGCTGATTGCGGCCCTGCCGGCCAAAATGAGCCGCGCGCTGCGCGATAACTCGGCGGAGGCCCTGGAACCTCTTATAGAAGAAACAGCCGAGTATTTTCTTCTTGCGCTCTTCCACGGCATCGAGACCTCCGACGAGCAGCTGGTCACGATCGCATCGGTGGAGTATCTTTGGACGCTTTTCGCGTCCGAGAAGCGCGTCGATCTTCCGGTGATTTATCGGCCGCCGGCGATGATTCGATTGTTGGCTACGCAAGCGAGCCATCAGCTTAGCGACAACGCGCTTGATCTTCACTTGCGTCATGTCCTGATCAGCGATGATCGGGAATTGCTCGTCGAAGCGGCAAGTCACCTTGCCAAGCGCGATGCGCTTTTCCCAAGGTTGAGCACATTGCTCGAGGAAGATGAATTCACGCTGGACCGGGTCTTGTCGATCTTGAACGCGGTATCCGGCGTCGACAATTTGGCGCCCCGCGATGTGATTGACGCCTATTTCGGGATGCTTGATTTTTACGATTGGGAAGCGGCGACGCAGCCGCTGATGGAAGCGCTAGCGCGTTTGATGACCAAGAATCCGGCGCTGCATGTCTCTTATCGGCATCTTTGGAAATGTTTCGAAAGCTGCAGCGGCCTGCACTTGGAAACCGCGACCCGCACCACCGTCACGCATCTTTTTCAGCAATTTGAAGATGAGGAAGATATTCCGCTGGTCGTCGACGGAATCGAACGCATATGCAGGCAAGGCAATTGGAGCCGAACACTGCTGAATACCCTGTACGACTGGTGGCGGGAACACACTCACCGTTGTACCTTGACACAATTGCAACGGCTTGAGCGCGAGCTGGAGGCGCACCGTCACCTGGAACCGCTAAAGCAAATCTTGCGCACGGCGCTCGCCATGCGCCGCTGGATGCCGGACCGCGATCCCGCAAATTTCGCCCAAGTGATCAATGCGGCCTGCACCTTGGTCGAACATATCACCGACGCCTTCGACCATGCGCATTTGACCGATATTGATCCACAGACCGTGCGCCGCGAACTGGCGCTCGTTCGCGACATTCTTTCGGCGGACGAGCGGCATATCTTGGCGAATAACCTGCGCAATCTAGCCCATCTGATGACCCAAATGGCGGAAAACCGCAGCAAACCCTCGCTCATCCGGAGCGATGATAGTATTGATCGTCAACTGAATCTTGGGGAGGCGCAGCCGCATGGGTCGATTGATATGATGAAATGGGTGGCCGGATATCTCGACGGCGCGCATAACCCAAGCGACGAATGAGAGCCGCTCGGCGCGTAACCGGCGAATCGGTCACAGGAATGTCGCGCTCACGCAAAATTGTAAGCCTTCTTGTCGCATGAGCGACTCGGTTTACATAAACAGGAAATCCAAGCCAGGAGCAACGTCCCGAGCTGCGTGATTAACAGGAAGACGTATGCGTATGGAAAAACTCTTCACCTATGGCACCTTGAAGAATCCGGAAACACAGCAACAGTTGCTCGGTCGCACGCTGGGCGACGGCCGGCCGGATTCCCTGCTTGGCTATCGTCTGGCCAAGCTTAATGGCATTCATTATGTCTACAGTATTTTGCAGCCGCACAGCGGATCGCGGGTGGAAGGCTTGCTCTTTGAAGTCAGCAGCGAGGAACTCGAGAAGCTGGACGACTACGAAGGGAACGCTTATGTGCGGGTCAGCGCGCGGCTGGTCAGCAAGACGCGCGCCTGGGTCTATATCGAGAATCCCAAGTCGGAATTCCGCAGCCACATCGAAGCGATTGAGGGCTGATTGTTGCCATATCCAAGCGCCGTCAGTACAATGCCGACACTCCCAAAATAAACCGTATGACGCGAGACAGGGCGGTCGAAGATGACGACGCTTGGCATCGGTGTGATCGGCATGGGCTGGATGGGACAGGTACACAGCCGTTCCTACAGTTTGGTGTCGCAGCGCTTTCCCGACAGCGGTCTGGGAGCGAAGCTGGTTATTTGCTCTGACAATGTGGCGGAACGCGCGGCTCAGGCGCGGAAACTTCTCGGCTTCGAAGCGGCGACGTCAGACTGGCGCGCAGTGATCGAGCATCCTCAAGTACAGATTGTAAATATCGCTACGCCAAATAATCTACATGTCGAAATCGTTGCCGCGGCCGCAGCGGCCGGCAAGCATATCTTCTGTGAAAAGCCGGTCGGGCGCAGTCCCGCAGAAACCGCAGAGATCGAAGCCAGCGCGCGGCGAGCCGGCGTCCTGACCTTTGTCGGCTTCAATTACCGCTGGGCGCCGCTGGTGATTCACGCCAAAAAACTGATCAGCGAGGGCAAGCTGGGAGAACTGACCCAGTACCGCGGTCGTTTCTTCAGCATGTACGGCAGCAATCCTTACGGCTTGCTGTCCTGGCGCTTCGACAAGGACGTGGCTGGCTACGGCGCGCTGGGCGACATCATGGCGCATGTCACCGACATGGCGCTCTACCTGGCGGGACCGATCAAGCGGCTGGCCAGCAACGCGCATACCTTTATCGCGGAGCGGCCCAAGCCGATCCCCGGCAAGGGTACGCACTATTCGATGGGCGCGCCGGGCGATCCCACCGGACCGGTTAGCAACGAAGATTATGTTGGCGCCCTGGTCGAATTCACCAACGGCGCGCGCGGTAGCTTCGAAGCTTCGCGCACGATCTTCGGGCCGAAGAATCAATTCGGCTTCGAAGTCAACGGCACCGAGGGCGCGATGAATTGGGACTTCGAGCGGATGAACGAATTGCAGCTCTACCTGCCCGGCGACGATGGGCTGCGAGACGGTTTCCTGCGACTGGTGGGCGGAGACAAATATCCTTACCACGGCAATTTCAATCCGGGTGACGGCAGCGGCATCGGCTACGAAGACATGAAGGTGATTGAAGCCTATCAGTTCTTGAAATCGGTGGCTGAGGGCGCGCAAGCCTCGCCCGGTTTTGGGGATGCGCTGGCCGTGGCCGAGGCGCATGCGGCGATGATCCGCTCCTGGCAAAGCGGCGCCTGGGAAGACGTGGGGCCCTTGCATCGTGCCTGATAGCCCTGTTCCCATGCCCCTGGGCGATTGCAGACAAAATGGTCTAGCGAGGTCCCCACGATGAGCAAGCTTGCCTTGCGCGGCTCGCTGTTCTATGTGAGGGCGGATCCCTTTCTGAATCCGCCGGAAGACTGTGCGGTATACGAGCCGGATGGGATCATCGTCATTGAGGGCGGCAAGATCTCCGCAATCGGAGGCGCCGCCGAGATTCTGCCTGCGCTGCCGGACGATGTCGAAGTACGGCGCCATGCGCGCTCGATCCTGATGCCCGGTTTCGTCGACGCGCATATCCATTACCCACAGGTTGAGATCATCGGCTCTTACGGTACGCAACTGCTAGAATGGCTGAACAAGTACACCTTCCCGACCGAAGCCAAGTTCAATGATGACGAGCATGCCAAGCGTATCGCCGAGTTTTTCGTGGCCGAGTTGTTCCGCAATGGCACGACTGCCGCCTCGGTATTCTGTACGTCCGCGCCGGGTTCCGTCCAGGCAATTTTCGAGGCGGCGCAGAAGCGCAACATGCTGATCCTGGCGGGCAAGATGATGATGGACAGCCATGCCCTGAGCGCCATCCTTGACACGGCGCAATCGAGCTATGACGATTCCAAAGCCTTGATCGAACGCTGGCACCGACGCGGGCGCTGCCTCTACACGGTGACGCCGCGCTTCGCGCTCACCAGCAGTCCGCGGCAATTGGAACTGGCCGGCTCGCTGATGCGAGAATTCGCTGACCTGCGACTGCAGTCGCATATCTCGGAGAATCTGGCGGAGATTGCGCGGGCAAAGGAGTTGTATCCGCAGCGGGAGCACTATACCGACATCTACGAATACTACGGATTGCTGGATGAACGAGCGATATACGGCCATGGGGTTCATCTGTCGGAAGAGGAATTGCGTCGCTTCCACGAGACTGGCGCCAATATCGCCCACTGTCCCACCTCGAATTTTTTCATCGGCAGCGGTCTCTTTGATATCGCCAGAACCAAAGCCGAACGCCGTCCGGTCACAGTGGGATTGGGAACCGATGTCGGCGGCGGCACCAGTTTCTCCATGCTGCAAACCATGAACGAAGCTTACAAAATGGCGCAGTTAGGCAAGATTTCGGTTAGGGCGATTCAGAGCTTTTATCTGGCGACGCTGGGCAGCGCCCAGGCGCTTGGCATTGCCGATCGCGTCGGTACATTGGAGGTCGGTCATGACGCTGATATCATCGTACTTGATCCGTACGCGACGCCGTTGCTGGAGTTGCGCAGCGAGGTGGCGGAGAGCTTTGAGGAGCTGCTTTTTGCGCTGATGATCTGCGCCGACGACCGCGCCATCGAGGCGACTTATGTCGCCGGCGAAGCGGTATATCTGCGCGATTCCGCCTAGCCGACGCGGATCCGCGCCAGTTCCAGGTGATCAGTGTCCCCGACTGGAAGACGCGCGCTTGCATCATTGATATCGTAGAGACCGGCGATCAGCCTGTAGTCGCCCGGGGGCAGATCATTCGGAAGGGAGAGCGCGTGATTATCCAGCACCGCTACGCCGGGCGGCCAGTCTACGGTCTTTTCCAGTCCTCCGACCGGTTCGCTGTCCCGCTGCGCGACAAGGAAGCCCTCAGCATCAAGCAGTTGCAAGAAGACCTTGTAACGCGTCCCGATCGCGGCATCGGCGATCCAGGTGAACTGAACTTGCAGGACATCGCCGGGTTGCGCCGCCTCGGCGCTTAGAGCGACCGACGCCAGCAAGATCTGTTCCCCGAAGCGCGCGTCCAGCGACTGCGCTTGGCCGAAATCGGCCGGGCTGACGTATTGCGCGTAGCGCAGATCGCCTACCCAGGCGTCGCTGATCTCGAAGGCATTTCGATTGAGCGTCGCTTCGACAATGCCCTGCGGGTCTTGTTCAGCCGCGCCATAAAAGATGACGTGCAGGCGGTCGTGGGCCGCGATTATTTCGTTCACTTGGGCGCGCGTCGATTCGACATCCGCGGTGAGGGGCAAGCCGTAGACGGGCGCCTCGGCGCGATAGTAATAACGCAGGACCTCCGCCAGTCCCGCTGCGCTGACGATCAGCGCGTCTCCATCGTTCAGTTGGTCTTCGATATGCCGGACCAGGCCGCGGATGTCATCACGTTGAAAATCGGCATGATGGTAGAGAATCGGCAAGCCGTTGATCTGAGCCAGGAGCAAGCCGGCCGAAGCGACCAGCGCCGCCAGCCTGGGAACATGACGCAGCGCGATATGTCGTTCGCGGGTTTGGCGCGTCCAGAGGATCCAGACGCCGCGCCCCATCCAGAGCGCGAAAGCCAACTGCGCCGGCAGCAAGAAACGCATGTAACGCGCTCCCAGGTCCATGGACAGGTAGACGCCAACCGAGATCAAGACCCAGACCACTGGCAGCAGCATATGCCATAATGCGCGACCCCGCGTATCGGGCAGGAGCAAGCCGAAGAGCATAAAGAAATAGACGACGAAGCCCATGCTTCCCATGCTCAACTCGAAGGTGCTGCCAAAAGCCAAATAACCCTGGATCTCGCGCAGCAAGCGATCAAGGGCGATCGGCGCCGCGATATTCGGCTGGGCGAAGACTTGACTGACGGCGGTCGAGATCCAGGGGGAGAAGAGCAGAAGAGTTAGCGCGTTCGCGAATAAGTAAGCCAGCAGCGTCCGCACCGCGATTGAGGCGGAAGCGGTCGATTGACGTTCGGCGGGCCAAGAGCCTAGAAACCACATGATAGCCAGAGCAATCTGCGTCAAGAGGACCAAGGCGAAAACAACATGGGTATAAAGACCGAGGGCGTTGATCAATCCCAGCGCAACAATGTAGCGACTGCGGGAGCGTGATGGAAGCGGTCGACAGAGATCGCGCAGAAAAACGACAAAGAGCAACATGCTGCCGGCTGCGATTGCCGTCAACATAGCGTACATGCGCGCCTCAGCCGCGTAATAGATGCTGAAGGTATTGAGCGCCACAAAAGCGGAGGCCGCCAAGCCAGCGACCGGATGGAAAAGACGAGATCCCAAAGCGTAAGTCAAAGCGACGCTCAGAAGGCTGAAAAAGACCGAAAGCGACCGCAAGGCGAATTCGGAGGCGCCGGCAAGATCTTCCCACAGTCCGAGCAGCGTAAAATAGGCCGGCACATGCACATTGCGCTGCAAAAGCGGAATCAATTCGGGCAGCGCGCGCAGCGCATGGTTGTATGCGATGCCTTCGTCGTACCAGAGGGACTGCTCGCCCAGACGATGAAAGCGAACTGCGCAGCCCAGGACGAGCAAGGCCAGCATCAGGAGCAGCGGCAAGACATGCCGGATCCGGTTCAAGGCGCCGAGGTTCATTTCAGGCGTTCTCGCACGGCAACAGCAACTGTACCCGTCAGCACGATCACAAGCGCCAGACCTGCTGCAACCAGTGGAGACAGGTGATTCAGACTGAGGTCGTATACAGCGATTTCATCAACAATTACGGGGTCAGAACCCAAGTCGATCCAGTCGCTACGCGCGCCTGCCGCCGACAGATCGAACCGGCTGACGCGCCAGGTGATGTCGTCGCTTTCGGCCGGACGCCAGCGAATCTCGACGGCCGTTCCCTGCGCCCGAAAGGCGATGCCGCTTTCAAAGCGCTTCGCCCGCCCGAAGCGCGCGCTTTCGTCGGCTATGACCCTACCCCCGCTACCCACTTGCCAGGTTTCCGCCTGGTGCCTGCCTCGATACAAGATCGGCTCTTGATTGACGATGTAGTCGCGTACGCTTTCATAAACCGGCAGCGGCGTAAAGGTCGGTTTTTCCGGCTGATAATCCGGTTCGACCATACGGAAATAGTATTTGGACTGATCCGCTTCGAAAGGATCTTTGCGGGTGAAGAACCAGTACATCACATTGCCGATCCAGGGCCACTCTTGCTGAACCCGATCGTAGAGCAGAGGCATATAACGCGCCGCCTGTTCCCCCGTGACATTGCCATAGCGGCTAAAGGCGTCAATCTCTTCGCGCGGCAGTTCGGCATCTAGTGTGGCGTTCCAAGCCGCTTCGCTCAACCAGATTGGCTTGTGGGCATCGCCATTGCGCACCATGATATCGCGATAATAGCTGTGCCGAGCCACGTTGACCGAGGTCGCGCGCAAGCGGCGATCGGTCGGCCCGCTAAAGAGCCCGTAACCCTGGGCCGAGAAGACATCAAAGCAATCCCCGCCGCCGAGATCGTAAATCTCTTGCAGGAAGATCAAATCGCTGAAACCGAAATAACCGTCCAGCGAGACTGTGGGCGCGATTGCGGCGCTGACAACCACGATTTCCGGATCAACTCGCTTGAGCGCCTCGTGCGTCCGGCAAAGCATTTCCACGTAGCGCGGCGGATCGACAAAGGCATTGCCCCACTCCGGGTAGATGTTGGGTTCGTTCCAAACCTGATAGTGGCTGATGCGTCCGCGATAGCGTCGCGCGATAGCGACGGCATAGTTCACGAAGTCTTGCAGATCATCAGGCGGCGCAAAGGGGCCGGCTTGGGGATCCGCCCGTGACCAATCGGGCGGATTGCTCAAGCGCACCAGCAAGCGCAATCCATAGGCTTCGGTCAAGTCAACGATCTGGTCGTACTTGGCCCAGCCATCAACCGTATCGACGACGCCGTCGCCATCGTGATCTTGCCGCGAGTCCTTGAACTGTCCTCGTCCGTCCACCTCCAGGTCTTCCCAGGGGAATTCCTGCCGCAGCCAGAGGAAACCGGCATCGCGGATCATCGCCAGCATGGCTTCTATTTTGGGACGCTCGACCTCTTGCTGCAAAAAAGTGTTGACGCCGTATGGGATATCGCTCTTGTGCTTGACGGGCGCGAGCGGCTCTGTCGCCAGCGGTTGCCGGAGCAGATTGCCCGCCACTTCGACCAGGCCGCGTATTTGCGCCAGGGGAGCTTCTTCGCCGGTCTGCGACCACATCAATTGCCAGGCCAGGCCCCGGTTCTTCAGATCCAAGCCGAGCATAGCGACCAGGATCAGCAGAACGGCGAAGGTAAGGATCAGATATCGGCGCCGAAGTCTCTGACGGGAGTTAGGGGATTCGCTCATATCGCGCATTATAATGGCAGGCAAGTCCGATGGGATAGCGTACAGGTCGGGCAAGGGCGCATTTCAAATTATTGGCAAGTCAAGCGATCCCTAACCGGTCGAAAGCATGACCAACCACAAAGACACAAAGAACACAAAGTAAATGAGGCATTTCTCTGTGCGCTCAGTAAGTGCAAGTAAGTCATGCAAAAAAGCGAGCCGTGTAGGGGCGACCAATCTGGTCGCCCGCTGCCGCCGCGACTTGTGGTTTCGGGCGACCCGCCGGACTCTGTTGAAAAACAAGAGAGTAGTTGGTGAGTTATTGGAATCTGTTGAATAG
>WTGF01000085.1 GCA_011525385.1 Chloroflexota bacterium | reverse complement strand
CCAAGGCTCGCCCCTACGGGATTCGAGGTGGATGTGGATGGCGTTTTTTGCGGGGGTGGTACGGTTTTTTTGGCCACAGAGGCGCAGAGGGCACAGAGATTTTTGGCGGGCGAGCCAAGGCTCGCCCCTACGGGATTCGAGGTGGATGTGGATGGCGTTTTTTGCGGGGGTGGTACGGTTTTTTTGGCCACAGAGGCGCAGAGGGCACAGAGATTTTTGGCGGGCGAGCCAAGGCTCGCCCCTACGGGATTCGAGGTGGATGTGGATGGCGTTTTTTGCGGGGGTGGTACGGTTTTTTTGGCCACAGAGGCGCAGAGGGCACAGAGATTTTTGGCGGGCGAGCCAAGGCTCGCCCCTACGGGATTCGAGGTGGTTGTGGATGGCGTTTTTTGCGGGGATGGTACAAGTTTTTTTTGGCCACAGAGGCACAGAGGGCGCAGAGATTTTTGGCGGGCGAGCCGGCGGCTCGCCCGTACCGGGTTCAATAAGAAAGGGGCGGAGGGTTGTGGGTCTGGCGGCCTGGCAGGGCGCCCCTGGGGATTTCGAGGTGCTTGTCGGGCAGTCGTTCCAAGAGCGGGAGGTAGCCGGGGAAGTTTACTTAATCCCCGGCGGCCAAGGCCGCCAGATGATGGTACTGGCTCATGTAGAGTTGATAATAGAAGCCGCGCAGGGCCAGGAGTTCATCGTGACTGCCGCGTTCGATGATGCGCTGGTCATTGACCACCAGCACTTGATCGGCATTGCGAATGGTGCTGAGGCGGTGTGCGATGACGAAAGCGGTGCGCCCTTCCAGCAGGCGCAGCAGCGCCTCCTGGATGTGAATCTCGGTGCGGGTATCGACGCTGCTGGTGGCTTCGTCGAGGATCAAAATGCGCGGATCGGCCAGGATGGCGCGGGCGATCGCCAGCAGTTGACGCTGCCCCTGGCTGAAGTTATGCCCTTTTTCCGATACCTGGGTCCTGTAGCCGCGGGGCAGCAGATGGATGAAAGCGTCGGCGTTGGCCAGCTTGGCCGCCCCGATGACCTCGTCGTCCCCCGCGTCCAGCCGGCCATAGCGGATATTCTCCATCACCGTGCCGCTGAAGAGGAAGGTATCCTGCAGCACGATGCCCAGTTGTTCGCGGATGGAATTCTGCCGAACCCGGCGGATATCCCGCCCGTCAATGCGGATGGCGCCGCCGGTCACGTCATAGAAGCGGCTCAGCAGGCTGATGATGGTGGTTTTGCCGGCGCCGGTGGGCCCGACAAGCGCGATCGTCTGGCCTGGCGCCACCTCCAGGCTGATATCCTGCAGAACGGGTTTGTCCTCTTCGTAGGCGAAGCTGACGCGGTCAAAGCTGACAGCCCCGCGGATGTTGACGAGCGGCTCGGCATTGGGCGGGTCGACGACGGTGGGTTCGGCGTCCAGGACGGCGAAGATGCGCTCGGCGCCGGCCAGGGCCGATTGCAGTTGATTGTAGACCATGGCGATGCCGCGCATGGGGCGGAAAAAGTTCATGACATAGATGACAAAGGTGGCGATCACGCCCACGGAAACGACATCGCGCAGGGCCAGCCATCCACCGAGAAGGGATGTCCCGGCGACGGTCAATATGCTCATGGTGGTGAACATGGGGCCGAGGGCGGCGGTGATGAAATCGGCGCGGATGCCGACTAGCCGATAGGCTTGGCTGGCTTCCTGGAACTGGCCGATGGCGCTGTCTTCCTGGGCGTAGGCTTGCACGGCGCGGATGCCGGTGATGTTCTCTTCCAGGACGGCGTTGAGCAGACCCAGATTCCGTTGCATGCCCCGGAAGGCCTTGCGGGTGCGCTCGGTGATTTGACTCGTGATAAAGAGCATGATGGGCAGGATGATCAGCGTGCCGATGGCCAGGGGCAGATTGAGCAAGAGCATGGCCACCATGATGCCGCCCAGGGAGAGGATATTGGTGGTGAACTGAATCAAGCCGTTGGAGAGAATCTGGTTGATGGTCTCGCTGTCATTGGAAATGCGGCTCATCAGGTCGCCGACGCGATGCTTGTCGTGATAATCGAGGGAGAGGGCTTGAAAGTGCCGGAAGAGCGCGGCGCGGATATCGGCGACGAAATATTGCCCGACCCGGATCATCATCAGGCCGTGAATCACCGTGACGATGCCCTGGGCCAGATATACCAGCAGCATAATCAAGGCAATGCCGAGCAAACCCTCGACATCGTCGTGAACCAGGTATTGGTCAATGGCGCGTCCCAGCAGGGCCGGGCCGATCAAGCCCAGTAAGGTGCCGGCAAGCACCAAGACAGCTACCAGCAGCAACTGGCTGTGATAGGGCCGCAGATAGTCGGACAGGCGGCGCAGGGTGCCGCGCCGGTCCTTGGCTTTCTCGCCGGTGGGCCTTGAGCCGCCCGAGCCGCCGATGAAACGCGGACGCTCTGTCGACCCGCCTCGGTTAGTCATCGCGACTTAAGCTCCCCATGCCGTCGACCTCGCCCAGTTGCGATTCGTATATCTCGCGATAGATTTCGCTTGAAGCCAGCAATTGCCGATGCGTTCCGCGCGCGGCGATCCGTCCCTGATCCAGCACCAGGATCTGGTCGGCCTTGAGGACGCTGGTGATGCGCTGCGCGATGATAAAGGTGGTGCGTCCCGCCGCCAGCGCTTCGAGCGCGGCTTGTATTTTGGCTTCGGTCTCCATATCGACGGCGCTGGTGCTGTCGTCGAAGATCAGTATCCCCGGTTGAATCAGCAGGGCGCGGGCGATAGCGATGCGCTGCTTTTGCCCGCCGGAGAGGTTGGCGCCGCCGGCTTCGATCTGGCTGTCGTAGCCCGCCGGCATGCGCGTGATGAATTCGTGCGCTTGGGCCGCTTTGGCTGCGGCGATGACGTCGTCCAGCGTCGCCGCGGGGTCGCCGTAAGCGATATTGTCGCGCGCTGTGCCGCTGAACAGAATTGATTCTTGCAGCACCATGCCGATGCCCGAGCGCAGGGCGCCGGCGTCCCAGGCCTTGACATCGATGCCGTCAACCGAGACGCGGCCGCCGTTGACGTCGTAATAGCGCGGGATCAGGTTGACCAAGGTGCTTTTGCCGGCGCCGGTGGCGCCCAGCAGCGCGATCTGCTGACCCGGCTCGACGACGAAGCTGATGTCGTGCAAGACGTCGTCGCCGCTGACGCCAGCCGCGCCGTTGTCCTTGTCCAGGCCGCGCCGGCTGTAGTGGAAGGAAACATTGTCAAAGGTCACGCGACCGAGAACGCGCTCGGCTTGATGCGGCGCAGGCGCTATCGGCAGCGCCGGTCGCGTCTCAAGGACTTCCAGCACGCGCTCGGCGGAAGCTTCGGCGCGGGCGGCCATCATGAGCAGATTACCCAGGAAGAGCAAGGGACCCATGCCGATCATGAGATAGTTGTTGAAGGCGATCAATTCGCCCAGGGTCAGGCGGTCGCCCAGCACGGACAAGCCGCCGAACCAGAGCACGGCGACCGTGCCGACATTGGTCAGCACTTGCAGAACCGGCATCGCCACCGCCAGCAAATTGCCGACTTCGATGTTCTTTTGGCGATAGTCGTCATTGCTGGCGGCAAAGCGCTCAATCTCAAAGCGGCCGCGCACAAAGGCCTTGACGACTTGTATCCCGGCCAGGTTTTCTTGCACCAGCGTGTTCAGCGCGCCCAGCCGCTGCTGGACCACGGTGAAAAGCCGTGCCGCCTGCACCATCAGATAGCGGATGAAAAGCGCTGAGATACCGGCCACGGCAAACATGATCAGCGACAATTCCCAATCTGTCAGCAGCAGCATGATCATGCTGCCGAAGATCATGACCAGGACGCGCAGTATCAGCGACAGGCCGGCGCTGGAGAACATGCGGACGACATCGACATCGCTGGAGACGCGGGTCATCAATTGACCGGTCTGCATCTGGTCGAGATTGGCGAAGGACAAGGACTGAATATGACGAAAGAGCGCGTGGCGGATATCGTAGGCCAAGCCTTGCGAGACGACGGCGCGGCAATAGCCCTGGCCGAGGGTGCTGGCCGCGCCGACCAGGGCGGCGACGAACATCAGCGCCGCGCCGAGCAAGATGCGGTCCATGTCGCGCGGGCGGATGCCCTCGTCGATCATCAATTGCAAGAGGCGCGGCACGCTCAGTTCCATGGCGACCGGGAGCACAGTCGTCAGGAAGCCGAAGAACAAGAACCAGCCGTAGGGCTTCATGAATCTGAAGATGCGCCAGAGGGATTGCATGGGACAAGTGTAACGGCGCGGGGGCGGGTCTACAAGCGGGGCGATTGGAATTTGGCAGAGTATCCATGTTGGTTGCAAGAAAAAAACTTAAGCACCGAGGACACCGAGAGCAGCGAGAAAAAGCCAAGGGTATAGTTGCTCTCCAAGTTCTTTGCGCAGTTGTGGTGAAATGAGTTGAAACAGAAAACGACAGCATGTGTGGTACGTTTCGGGCGACCTAATAGGTCGCCCCTACGGATAGACTTTATCATGGAGGAGGGATTTATGTCGGGGATTTGAGGCGAGGACGCAAGAATTTCAACCGAAAAGGATACACTAGCACCGAATCGGTTGTTGACAAATAGAATATATGTTCTATCCTATTGGCAAGCGCTCATATTGCGCCGCGCGGACTGGCTTGTGACAGGGCAGAGGCGTCCGGCGCATTCGCAGACCAGATTGATGATTTAGATTGTACACAAACGACGCATTTAGCCTGAGAGTAGCTGGAGCATATCTCAAGCATCTCCAGTACGAGATACAAGAGCTCTTACAAACAAATGGCGTAATGGTTTCAGATGAAGAAATTGATCAACCGCACGTCAGTAGCCAAGACCTATTGATGTTAGCAGTTGGCGCTTACAACCAAGGGACAGGCCGGCTTCATTTGCGATTCCCTGAACGATTCCAAGATGGCGGCGCTAAAAAGGTCATTGAGGGTGTGAAAGCGACAGTGGACATTACATACGTTCATAATGTACTGTCAATGAAAGATGAAGCATTAGAAAAATACGGACTCCTCTATACGGACTGACGTAATGAAAGCCAAGCGGCAACCCGTCAACAGAAAATGGCCACTGCCATGCATAATTCTGATTGTTTTGGTGACAATCCCAACTTCGTTGTTTGTAGTCTGGGCAGGCTTCTGTAGCATTCCGAAAGAGATATCATTGTCTCAAAGACTTGCACAGTCCGCCTTGCAGAATGTGTATTCTGAAGCCGAGTTGGTTCGACAGATTTTTGATGAGGTGTCATGGAAACTGGCCTGGCACGGTTCCAACACATTGGGGTATGTTTACTTTAAGGACGAGTGTGAATCCGGCGTGTGCACTTTGGACTCTTTGACTGTGGAAATGGCAATATCACATTTTGATATTTGTACATGGGATGGCCGCAAAGTTAAAGATACCAGTGTGTTCATTGATATTGAAATCAGCAGATCTGAGGTGATTGCTTCTCTTGTCCCCGGCATATTGTGGTCGACAGAAGCTATGCCAACCGAAATACATTCGGAGATTGCTCGCCTTAAGGACCGAGTAATGGGCTCTTTGGGGACCGAGGTATGGAACATGTACCCTGCTCTTACCTTAAAATTCTCCCTATACCGCACTAGCTGGTCCATGACTGCATATACAGCGGATGGCATATTGATTCATTCAGAAAAAGGGGACTATCGACTATAAGACAAGAGCATCAACCTCCGGGCGAGATGAGACCAGCCATCTCATTTCATCTCGTCTATTCCATGCGGACTATGCACTCTGTCGATGGTTTGCCAACAGCGGCTTGGTTTGTCTATGGAGGCAGAATGGCTTATGCTGGAAATTGATGAGGAATTCCAAGCCAGGCTTCGATAACATAAACAAGCGGGATAAAGACAAGCCAAGCCGTCCCGCGTCGAGAGCAATCGGTTGCCGCCGGCTGTTCGCCGCAGCTTGCCTGGCTTTGGGCTTGTTATGCCTCGTTCCGCTTGTTCTGACCTCGCCGGAGTTGCACTGGCATATCGACAATTACGTCCAGCCGCCTATCATCGCGCCCGCGCCAGCAAGCAAAGAATCGGACATGATCGCCTTCATCTGCGCTAAGTACGGTGAACTTCCTCGCAACAGGCTATTCATTCTATACTCGGATGGTAGTGGTTTAAGACAGCTTAACCAGCATCATTTCAAGAGTTACGGTCGCATCAGTTGGTCGCCGGACGGCATGTGGGTAGCGGTGGTTATCAGCTATGTGTATGGTCTTTTGCCAAACGAGAAATATGAGATCTATCGAATTCGATTTGATGGGTTGGATTCCAGGCGTTTAACCTATAATCACTTCAGAGAATTTGGTCCTCGCTGGTCAAAAGACGGGAAATCCATTTGGTTCTTTAGCAGCGAAACCATGCACAAAACATCTGTCGATGGGGCTGAAATCAGTCAATCTTATGATTCGTACATTGGAGCGAATCTTTTGATACGGCGTCCAGTTGACTGGTCTTCAGATGAGCAAAGAATTATCGCGATCGGGACTTATGACGCAATTCTCTCTGGATCAGATCCCGATGGCTCAGATTGGCGAGAGTTGACGCGAGCGGGAATGCGTCCCGATGCCGTGGCATGGTCTGGGGACGATGAGCGAATTATGTATTTCAGCAATGACGTAAGTTTTGAATTCTCCAAGTTGGTGGTATTCGATGTCAAAAAACAAGTTGAAGACTTTTCACTGAAAATGGACTCAATTCACGACGCGCGATGGTCGCCAGATGGCAATTGGATCGCAATAAAGGGTCGAGCACTCGATGAAGACGAGGGAGCACATATATATCTGCTCGATATTCACACAGGTGTTATGAATTACATTACAGCAATGACCACGGGCGATTTAGGCAAAATATCGTGGTCACCCGACAGCGAGTGGATTGCTTTTTCCACTTATCCATGGAGCGGAGGGGATAGTCGGATATTCAAGATAAAGCGCGATGGCACGGCATTACATCAGTTGGCAGAAATTGATTGCAGAATAAGAGAAATAAGCTGGTCGCCGAAATAAATTGCGGAAAATCTCAGGTCTTCAATATACGAGTGCGAGAATGATCACGGAGCGACGTTCTCGTTGCGTCACGCAGGGCTGATCGACGCTTGTTTCGCCCTCATAGGCGCAAGCGCTTGAAGCGCGGGTTTCCGACCGCAAAACTTGAATTTATTTCGGTGATTTTCGGGCGACCTGATAGGTCGCTGTTGAAATTCTACCCCA
>WTGF01000044.1 GCA_011525385.1 Chloroflexota bacterium | reverse complement strand
TAGGATGCCACCCTTTCAAGGTGGAGACACGGGTTCGAGTCCCGTAGGGGCTACAGCGATCGGAAGGCCTTGTCAGCAATGGCGAGGTCTTTTTTGTACAGTTGTATAGCGCCTCTCGGCTTTTACAGCCGCTCGGCGCGCAACCGGCGAGAAGGTCCCAGGAATGTCGCGCTCAGATAAAATAACAAGCCTTCCGCTCGCCCGGGCAGCTCGCATTGAGCCGCCCCTGTTTACGTATAGTGCGTCGCTCATGCGACGAGAACGCTTACGATTTTGCGTGAGCGGGGCAGACCTTTTCGCTGCCGCCGGGGGTCTACATTCTTTTGTTCGTGCAAGTGTTAAGTTTAGAGATTGGAGCGAGGAATATGTCAGGACAATACAAAATTCGACGCGATGGAAAAGACGACTTTTCCGATATTAAGACAGGATACAAACTTGCTAAAGCTGGACCCGGCGGGTGTTGGCAAGGAATAAAGTCGTGTTTTGGTATTATTCTCCTGCTTTTTATCTGTTTAGCCGTATTATCATTGACGAGCGGAACATCGTCCGCGCAGAGCAACTCGTGTTTTCCACACAAAACTCTGTACACAACCAAACCGGTAACGATTAGGAAAAGCGACTCTCGGTTCTCCGCTTCAACAAGAGAAACAACGGTACGCAAGACCTATAATGTATATGAGTCTAAAAAAGACTCTTTGTTCAACTCGTGCTGGATCAGGATAAATGGCGGCTGGATATTGCGCCGACCTACTGGAAGCGCGATCAAGCCAGGTACGGTTAATACCAGCAACACTTCTAATACCAGGATAACAACAGCGAAAACCTCTAGCTCTCGGTGTTACACAGCTTCTCGTGCATATATCACAGGGAACATGAACATACGTTCCGGACCCTCAACCGGACATTCTAAAACAGGAATGGTTACGGCAGGTAAGTCTTACACAGTTATACAATCCGAACGAGGCGATGATTACTGTTGGTTAAAGATCAGCGAAGGCTGGATAGCCAAGACAGGTCGTGTTCAGTCTAACAAACCGTCTCAAACTGACAGCACTAGAACTTCTACGCAAATAAGACGAACAACCTATTCGAGCACAGATAGAACCGGATTGCCAAGAATAGAAGGCGATGCTAAATTCCAATCTGACATAACTAAAGCATTCAACTATCTTAGAAACAATGCACGAAACTGGTTTAACTATGTAAAAGCCAGAGTTAGTGTTGTAAGCTCAGGCTGGGTTCAAGGCGGGAAAGTGAAGGTTAGAGAAAGGCGTGTAATTGTAAACCCGAACGCCTATCCTAAAACGATGGAACTAGCTAGCGTTCTAGTCCACGAAGCTTGCCATATAATGCAATATGAAAGGGGAAACTATCACGGTGTTAGCGTAGTTACGCTAGAAGAAGAATGTTACAAAGTGCAACTAGATATGGTTGGACAAGTTGCACCCGGCGGAGTATGGTACAACAGAATAAAAAATGCCATACCACAGATACCTATACTGTATGCCGGAAGATGAACGACTAGAAAACTAACCCTTGACAGTATTATCAAGGTATGTTAAACTGATAGCATTGTACAGTGTGAAAGCCTTGGGCGGGGTGTTTATGAGTTCCCTCCACCTCTCTAATTTGCAGAAGATCGAATTTCAACCTTTAATGGTCCCTGTAGAGGGCAGCCTTGGCTGACCCGCCGCTATTGTATCCAGCCTATTTAAACATTTCTCCTTGTCATGATAGCATGAGCGACGCTGCAGAGCGTTACTTGAAGGACTCGCGGATCGTCCGTGATTGTTCGATGTTGCCGAGGAAGCGCTGACGGCGCATTTCAGGGCGTGGACGCCATACCCGAGGAGTGGATCGCGGCCGTGAACGAAGCGAATCCCGAAACCGACATGG
Source organism: Chloroflexota bacterium (assembly GCA_011525385.1). Classification (GTDB taxonomy): domain Bacteria; phylum Chloroflexota; class Anaerolineae; order Aggregatilineales; family Phototrophicaceae; genus UBA6055. The sequence goes on along the minus strand of WTGF01000044.1, from coordinate 5,421 downwards.
TCCAACTTGCTGAGCGGCTGACTCCGATCATTATCGACGAATACGAGAATGCCAGAGGAACTGTGGACGCGATCGCTACGCTGATTTAGCGGAGCCCGCCGTGCCTGGCGTGAAGCACAAGCCGATTGCTGAGATGTGAACCATCAGAACCAAGTGATCTGTTCCGCGCCAGTATCCGTTGCCAATGCGAGCGCGTCAAAGCTACGCTGCATCAGATCGAGTTTCGTAGCCGTCATGGCCGGGTCGTCCCATAAATTGTCGAACTCGTCCGGATCGGCTTCCAGGTCGAAAAGCTCGCCCAGCCCGAGCCCGTGATAGACGACAAGCTTGTAGCGCTCGTCGCGGATCATGGTCGCGAAACTCCCGTTATAGGTTTCGGCAAAGTTGGGATTGATGGCGCTGTAGTATTCGCAGCGTACTGAGTCTCGATGATGATCGTCTGCCGCGGCGTCGACGAGCAGTTGGCGCAGGGATATGCCTTGCATTCGCTTCGGAATTGGCAGGCCCGCCAGCTCGAGCAGGGTGGGGGCGATATCCAGCAGTTCGACCAGAGCCTGCCGGCGCGCGCCTTCCAGAAAAGCGCCGGGCCAGGAAATTATGAGCGGCACCCGGACCAAGCCCTCATAGAAGCGACAGCCCTTCAGCAGCAAGCCGTGATCGCCGAGCGCCTCGCCATGATCGCTCATGAAGATGACGATTGTATTTTCGCGCTGGCCAGTGCGTTCCAGCGATTCCAGCATCCGTCCAACATTGTCATCAATGAGTTCAATCATGGCGTAGTAGGCTGCCTGAATCCACTTGGCGTTAAATTCCTCTGGCCGGCGAGGGGGATGCTGAAAGTCAATCTCGCTCAATCTCGCTTGCGCGTCCAAGTCGCTTTCGCGGAACTTGGGACCGGACAGAGATTCAACATCAAAGCGGTCCAGATATTGCTGCGGCGGATCAAAAGGCTCGTGAGGATCAAAGATATTGACGCTCATCAGCCAGGGCTTGCCGCCGTGGTCGGCTTCCATGAAATCAATCGCGCGGTCGGCGCACCAGGTCGTCTGATGGAGTTCGGGCGGAATGTCGTGCGGGTTCTCGCGCATTTCACCGAGGTCATGACCTAGTGAGCCGAGCCAGTCCGCGTATGCGTGTCCGGCCTCCCACTGATCTTCCGGGTCGTGGCTCCAATGAAAGAGCCGGTAGCCATCGTGCGTCGGGCGCGGTTCAATGCGACCGTAGGCGCCGGCCAAATGCAGCTTGCCAGCTAGCGCGCAGTCGTAGCCGGCGTCTGCTAAAAGCGCTGTGACCAGTGGGGCGGCTTCGGCCCAAACCTCGTTGCCATTGCCGCAGGCGTGTACGCTGCTGGGATACATGCCGGTCAAAAAGCTGGCGCGGCTGGGCGTGCAGATGGGGCTTTGGCAGTAGGCGCGTTCAAAGGCGACGCCCGTCGCGACAAGCGCGTCGATATTGGGCGTATTCAGTTGCGAGTTGTTGAGAGCGCCTATCGTGTCGTAGCGCTGTTGGTCGGTGCAGATCCAAAGTATGTTAGGCGCTTTGGCATTCATTGCGGCTCCTTTTCCTATTCTGGCAATCTCTTGGATAATCCCGTCAGCCTTTGACTGCTCCCGCGGTCAGCCCGGTGATCATATAGCGCTGAATCAAAAAGCCAAAGACAACGACAGGCAACATAATGACAACCGCCGCGGCTGAAATCTTGCCCCATTCATAACCTTCGTAGCCCATATAATGCGTAATTATAACTGGCAGGGTTACGGTTTTTCGCCGAGTGATGACCAGGGCAAACAAGAATTCGTTCCAGGCAAAAATGAAAGCGACAATCCCGGAGGCGATAATGCCGATACGAACCAGCGGCAGTTCTATCAAAACAAGAATCTGCCATAGATTGGCGCCGTCGATCATGCCGGATTCGCGCAATTCCAGCGGAACAGCGCCCCAGACCGGTACGAGCGTCCAAACGATCAAGGGCAGGCAGAAAATGAGATAAATGATGATTAGACCGATATGCGTGTCCAGTAAATCGAGCCGAGAATAGATCACAAAATAAGGCAGCAAATAAATCATGCCAGGCACCATGCGGATGAGCAGGATGGTCAATAAGGAATTTCGCCGGGCTCGCCCTCGCATAATGGTTATCGCAAAGGTCGCCGGTATCGCGAATGCCATCGCAAGAACGACGGACCCGGTTGAAATAATGACGCTGTTGGAGAAGGCCAGACGGAACTCCGGATCCTGAATGATGGCGATGAAATGCTCAAGCGTGGGCTCAAAAATGAACAAGGGCGGATAGGCGAAGGCGTCCAAGGCATTCTTGAGGGCGAGCAGCAATATCCAGGCAATGGGACCTAGGATTGCCAGCCCATAAATCATGCCGGCGACGTAGAGGCTCGCTGTGGTAAACTTCGATCGGCGCTTCATGAGTTATGCATCTACTTGAAAATTTCGTAGCAGGATTCGCATCGTGGGGCCAACAATCAGCAAGAGCATAAAAAAGTAGACAACGATTATTGCTGAGGCATAACCGACTTTCAGATAACTAAAGCCACTCACGAATGCGTAGAAGTTAACGGTTTCGGTCGCCGCGGCTGGTCCGCCGGCGGTCACAATATATATGATCGGGAAAATACCCAGGGCTTCCATGGTGCGCAGGATGCCGATAAAGGTGAGGGTCGGTTTCAGCAAAGGCAGGGTGACGTGCCTGACAGACTGGACCCAAGTCGCGCCGTCAATGACGGCCGCTTCGTACAATTCATCGGGAAAGGACTGCATAGCGGCCAGAAACATAAGCGCGACAAAGGGCGTCCAGCCCCAAACAGCGACGATGACGATGGCAACGAGGGCCCAATTGGCGTCCGTTAACCAACTGGGACCATCCAAGCCCACGAGGCTCAAAAAATAGTTGACGCTGCCCAACTTTGGCGTGAACAAAACGCGCCATGTCAAACCGGTCACGATAGGCGGTATAACCATCGGCGCTACAAGAACGTATCGCAGCCAGCGCATGCCGGGCAGGCGTTCGTTCATAATTACGGCAACAAAGAAACCGAGAATCAGTTGCAGGGCAACGGGCGCGACGATGAAAAGCAGGCTCACGGGAATGCTTTGCAGAAAACGAATATCGTCCAGCAGCCGGTCGTAATTCCGCAAGCCGATGAAGCGCTCGGGTCTGGGACTGGCAAATGACAGAGAGGAGGTGCTCAGATAGAGCGTGAAGAGCACGGGCAGCACGGTAAGCAAGAGCAGCACGACGATCGACGGCGAGAGGTACCTCAAGTATGCTCGTTGCGGAATCGGCTGGTAGGATGCCATTTCGCGCCTCTCGACCGTTGCTCGACCTGTCGTGATGCAGTCTCTGCGGAATAGCGAGGATTACTGGCGTGATCGCCAAACGCACAGATGTGGGACGGCCCTCGGGTCCACAGTCATGCCCGAGAGCCGTCCGCTGGATGCGGGTCTTAGGGCAGGTATCCCTCGTCCTGGAGCATCTGTGTTATTAATTCATTGGCGTTGTTGAGCGCGTCTTCAGGCGTCCTGGCGCCGATTTCGGCTTCTTGCACCGCCTGCCCCAGAATATCACCCATCAGGGGCCATCCCGCGAAAGCCGGGTAATAGTCAAAGGGCGCGGCAGCGAGGCTATCTTGAAACGCTTTCAGGAAGGAGCCTCCGCCAAAGTCATAGTCGTACTTCGCAATGAAGTCCGGATCTTCCCAAAGACTGTCTCGCGTCACCGCAATCTGTGGCAGAGCCAGGGAGATTTTCTTCATCGTGTCGAAGCTCAAAGCCCATTCGACGAAGGTGTAGGCCGCTTCCTGATGTTCTGAATCGGCCGTGACGCAAATCCCATGCGCCGCAAATGAAGGTTTGGGACCAGCGGCGCCGCCAGGCACGACGGCGAAGCCGAGATTGCCCGACACTTTCGACTCGTCGGGATCAAGAATACGTCCCGCCAGCGGCGCGCCCTCCATAACCATCACAACCGTACCCTGTTGCATGGCCCTGGTGACATCGGGGTATTGATATGCGGCAACGCCCTCCGGTCCGTAGTTGTTCTTCAAGGTGACAAAGTTGGTAAGCGCTCTTATGGCTTCCGGCGAATTAACGGTGGGTGTCAGATCGTTCGGGAAGTCGGCGAAAAACTTGGCGCCTTCGCCATGGAAGAAGGAATTGTAGTGCCAAATGTTTCCATGCGCGGCAGGTGGATTCCCTCGTAGAGCGATTAACGGAACCTCATCGGTGTGTAGCAGCGGGGCGATCTCCAGCAGTTCATCATAGGTCGTAGGCGGACTCTCGATACCGGCCGCTTCGAAAATGTCAATCTGGTAGTACATAATGATGGTCGCGGCAAAGAAGGGCAAGCACTGTTGTACGCCATCCCAGGACATCGCGGCCATTGTCGAACCAATAAGGTCGTCAACGTCCAGCGCCTCGGGGTCCGACACATCCGTGCCCCAGAAGTTCTCAACCGGCGTCACCCAACTGTTCTCCGCATATAGGGGAATGTTCCCGCTTTGAATGCCGACGACATCATAGTTGCCGGCCCCACTGGCCAATTCCAGTTGGGTCTTGCGCACGGAACCTTCTTCGTCCAGCAATTCAAATTCGACGCTTATGCCCGTCAGGGCTTCGAATTCCGGTTCCAGTTCTTTCAAGCCGTTCGTAAAGGCGGTAGCCAAATACAAGAAATTGAGGGATGTGCCTTCATAGGGCTTCTCATCGCTCTGACCCATAACGTTGGAAACGAGCAGCGCGCAAAGTAAAACAGCAAACAATCTGCGTATCATTTTCTTTCTCCTTTTAGATTTGCGGCCCAGCGCGCCGCGCGCGCGACTGGGTAGCTTCTTCTTTGTGCTGAGGCATTCAGGTCTTGTCGCTGTGCTCGCCTTTCTCACAATTGAACGAGATTTCGAATGGCGCTGCCAAGGGTCTGTCGTCGCTTCTTCAAAGCGGAGTTTACCACTTCCCAGCGCGACCCGCCAAAACAGGCTGGATTCGGGGCAGGGCATCCATTTCGGTTGAAATACTTTTACAGTTCTCGACATGAGACCCTAAGCCCAAAACAGCAAGGATCTGGCAGGGGCGACTCGGCGGGCGGAATCCCGTAGCAACTGAGAAGGGGAGCTTATGGCAGCGCGACCTCGCTTGAGAAACGCAGTTATCGACACTTGCAAGGGGACTGGGGGGGGGGGGTAGACTAAAGGCGGACGCGACTCCGCGAGTAGCGGACAAGCCTTACAGATCGTTGCTTCAACAAAATTTGCATTACTTACTTGGAGCTACTTCTGTGGTTAGTTTTAAGTCTGTAAATGTTATCATAGCGCATGTTCATTCAGGTGCGATTGCCATGGATACGCTGCCATCGGAGTTTGCGGTAGTGTATCGAAGTCGGTGGAAATAGAAATGACGTGAACCCCATTTCAT
>WTGF01000070.1 GCA_011525385.1 Chloroflexota bacterium | reverse complement strand
CCTCGACATGAGATTCCTAACCCAAAATATGAACGATTCGGCAGGGGCGACCGGCGGTCAGTGTCGGCGGGCTGTGTCTACGCGCCCCTCGGTGGTTAAAATCTCTCTGTGCCCTCTGCGCCTCTTTTTAATAAACCGCGATCTGCGGTAGCCGAACCGGTCTATTATTTTGTGTGAGCGCGGTAGCCCAAATCCGCCGGTTACGCGCCGAGCGGCTGTGATGAATCCCCCCCATCCCCGTATACATACTGTATCTATACGGTTACGCAAAAACAGGGCGCAACTGTCGGGGATTGGAGGACGAAATGCGCGTCATTCAGCGCTCGCCCTCAAGAACCGGAATGGAACCGCTCGATTTCCGCTAAAAGTGGATACGACGTCCCTCTCGCGCCGATTGATAGGCGCCCAGGACCATCTCGATGCAGACCTTGCCATCCTCGGCGCTGGCCAGCGGCGGGCCATCGCCCTTGATGAAGTCCACCGCCGGACGCGCCACAGCATGAATCCGCGAGCTGTGCGGCACGAAGGGGAAGTCGAATCTCTCCCAGTCCTCAGCGCCGGCGCGGAAGATCTTCAGCGGACTGCCTTCCGGGGGGACCAGCGTCGAGGGAGCGTCGCCGTAATTCTGGTGGATAGTCCCCGCATCGCCATAGATTTCGGTGGTGGCTTCGGCGGCCAACTGGGTTGAACTGTTGAAGAGGATGCCGATCTCGCCTTTGCCGAAGCGATAGATGGCGACGCCATTGTCATCGGGCGCGACATCCGTGACGATATTGTCGATCTCCGCCACCACGCTGACGGGACGTCCCAGCATCCAGTAAAACCAGTCGGCAGCGTGCGAGGCATCGTCCATGAACATGCCCATGTTCTGGGCGGGATCAATATGCCAGTTTCCGGGGACGGCCCAGGATTTGTTGAGCAGGGCCGGGATGGCGTGGCGGCGGCGTACCACGGCGATGTTGCCCACCGCGCCTTCGTCGATCAACGCCTTCATCTTCTGGTTGATGGGATCGCCGCGCATCTGATAGCACATGCTGAACTTGACGCCGCTGCGATTGACGACATTGATGATGGCATCGCAGTCTTCCAGCGTGAGCGCCATCGGCTTTTGCAGCAAGATCTGCAGCCCGGCCTCCGCGGCGGCGGTGACGTGTTCAGCGTGCCTGTTGGTCGGGCTTGCCACGACGACGGCGTCGATGTCCTGGCGCGCCAAAAGTTGATCGAGATCGGGCTCCCAGTCCAGCCCAAACTCGGCGGCATGCGTCTGACCGCGCTCGTGGTCATCGTCCCAGGCGGCGACTACCTCGGCGTCGTCGAAGTTGGCGATCGCGCGGCAATAGCTGAGCACATGACCATGCGCGAAGCTGATGATGCCGAGGCGAATCGATCCCTGACTTGTCGGCATTGTGCTTATCCTCTTGACAAGTTTTCCGTTTCTATGCCATGCCCAACCGTATAACAAGGTCTTTCATGCGGTGGCTCTGCCAAGCCTATACCTCGTCAATTGGCTGATGGAAATAGAAGCATAATCCATCTGGAGCGACAACAAAAAAGACTTGGAACTTTTCTCCGTCCCGCTCGTCCACGCGCCAGTTTACGATTTTGACGCCTTTGGCTTCCAGTTCGTCCCGGGCACGCTGGATATCAGTGACCAGAATTGCCGCGCCCTCCTGTTCAGGATCACGGCCGTTGATCGCGAACCCGATTTGTAGACCGTCCCGCTCCATAATCACCGCTGGTAGCGGGCTTTCACGTCTTTCTACCTCTTTGAGTCCAAAGGCGCCTCCATACCATTTCACAGCCTGCGAAATGTCTTCTACCGGCAGGGCGAGGACATTGTCGGCAAAGGGAAAGGCGGCCACGTACAATTTTTTCGGCTCCGCGGATGATTTTTTCATTGTGCTTCCCTGTAGATCAAGCGCCTCGCGCAACGACGATGCTGAAACGCGCGTAGTTTTCCTGTCCGCCTATTCATCTCTATTCGCTTATGAAGTCGCTGACATCAACATCGACGATGAGATCCTCGCCGTCGACGATGATGGGGTAGGTCTTGACGCGCACATCAGGATCGACCAGGCACTGCCCGGTGGCGATGTCGAATTGCCAGGCGTGCCAGGGACAGCGGATGATCTCGCCTTCGCGTTCGTAATCGACGAAGCCCTCCGTTACCGACGGCGGCGCGTATATGCTGCTGCGGCCCGCAACTTCGCCGGTGCAGAGTGGTCCGCGTTTATGCGGGCAGATATTGCGCAGCGCGTAGAAGCTGCCCTTCACGTTGAAGATGCCGATGCCGGCGCGGCCGCGGAAGGGCACGATGATCTTGCGCCCGCCTTCCGGGATCTCCCCAACTTTGCCGACCACGATGCGCCTCACGCCACAACCGCCTCGATCATGTCGTCAGTGATGCGCAGCATATCGAGGGCGTTCTCGGCGAAGATGCGCCGGTGACTGCGCTCATCCAGCCTGGGCAAAACGGTCACCGGGTCGTTCCAGTCGAAATGCGGGAAATCACTGCAAAAGATCAAGGTCTCGTCCGCGTGCAGCATTTCCAGCATTTGGTGGACCTGCTCGGTCTTGGGCGGCTCGTGCATGGGTTGGCTGCCGATGCGGATGTGATCGCGGAAATACTCGCTCGGCAGTCGTTTCAGCCAGGGCGTCTGATCGCCGATGGCTTTCCAGTCGACATCCATGTGCCACATCAGCGGCACCGCCCACATCTGCTGCACTTCGATAAGCGCGACTTTGAAATTGGGGAACTTCTCGAAGACGCCTTCAACGATAAGCGAGGCGGCCTGCGCGCTGGCGACGCTGGGACGGGTCATGCGCGATTCCATGTAGTAGCTGGGGAAACCGGTCGGCGTCGGCGTTGAACCCGGGCTACCGCCGCCGATATGGGAAACTACCGGCAGGTCATGCTCGGCGCAGGCTTCCCATATGGGATGATAAACCCGCTTGCCAAAGAGATGTGGACTCTGCATGGGCACCATGACGGCAACTGTGTCTTTACGATGGGCGAGGCGATGGATTTCTTTGACGGCCAGCGCCGGATCATTGGGCGCGACCAGGATGGCGTTGACCACGCGCGGGTCTTTGTCCAGCCAGTGCTCGATGGTCCAGTCGTTGAAAGCCGTGCACAGCGCCGCCGCCCAATCCGGATCGGGCAAGCCGGCGTAGCCATAGAAGACGGGCGGTCCCGTGAGCAGGGCGAAGTCGATATTCCAGCGGTCGAGCAGTTCCTTCTGCGTGAATTCCAGCGAGAAGTTGAAGTCGCGCTCTTGGAGCTCGGGCGCTTTGATGTCGGGGCGCGTGCGGCGAAAAGGCGTGTTGGCGTAACCGCTGCCCGGCAGGTGCAATCCCTGATCGAGCAGGTGCTCCTGGTAGAACTTGGGCAGGTAGGGCAATAGTTCTTCCGGCTCGCGGAAGTTGTGATGCACATCGCAGTCGACGAGTTTAACTCTGTCGGCGCTTTTGCCGGTCCAGCCTGGCGCGGCGATGGGCGCTGCGCCCTTCTTGCCGATGTGGATTTGCTCGAGTTTGTCGATTTGTTGAACCATGGTTTTCCCTTTTTCCCGGCAACTTCTTCCCAAAGCGAACTGAGGAGGGCACTCCTGTTTTCGGGCTAGAAATCGCCGCAAAACCAGAAATTATTCCGGTGATATACGAGCGACCTAATAGGTTGCCCCTACAATTTTCGCTATGAGTGAAACTTGTAGGGGTCAGCCACTGGCTGACCCCTTTCAATCGTACCGCGTTACATCAAACATATCCACTGCTCGGCCCAAGATAACAGGGCAATCGCTTCAAATTATTTTAACCACCGAGGACACCGAGAACACCGAGATTTAACCGCGAGCCTGTCAAAATGGAGGCGATGCAGGGCGACATACCATGTCGCCCGAAAGCGCAAAGCCCTGTAGCATCGGGCGACCAGATTGGTCGCCCCTACGTTTCGTTAGATTTATGCGACATTCGACGGTTATTGATTTTGAAGCGATTGCCCTGCCCAAGATAAGGGAACGGGAGATTGATCTTTACGCTCCCAAGCTGTGCACGTCGCCTACCCCTCCATCGCGTCCAACTCAGCCTGTTGCTCGGCGATTTGCTCGGCGGTGCAGGCCAGGCCAGCCAGGAAAGCGCGGTCGCGCTCTTGCCGCGCTTCCAGCGGTTCGGGCCCGCCGAAAAAGGCCTGTCCAACTGCCGCCTGCGCCGCCGGACTGACCGGCATTATCGAAGGCAGGCCTGCTTCTTCGTTCATTGTCAGGGACATATCGGCCCGTTCCAGCAGGTCCTGGGAAAAGCTGAAGCCCATCTGCCCGGCGGTGTGCATATTGATGCCGACGACCATGTCGCCCGCCAGCGCGCTGATTCCGGTGCTGGCTGGATCCAGCTCGCCCGCCAAATAGGCCGCCACCATCAAGCCGACAGCGTCGCCCAGTTCCAGGATTTGGGAGAAGCCGGCGCCTACCGTGGCACCCAGAATCATGCCGTCGAGGCTGGCGAAGTATACCGGAATGCCCTGTTCCATGGCGACGCCGGAGATGAGCGGCAGCCCGGCCAGCATCATGTAATCCATCGGCAGCAGAATGGCTTCCGCGCCCTTGCTGACCAGTCCTTCAGTCGCCAGCGCCAGATCCGCCAGGGATGTGACGGCCGCTTCTTCGACAGTCAAGCCGAGCGATTCGCCCATTGCGGCAATCTGGCCGGCGCCGTAGGCCCCGCTGGCATCGCCGCTATTGTATATGGCGCCGATCGTCGTGGCGTCGGGGTTTTGCAGCAGCGGCAAGCGGGCGATGGCCTCATAATCGATCAGGGATTGCGTACCGGCGATGTGGTCCGGCTTGATGCAAGGGGCTTGGGCGATGCCGGCCTCGTAGGGATTGTAGACGTCGGTGAAAAATATCGCGGGCGGGTCATCCATATCATCTGTAGCCTGGAGCGCCGCCAGGGTCATGGGTGCGGAGATCGTCACCAGCACGTCTGGCTCGTGATCGAGGGCGAATGCGACCAGTTCCCGCAGCCGGTCAAGTTGAAAGTTGGCTTCCAGGCGGTTGAATTCGATGGGCGAATTATCCGCCGACTCGATCATGACCTGCATCCGTTGATCCGATCGGTCTTCCGGACTGATGAAGCCATAAGCCTCCAGCACGTCCAGCATACCGGTCTGGATGGCATTGGTAGGACCGAAGGGGTAGAAGGATAAGAGCCAAACGCTGGGCTTGTCTTCATCCGGCTGCGCTATGGCAGGGGCCGCCAGCAGCAAAAGAATAACCGCCGCCATAAGTGTTTTCTTAATCATTCTAACCTCCTGTTCTCATCAGCTACTTAGGCAGCGCCGACCGCTATCTATCGTTGCTCGCGTTATTGCGGCAATCGTCCGCAGCGAGCGACGCAGCCTTCATAGTTTATGATAACACAGAAGCATTTTTGGATATTCTCAGGATTGCGGCTTCAACTCCCCCAGCGACCGCTCGCCCTGACGAATATAGCCCGCCACCGGGCTCTCGATCCGCCCGTAGGCGTTCCAGATCTTGAATCCCAACAGCGCCAGCAAATCGTCGTCGGCTTCGGCCACCACCTCGGGCGCGGTCGCCATGGTGAAGTTCACCTGCGTCCGGAACTGCGGCGCGACGAAAGTGGTCAGGACGCCCAGGCGTTCCCCGTCGCTGACGTTGGCGCCGGTGCCATGCCAGATGCGGCCATCGAAGAGCATTGCCGTTCCGGCGACGCCTTCCGCCGGGATGCTGACGACGTCCTTGTCGCGGTCTTTGTCCGGCCGCCGTCCGTAAAGATGACTGCGCGGCACGATGCGCGTGGCGCCGATTTCTTCCGTGAAGTCGTTGAGCATCCACATCACATTGACCACCACCGGCGGGGCGATCATGGCCGGGCGCTCGTCCACGCGGTTGGAGAGTTCGCGGGTCAAGGAGCCGGCCGGCACCGGGTTCGGTCGGCGATGGATCGGCTCCGGCATCCACCATTGATCGGTGTGCAGGTTCATGGCGATGCCGCCCGGTTTGGCGATATTGGCGCCGTAGCTGGAAAGCAGATAGTCATTGCCGAGTACGTGCCCGACTACTGACCGCACGGTCGGCTGCGACAGCATGTCTCGCCAGACCCGGCCCTTGTTGATCAGCATCCAGACGCGCTGATTGACGCCGCCGGCTTTCGCCGAGAAAGCATCGCGGCGGACATTGCCCTCTTCGTCGGTGAAGGCGCCCCATTGCTGCTTGGCGCCGCCGTCCTCAAAGGCGTGGCCGCCTTCCAGTTCCGCTTGCGCCTGTTCCAGCAGGCGCTGTTTGGCGCGGGCTCGTTGATCGGCCGGAATCGCGTCCGCCACCAGACAGTAGCCGAATTCGTCGATGTCCGATTTCAGGGTGTCCAGATTCGTTGTCGGTTGCGGCAGTTCTTCGTGTGTCCATTCGAACATGTCAAGCTCCATCTTGTGTTCAGATCATACCTAATATCTAACATCCTAGCGGGAATCACCAAACTTCTCTCCCTACCGGTGGGCCGGTGTCCCATTCTTCCAGTTCGTAGTCGTCAGGAACGCTTGCGAGGAGTTCTTCAAGGGTATAGCGCGGACGCTTTCGCAGCTTAATTCCAGAACTTGTGTTGTCCACGACCAGTCTTACCTGGCTGCCAACTTTCAGCCCGCGCTTCAGCGCGAAATCCTCTGGAATCCGTATAGCGAGGCTATTTCCCCATGTCTCAATTTCGACAAACATGTCGCCTTGTCTCCTGTATTCGCATCGGAATAGAGTCTATCTCAGGCAGCCCTTACGTTCAAGGAATGAGAGTTGTAAGGTCGCCGTGGAATTCGCTATACTTAATCTGTAACAGTAGCGCGAGGTTGCAAGCATGCCTATACCCACCACAAACATCAGCGAATTCGCCGTGCAAGGCTACACCGTGGCGCGCGGCCTGTTTAGCGCCGACGAAGTCGAGCGTTTGCGAGATCACTACGCGCAAATGAATCGCCAGAAACACGAAGTTGCGGACAAAATTGCTGACAGGGATGATCCGCTTCACAAGTACCCGCGCATTATGATGCCGCATCGCTGGGACGAAACCAGCTTGCAATGGATGATCGACGCGCGCCTAAACGAGTGGATGACGAGTATTCTGGGGCGGGAGCCATATGCCGTGCAGACGATGTTCTACTTCAAGCCGCCCGGCGCGCGCGGCCAGGCGCTGCATCAAGATCAGTTCTATTTGCGCGTCGACCCGGGCACATGCGTCGCCGCCTGGATGGCGGTTGATCGCTGCGACGAAGAGAATGGCTGCCTGCGCATCGTGCCTGGCACGCATGACATTCCGGTATTGTGTACAATTGATGCCGATACTGACATCAGCTTTTCCAACGATACGGTTGAGTTGCCGCCGGGCTATGAGCCGATTCCGCTGATCATGGAGCCCGGCGATGTACTCTTCTTCAATGGACAATTGGTGCATGGCAGCTATCCCAATAGCACTGCGGATCGTTTCCGTTGCGCCTTGATTGGCCATTACATCGTCGGTGAAGCCGAAGCAGTCGCCAAATGGTATCACCCCGTGCTGCGCATGGACGGCAGTGAAGTCGAAATCGGCGTCAGCGAGCAGGGCGGACCTTGCGGCGTCTGGGTCGATCGCGATGGCGAGCCGATGGCTGTCCTCGAAGGCGTCGAGATGCGGCAAGAGGGTTGGTAGAATAGCGCGGACGACGTTTGACGGGCGCTGCCGCGCCTTATTGGGAGCTGGTTTGCAAAGTGCCTGTACCCGCCACAAACATTAGCGAGTTTGCCCGGCAGGGCTACACCCTTGCCCGCGGACTGTTCAGCCTCGATGAGGCCGAGGAATTGCGCGAGCACTTCCTCTGGATCAACCGGGAACATCGACGCGTATCGGACAATATCACCGATGAAAGCGACCCGCTCTCCAAATACCCGCGCGTGGGGCAACCCCATCGCTGGGACGAAACGAGCTTGAACTGGTTGATTGATCCGCGCCTCAATGAGTGGATGACGAGCATCCTCGGGCGCGAGCCCTACGCCGCGCAGACGATGTTCTACTTCAAGCCGCCGGGCGCGCGCGGCCAGGCGCTGCATCAGGATCAGTTCTATTTGCGCGTCGAGCCGGGCACCTGTATCGCCGCCTGGATGGCGGTCGACCGCTGCGATGAGGAAAACGGCTGTTTGTTCGTCGTGCCGGGCACGCAGGACATACCGGTCTTGTGCACGGTTGACGCCGATACTGACGTCAGCTTTGTCAACGATACGGTTGAATTGCCGCCTGGTTTCGAGCCGGTGCCCTTGATCATGGACCCGGGCGATGTCTTGTTCTTCAATGGACAGTTGGTCCACGGCAGTTATCCCAACTCCACAGCCGATCGCTTCCGCTGCGCCATGATCGGCCACTACATCGTTGGCGAAGCCGAAGCGGTCGCCAAATGGTATCATCCGATCCTGCGCATGGATGGCAGCGAAATTGACTTTGGCGTCAGCGAGCGGGGCGGGCCCTGCGGCGTCTGGGTCGATCGCGATGGCGAGCCGGTCGCTGTCCTCGAAGGGGTCGAGACGCGGCTTGAGCATCGCTCACGCCGTCGCACGTAAGGGCTTGGCCCTCGCTAATTCTGACTACCGTCGTTACGCCTATGGGGACAAGCCGCGTTCCTAACTGGAATAGCGATTTGCGTTTCTCTTGGATACAATCCCTCGAATTGCAAATTCTTTACTAATAGAGAGCCAGATTATGACTACAAGAACCGCCTTGATCGGCGCCGGCGGGATGGCCCGTCGCCACCTGCCCTTGATGATCGAAACCGGCGTCGACCTGCGCGTCATTTGCGAGCCATCGTCCAAGAACTATGAAGATACAGTAGAACTGCTTGAGGAACTGGGCGCGCCTCCTCCACCCAACGAACCGGATCTGGCTACCATGCTCGATCGCTATGCCGCCGGGCTCGACGCGGCCTTCATTGTTACGCCGCATAATTTGCATCACGATCAGGCCAAGATGTGCCTGGAAGCGGGCTTGGACGTGCTATTGGAAAAGCCCATGGTGATGAACGCGAGAGAAGCCATTAGCCTGATGGAAACGCGCGACCGCACCGGCAAGCTTCTTGTAGTGGCCTTTCAAGGCGGCTTGTCGCCACAGATCCGCGAAGCCGCGCGCTTGATCCAGTCGGGCGAACTGGGCGAACTGCTGAACGTGACCGGCATGGTCTGGCAGGGCTGGAAAGAAGCAACGGTGGATACCTGGCGTCAAATATCGGAAGTCGCCGGCGGGGGATTTATGTTCGATACGGGCGCGCACATGCTCAATACGCTTTGCACCCTGGTCGGCGAGGACTTTGCCACCGTCGCCGCCTGGACGGACAACCGCGGCGCTCCGGTCGATATCGACGGGGTGGTGATGGCGCGGCTGGAATCGGGGGCCTTGGTCACGATTAACGGCTGTGGCGATTCCATTCCCGGGCTGGATTCGGAGATTTTTGTCGCGCTGAGCGGCGGGGTCATCCGGACAGGCATCTATGGCGAAAGACTCTTGATCCGCCGCGCCGGTGAAACGGGATTGAGGCCGGTGGATCTGCCCAAGATGCGCGGCGCCTGGGAGCAATTCTCCCAGGTGCGCGCCGGCGAGATCGAGAATCCCTGTCCGCCGGAGGTCGGTTTGCGCATGGCGAAGCTTTGGGACGCCATCGTCGAGTCGGCGCGTAGAGACGGGCAGCCGGTGCGGACGCTCGGCGCGGGATAGTTAATCGAATCATCATTCTGATGAGTGTTCTATAAGACAGATAACTGGCGCTAAAACAGAGCTCGACTAAATTCAGGGACACCGCTAGGACGATGCTGTCTAATAGCGATCTATCGATGGGGCGCTGGCAGAATCACCAAGAGCTTATTTAGCGGGATATTCCATATCCAAATCCTGGAATCATGACCGATAACAGCCATCAACTCGCTGTTTGGATGGACGCGCGGACTATTGCCCGGGTAGAGCTTCAATTCAAAGCCCTCCTCAATGTCCCATACCGCAAGAGCGTACTTCTCGGGAATGTTTTCGTTGAGGTTCGCAATCAGATAGGCGTCGTTCAAAGTAAATTGCGGATTGCCAAATGGATAGCGTTCGTCGCGAAATATCACTTCATTGCTTTTGAAGTCCCAGACGGTCAATAAGCCTTCCCATCCACACTCAGCTGCCAACCAGGTATGATGGTGAGCGAAGGCAAATGATACGCCACTTTCACCACAAGGGGTCTGATGAAGCACTATCTCGTTAATGAGTGTCCAAGCATCCGTTTCATATACTTGTACTTTGCCATCCCATGTCGCTAAAGCGAAGAACGAACTGTCAGCGCTAAAATCGGCGCCAGCGTGGCGGACGCCGGTCGCAATGTTTCCCCGTTCTTGCCCAACTCCACGCTCGATATCAAAGTCGTGTACGGTGTCTATCTGTGATGGATATCCCCAATTGATAAATTGCCGCCAATCAGGGCTGAGCCATAATTGTCCAATGTCCGCCATGTTTAGCTGTGCGGCAATCGTTTGGATGCGCTGACCAGCTTCAATATCCCATATAGACACTTCATCTTCGGTATATGAATAGCTGAAAGACATGAGATAGCTGCTGTCGGGGCTGAATGAAATTCGCCTGAAGTCGCTGCGTATGGCCGTCGCTGAGTGCGGCAGATCAAGAATGACATCTCCGCTATTGACCTCAAATACAGTTAGCCGGTAAAAATCGCCAACAGCCATATATTCGCCGTTGGGGCTAAATAGCATCGTCGTATAGCTTTTGTCAGATTCACCAAGAAAGAGCGGGGGAGAGAGAAGATTTCGCAGATCATAAATCCAGATCCCGCTGTCGGTATGTGTGTTGCTATCAATCCAGATGCTTGCCTCATGCTTTACCGCCAGGTAGCGTCCATCTTTCGACATCGCGATGGATACCACCGACCACGGCTCTACCGGTTGTGCTTGAAGCGGAGCAATTTGAACGAAGATCAGATATAGAATCCAGACAGCGACCGGGAGCCTCAGTTTTTCCATGGATAGATACTCTCTCCTTTCTCGTATTCAGCTGCTTCCAACTCATCAAGTTCTGGCCAAATCCTCACCGGATCCAGGTTTTCGCCGTACAATCTTGGGTCGCCAACCAAACTGCTACGCTGAGCTAGCCCGAAATAAGCGTCTACCGATGCCTCATCCCACCGGACGTCTTTTAGCGCTTGCGCCATTTGCTGGGTACCGTCATCCGCAGAACCATAGTACATGACGCTCAGATCCAAATGACTTGCTACTGTTCCCGTGTTTCCAGTCATGCCAATTATCCCTTTTTCCGGGCTATTAAGTTTTGTGCCAGGCTGCGGAGGCGACAGTTTCCATTCCTCCCAATCAGACAGGTGCGCAAATGCAACGAATATCCGGCCATCCTCACGCCATTGACTGGGATCGTGGTTTTTTTTGTCATCGGACAATCTGCGCATGATAAGTTCGTTTTCTTGAAAGACACTGGCCGGGAAGCTGATCACAACATAATTGCCCAATTGATAGTGACCAGTGGCGACGAATTCAACTATCACATCCGGACCAATCGTCGGTGACTGCAACAGAAATTCCTGTGGTGGGCCGACGGGGTTAAAATCACGTGAACGTACGCCGACGCCTGACTTATCCGGCCAAGTAGGGTCCTCCCATATTAACTCGATATCCAATGTTTCGTCAGCAATGATAGATTGCCGGGCATGAATAATCGGAAGAGTCTCCAAGCTGCTATCAAGGATACTGAAGTGCAAATCAGGGTCCTGGAAGTCTATCCATCGCTTGTACGCATAATACGGGGATGGATTGATCATTTCAACCAATACAAGGGAGTGATTCAATACAGATTTACCTAATAGCCTGAACTTTGGTGGGTCACTCGAGAAATCATGCGTAATGAACGTCTCGTCCTCATCTGGCGTGTCCAGCGCATCCCATTCGTTACTATAAGATCTGAACGATCCTGAAACTTCAATGACTGCGCTTGGCTGATCCTGCCGCATAATGATCTCGGCTGGATTGCCCGCCTCCGCCAGCAACTGCGCCTCATAGGCCGCGCGGGATTCCACATCCTCCCGCCGCGACGGGGTCGTCACATAATTGGGATCGTTGATGACGGCGGCAAGCTCCATCCCCTGCGCCCCGCGAATATAGACATAGCGAAAACCGGATGGCGTCACAATCGTCAAGGACTTGGCGCCCAACCAAAATGCCCCGTCCAGATCCGCTTGCGATGCCGCTGTGTCGTTGGGATGATTGTGGATAAGCGCGATTTCCCGCCCCTCCACCATCTTTCTGTTTTCTTCCTGCAAGAAGGTATAACTCCTGCTACCATAACGCCGAAATACTTGCTCGCCAGTCTTGGTGTCAATCGCGACTACACTTTCCCAGCGATCATCCGCCAGATCCGTCATGGTCTCTCGTCTGACGCGCTCCACATGCTTGCGCACAAGCTCCTCTGCGCGTTCATCCCATTCATCATCCAGACCCGACTCGGCAAAATTGCGCACGTATCCCGGCGGATCAATATAAGATGGCAGCCACTCGCTGGTCAGCGCGGAGTCGACGGCTTGATTCAGATCATCACTGTAGTCCGGCCGCAGATCTTGAAGATCATCCACAATCGTCCGGGTATGCGTTGGAACAGTGTCCCTGAAGACAATCGTCCGTTCTGACTGGGAAACTACTGGCCGGGATACCCGATCATTTGCAGGTATCGCTCGGGGCGGCGGAGACAAGCGCTCTGGCGGAACCCCAATCAGGGGATCGTTCGGCGAAGATGGTTGCGGAGGACGTATTGGCGCGGGTGGCCTTGGCGGGGGTATTGGTACAGGCGGTGCCGCTACGGGCCTGGGGCGCGGCGCCGCCTGCGGTATAAGCCAAGGCAGTGTTGGCTTTGGTTTTGTTGGCTTGCCGCCACCACTAGGAGTTCCATCAACCGGCGTCATTTCTGGACGTAACATCATCTTCCTCCTCAAACATCAAGCTGATCTGCGAATGCGTCCGCTGCGATTTGCCCTGTCACAAGCCAGCCCGCGCGGCGTAATAATCTAGCTAGCTGATAAGATAGAATACTTGTTCTAATACACAAGCAGCAGTTTCAAGGTTGACGCCAACTTGGTAGATCACAGTGTTCAATTGTCGCTCATGCCCCCCGATCCGCCGCATTCTGCGCCAACCGCCTTTCTCACGCTTTTCAACATGACGAACCGGAGTAAAATACCTCAAATCCGTCGAAACAGGAGATAGTGTATGAGGACAGCAACTGGCAATTTCCCGCTCGGCTGGCGGCGACGCAACTTTGGCTGGGAGCAAGACCTGGACGGCATGATCGCCTGGGCGCTCGCCAACGATCTGGAGGTCATCGACCTCGGGCGCGATGCCGATATTTGTACACAAGCGGTAGTTGATGCCGGTCTGCGCGTCGGCAGTGCCGATCTGACCGTCTGGGGCGAGATGATGTCCCCGGATGCTGGCGCGCGGGCAGACGCCGTCGCCCGCAACGCCGCATACATCAAAGATTGCGCCGCCGCCGGAGCCAAGACCTTCTTCATCTGCATGATACCGGAAGACCCGACGCGTTCCCGCGCCGAAAACTTCGGCTACATGGTCGAAAGCTACAGCGCCCTGAAGCCGACATTTGAAGAGCATGACGCTTACTTGGTGATTGAAGGCTGGCCCGGTCCCGGGTCGCTGGTTTGCACGCCGGAGACCTACCGCGCCTTTATCGAACAGGTCGGTTCGCCCAATATGGGCGTCAACTACGATCCCTCGCACCTGGTGCGCATGGGTATCGACCCGATTCGCTTTCTCAAGGAATTCGTGGCTCACGTCTTCCATGTGCACGGCAAGGACTGCATGATCATCGACGAGAATCTCTATCAGTACGGCAACCTGCAAGAAGCGACATTTGGCTCGCCCTACAAATACGGCGGCATGAACTGGCGTTATACGATACCCGGCCACGGTGTCTCCGACTGGAAGATTATCTTGTCCATCTTGCAGGAGAATAACTACGGCGGTTGCATCAGCATCGAACTGGAAGACCACTTCTACGATGACACGGAACACGATCAGAAACAGGGCGTGTTGCAGGGAGTGAAGTTCCTGGCCGGGTCCTAAGAGGCGCTTGCGGAGTTGTCGTCTGGAACCTAATGAATTATAGAGATTGTATAGGATAGATTAGGGGCGACTTGCCGAGTCGCCCCCGATAATACAAGGAACAGAAATAATGAAAACTACAGCAGTAGTCGGCTTGGGCAATATGGGTATTGGTATGGCGAAGAATCTGCTTCAGGCCGGCTTTCCGGTGATTGGCTATGATCTTCGCGCGGATCGGCTGGATCTGCTGGCGGAGATGGGCGGTACGCCTGCCGGGGACCTGGCGGATCTAGAGGCTGCGGATGTCGTCTTTGTCATGGTCATGAGCGGCGCGCAGGTACTGGATGTCGTTAATGGCTTGAAAGACTTGCTGGCCGAGGGCGCTACCATCATCGTCACCGCCACCGTCGCGCCTGCGGAAATGCGCGCCATCGAAAAAGCGATTGCGGGCTGCAAGCTCAACTTGATCGATAGCCCGGTCAGCGGCGGCAAGTTCGGCGCGGATGCAGGTACGCTGACGATGATGGTCGCAGCGGCTGATGAGGTGTTCGCGGCGAATCAGGATTTGCTGAACGCTGTGGGCGAGCAAATCTTCCATGTAGGCGCGTCGCCCGGCATGGGGCAGACTGTTAAAGCGTCGCTGCAAGCCCTGATTGGCGTCACCTTTGTCGGCATCTTCGAATCGCTGGCGATGGGCGCCAAAGCCGGTATCAAGGGCGAGACGCTCTACGAAGTTTTCGGCAGCACCCACGTTGGCAATACGCCGTTTTTCAAGAATTGCGCCAAGCTGATCATGGACCGGCAATTCGAAGATACGGGCAGCCACATCGGCACCATGTACAAGGACTTGGGCATTAGCATGGCGATGGCGCGGGAAAACGGCATGTCTCTCTTCGCCACCAGCACGGCCTACGAGCTGTTTCAAGCAGGCATCTCGCTCTACCCCGAGGGCGATAACTGGTCGATCGTAAAGTTGTTGGAACAGATCTCGGGGACTGAAGTTCATTGGTAAATCTTTCTAGCGATTGTTGCGGGGTATTATAGACGCCTCCCGCGCGCGCTTAGGACGACGTGAGGTCAAGATGGCGAAATTAGGTGTGATCACGGACGGGATCAGTCGCGAATTCGAACATGCGCTGAGCGTGATGAACGAATTTGACTTGCAGCATGCCGAGTTGCAATTCCTCTGGGATAAAGAAGTCGGCGATCTTGATGATCGACAGATGAACCGCGTTCAGCAGTTGGTCAAAGCGCATGGCGTCTCGGTCTCCTGCATTTCCCGGCATATCTTCGGCGGCATGTCCGTCGACATCGCCAATGCGAATGCCGAAGATTACTTGGCGCATCTCGCTGCCCTGGAGCGTTGCATCGATATGGCCAAAGCCTTGGACTGCCCGCGCGTGCGGATCATGGCCTTCCGCAAAGAGATGATCTTGTTTGGCAGCCAGGGCGCGGAGGAATGGGTTGTGGCGACGGGCGCCTGGGAGAAACTGCGCGAGTTGGTGGAACCAGCGCTTCAAATCGCCGAAGATCGCGACATAACGCTGGTTGTGGAAACCGGCAACAATGCCATGATCACATCGGCCTATCTGGCGCGCAAGCTCATCGACGAGTTGGGTTCCCAGCAGCTCAAGGTGCTGTGGGATCCGGCAAACAGCCTCTATTGCGCGGAAGTCCCCGTTCCCGATGGCTATGATTCGTTGCGCGGCGGCTACCTCGGTCACGTCCATCTCAAAGATGTTGTGGTGGAAATCGCTAAAGCGACCGTCACCTGTATGCGGATGGGCAGTGGACAAATGGGACTCTATTTGCCGCGGATCGCCGCTGCGCTACGTGAAGATGGCTATGAGGGCGCCATCTCGCTGGAGTCGGTCTATCGTCCGTTGGGTGGTACGTTTGAAGATGGATTCCGCGCGTCTATCGGGCGCTTTCAGGAACTCTTCGGCTAGACAAGTGCCGCGGAAGGCGGATACAGCGTCAGGAACAGGGCGCCGCAGCAAGAGCTATGCAATGTTCATGCCATCGCTGGCCGCGCCGACTGCGTTATAATGGGGATGCAGATTCAAAAGACAAGGAGGACTCATGGCCATCCCAAAGAAAGAATTCGGAAGAAGCGGGCATCTCAGTACACGCTTGCTTTTCGGCGCGGCGGCTTTCGGCGATGTCACGCAGGACGAAGCCGACCGCACCATGCAACTGCTCATCGACAATGGCGTCAACCACATCGACACGGCCGCGAGCTACGGCGGCTCTGAAGAGCGGCTGGGCCCCTGGATGGAGAAATACCGCGGCGATTTTTTCCTGGCCACCAAAACGGGCGAGCGTACTTATGACAAAGCGAAAGCCCAGTTCGAGCGCTCACTGAAAAGGCTGCGGGTCGACGAGGTCGATCTGATCCAATTGCACTATCTCGTTGGCGAAGAAGAATGGGAAGTGGCGATGGGGCCAGATGGCGCGCTGAAGTATTTGCTGGAAGCGCGCGAACAGGGTTTGGTGAAGTACATCGGCGTGACCGGCCACGATGTCGCCATCGCGGGCATGCACCTGAAGAGCATCGGCCACTTCGACTTTGATTCGGTGCTGCTGCCTTACAACTATCCGATGATGCAGAATCCGACTTATCGCGCCGCCTTTGAAGAAGTCCTGCGGATATGCCGGGCGGAGAAGCGCGCCGTGCAGACGATCAAGTCCATCACGCGGCGTCCTTATCCCGGCGAGGGGCGCAGCCATGCCACCTGGTACGAGCCGCTGACCGATCAAGCCAGCATCGACAAAGCCGTGCACTGGGTCTTGGGCAACGAAGATGTCTTCCTCAATACCGTGGGCGATATCACGCTGCTGCCGATGGTCTTGGATGCGGCGCATCGCTTTGAACAGCGCACGCCGGAGCGGGTTATGCGGGAGATGGTCGAGGAAGGCGGTATGGCACCGTTGTTTGTCTGAGGTTC
Source organism: Chloroflexota bacterium (assembly GCA_011525385.1). GTDB lineage: Bacteria > Chloroflexota > Anaerolineae > Aggregatilineales > Phototrophicaceae > UBA6055. The sequence goes on along the minus strand of WTGF01000070.1, from coordinate 35,064 downwards.
GATAATCGACACAATTGTGACTGCAGCAGTGTTCGGCTGAACGCTGCTGTTTGCTATGTTATTCTCAGACAGACTCCATCGTGATATCATACATACATACTTTCAATCATTGAGCCTTCTTTGAATCTGCAATGAAGATAATGACTAAAGTTAGAAGATGGGTGATATTTTCCATTGTAGTTCCGCTATTGCCGATGTTGTTTGCGGCGCTGCTCAAGTTAGGACTGGGTCAAGGAATAGTGTATCAAAGTCTTTTGAGCGGAACTGAATTGTACATTCTTTCAGTCACTATTCTCGCTTCAACGAAAAACGATCTGGACAGTTCGCAAGCTGATTTTGCGCAGTTCCGTGTCTACAATGTTTTGACTGAACTGCTGTTTCTTTCCATCCTAGTTATTGGTATGATGTTTGCAGCGGTATACGTCAATGAGCATGTGCAGGACTTTGGATTGAATCAATCGTTTATAGCAAATGCAGGCATCGCCTTGGGTTTTATGGCGAGTCTGAATTGCGTGTCGCTGCAAGCGCTTCTTTTTGTCGCTGAGAAACAAACAGAGAGGAATATGAGCTAGTGGAAACTTTAATGTTAATCGGGCTTTTCATCGTCTTTGTTTATACCTGTGTGTTGGTGTCCACACTAACTTATGATGTGCTTACTGGACGAATAAAACGCTTGCAAGGTATTGCGTACAAGAAGCCTGAAGGGTCCCCGCTTGTTGCACAGCAAGAGAAGACTTAGTCCAGCTCATCACTTCTATATTTCGCGATTCGCTCAGTTTTCTTGTTATCTGTAATGTTATCTTTGAAGTAACTAACCACATTCGTCACCGCGCCACCCAGTCAAGAGCCATCGAATACTGACGTTCGGCGAAATTTCGCGCATGCCGTTTCCTCCTACCACAGTATCGCCTGCAGATTTTTTCAGTTTGCGACCATAGCTTCTACTTTGCGGCAGGCGCCATTCACCGCTCGTGTTCACGACAGTTGCCCATGCTTCAACGAAAAACTTGACAAGCGAAAAAACGTGACGTATACTTCTTGAAACCGGTTTCAAAAAAGGTTGTGGCGCATGAGCAACAAGCTCACCATTCAGCGTATTGCGGAATTGGCGAATGTCTCCAAGGCGACCGTCTCTCGCGTCCTGAATGAATACCCCCATGTGCGGCCGGAAGTCCGCGAAAAAGTGCAAAAGGTCATCAGCGAAACCGGCTATCAGCCCAACAATATCGCGCGCCTGCTGGCCTCCGATCGATCCAGCATCATCGGCTTGGTGATCTCCGCCAGCGCGCAAATGGTTTTTAACGATCCCTACTTCCCGGCTTTGACCGAGGCGATCTCCAAGGGCGCCGCCGACAACAATTTGATTCTTTCGCTCTTCGTCTCTTACACCGAAAAGCAGGGCAGAGATACGCTCAACGGCATCCTCGCCGCCGGATTATTCGACGGGCTCATCATCACGGCGGATCACAAGGGCGACGCCTTTATCTCCCAGCTTCAAGAAGCCGAAATTCCCTTTGTTTTCATCGGACGCCCGGGCGAAGCGGAAGGCATCAATTATGTGGATGCTGACAATGTAAAGGGCGGCTATCTGGCTACTTCGCACCTTATTGACTTGGGTTATCGCCGTATCGGGACGATCGCCTCCGACCAGAACACCGCCGGCGACGATCGCCTGGCCGGTTACCGGTCGGCGCTGAACGAGCGCGGTATCTCCATCGAAAAGGGACTGCTGGCCTTTGGCGACTATACGCTGGAGAGCGGCTATGCTGCCATGAAAGAGTTGATCCGGCGCAAGCCGGAAGCGGTATTTGTGGCGTCGGATACGATGTCGTTGGGAGCCCTGCGCGCCCTCCGCGAAGCTGGTTTGCGCGTTCCGCAAGACATCGCCCTGGTCAGCCATGACGATCTGCCCCCGGCCATACAAGCGGACCCGCCGCTGACAACGGTGCAACAGCAGATTGCCACGACCGGTCAAATGGCAGTCGAAAAACTGGCGCAGATCATCATGACCGGCAAAGCCTATCCGGCGCAGCACATCATCAACCCAGTTAAGCTGATTGTCCGCGCGAGTTGCGGCGCGGCGCAATTGAATTGAAGATTGCTAGTCGAAAGGGGATAGCATTTGGAGAATTCTGATTTGTCAGCTTTTGAAACCGGTTACAGGTCGTGGTCCCGCAAGTTGGTAATCTACCAGGGATGTCTTCTGCCCATAAGTGAAACCGGTTTCACGCTTAATGCTTCCATTCATTTAGTTACGTTTTAAGGAGAAAGACATGCGTAACACGAAAATCACCCTGTTCACCCTGTTGAGCCTGTTGCTGGCGCTGGCGGTTGGGGCAGCGCAAGCGCAGGACCGCGTCAAGATCCGCTGGTACGTTGGTTTGGGCGCTGGTACGGATGCGCCACTGGTCGCTGCTCAGGAAGAAATCGTGGCCGATTTCAACGCCTCGCAGGACGCGATCGAACTCGTGCTGGAGATCGTCGACAATGCGCAAGCCTATGACGTCTTGAGCACACAGATCGCGGCTGGCAACGCCCCCGACATCGTTGGTCCGATGGGTATCCGCGGCCGCGCCTCCTTCCCGGGCGCCTGGTTGGATCTGACACCCATGATCGACAGCACGGGCTACGACCTGAGCGATTTCGACCCGGCGCTGATCGACTTCTACCGCGTCGAAGGTGAAGGCCAGCTCGGTATCCCCTTCGCTGTATTCCCGTCCTTCCTGATGTACAACATCGAACTCTTTGATGAAGCCGGCATCCCCTATCCGCCCAGCGCTTATGGCGAAGCCTACATCGATTGGGAGGGCAACGAGCAGGAATGGAATACCGACACGCTGCGGGACGTCGCCATGATCCTGTCGGTCGACGCCGACGGCAATGACGCCACGATGGGCGAATACGACACCAACAATATCGTGCAATTCGGCTACGGCAACCAGTTCACCGATGTACGCGGTCGCGACACGCTTTTTGGATCCGCCAATTTCGTCGACATGGACGGCAACGCCGTGATTCCCGATGCCTGGCGCGAAGCGGAACACTGGTATCACAACGCCATGTGGGTTGACTATTTCTACCCCAATGGCGTTTATGGCGGCAGCGAAATCATGGGCGGCGGCAGCGCCAACTGGTTCGATACCGGCAATATGGGCATGATCACCATCCACCTGTGGTACCTGGGCTGGGGCACTGGCAATCTGGACGCCGCCTGGGACTTCGCGCCCGTGCCGTCGCACAATGGCGTGACCACCGCCAAGCTGCACGCCGATACCTTCGGTGTGCTTAAGAGCAGTGACAATGCCGAAGAAGCCTTCACCGTCTTGACCTATCTGCTCGGCGAACGCGCGGCTGATCTGACCAGTCTCTACGGCGGTATGCCGGCGCGCCTGAGTTTGCAGGACAGCTTCATCGAGCGCACCGTCGCCGCGCAGGGCGAAGCCTATCCCAATGTCGATTGGGCGAATTTGAATTGGGATGTTGTCCTGGCTGGTTTGCAGCACCCGGACAACCCGAATCACGAAGAGGGCATGCCTAGCTTCCTGGAAGCCAGCGCGCGCTATAACGAATATGGCCAACTGGTCGATAACAACGCCGACGAAGACATTGACGCCGCGCTCGACGCGCTTCAAGCGGACCTGCAAGGGATCTTCGACGCAGCCGGCTAGACAACAATAGGAGCAACAGTCTTGTCCGACAGATACCGCACTGCGGTATCTGTCGGGCTCAACCCGACATTCCTGGATTTAGGGTATGAATCATGGATATGTTCTCTGAGCTTGATTCTGCGCGCGGCACGCCGAGGCTGGCGGACATCCGGGCAGCCTTTCGGCTGACGGGCGCGCAGCGCGTAGAGGCGAAGTGGGGTTTGCTATTCATAAGCCCCTGGTTAATTGGCTTCGCTATTTTCTACCTCGTTCCGATGGTTGTCTCTCTACTCTTCTCGCTCTACGATTTCACCTTGTCCGCGCCCGACGAAGCGCGTTTTATCGGCCTGCAGAATTGGTCGCGCATGTTATTTGACGATCCCAACACCTGGGAAACGCTCTTTGTCACTTTCAAATTCGCTTTGATTTCGCTGCCGATAGGCATGGTATCGGCATTCTTGCTGGCTGTCTTGCTCAATTCGCAACATCTGATCGGTCAGAATATCTTCCGCACGCTCTTTTACGCGCCGACGATGGTGCCATTGATCGCCGCGATTTTGATCTGGTCGCGCGTCTTGAATCCGCAGACCGGCTGGCTGAACCAGTTGATCGAGGTAACGGGCATCGAGGCGGTGGGCATCAATGGCTTGCGCTGGCTGGACGACCCCAATTTGATCTACATCGCCTATACCTTCATCGGCCTTTGGGGCATCGGCAACGCCATTCTGATCAACCTGGCGAGCTTGCAAGGGGTGCCGACCGAGCTATATGAAGCGGCGTCGATTGACGGCGCCGGATGGCTGCGCCAATTGTGGTCGGTCACGATTCCGATGGTCACGCCGGTTATCTTTTACAACCTGGTGTTGAGCGTCGTCGGGCTGCTTCAGTTTTTCATTGTGCCCTGGGTTTTGAACTTAGGCAGCGGCTATCCCGAAGGCACCACCAACTTCTACATGATCTATTTCTACAAACAAGCCTTTACCTTCCAGAACATGGGTTATGGCGCCACGCTGGCCTGGTTCATGTTCATCATCGGTCTTGCTATCACCATCTTTTTGTTCGCGACGGGCCGCTATTGGGTCTACTATGCCGGGGAGAGCAAATAAGATGGCCGAGAACAAGAAAAAGAACGAAGCATTGACGGAATTTGAGATTGCAAGAAGGCGCCGCAACCTGCTATTGCAGGCCGGCATCACCCTCGTGACTTTGATCATTTTGGGCGTCTATCTGTTGCCAATGTTCTATGGCCTGGTCACATCCTTGAAGACCAAAGCGCAATCGGCCGATCCCTCGGCGCCGCTGGTCCCATCCATTGCCGTTACCTTCGATTATGAAGGTAAAAGCTACGACGTTTTGCAGGTGCCGACAGAAGCGGGCATACGGGAGTGGGCGCTGGTCAAAAAGGGCAGACGAGCCAGCCAATTCGTTGACCCGGGCAACCCCGATGCCGGCTTGATCGATTGGGAAGGCAATTGGCGCGCCCTGGAGCCGGTCTGGGTGCCCTCGGTACAGTGGGACAACTACCCGCAAGCCTGGAATACGATTGATTTCGCGCGCTTGCTCTTCAACACGCTGGTTTACGCCTTCGTCACCATGATCGGCACGGTCATCGCCTCGTCTTGCACCGCCTACGGCTTCGCGCGCTTTAACTTCCCTTTCAAGAACCTGCTTTTCATGGTCTTGATCGGGACGATCGTCTTGCCGCCGGCGGTGACGCTGGTACCGACTTATGCCTTCTTTGTGAATGTGCTGGGTTGGGGCGGCACCTGGCTGCCATTGATCATTCCGCAGATGTTCGGCAATGCCTACAACGTCTTCTTGCTGCGGCAATACTTCCTGACGATCCCCAAAGAAATGGAAGAAGCCGCGCAGATCGACGGCGCCGGACGCATCCGCACCTTCGTATCGGTCATCTTGCCGCAGGCGGTGCCCGCTCTGACGGCGGTCTCGCTCTTCCATTTCTTCTTCGCCTGGAACGATTTCTTCGGACCGCTGATCTACCTGGCGGGCAATCGTGACGCCAACCCAATCACGGTTGGCTTGACGGAGTTCAACGGCCTCTACAGTTCGGAGACGCAGCTGATCCTGGCGGCGGCGATCATTTCGATGATATTGCCACTGGCGATCTTCTTCATGGCGCAGCGCGTTTTCATCCAGGGCATCGTCATCACGGGCGTTGACAAATAGAAGACACGGGCGCTACCCGAAAGCCGCACAGAAAATCTATTGTCGGCAAGGGGAGCGCCTTATGAGGGGATTCATGCCGCGTTCGCCGTTAAGCACAAGGCAAAAGGCATTCGGCGAGATGCGCCAACCAGTAAGGAGCGACATGACAGGAGAACCAGCAAACGACCAACAGCAAGGATTGTCAGACACGGACATCGAGCCCAAGATCGACCAACTGCTGTCGCAGATGACCCTGGACGAAAAGTTGGGCCAGATGACGATGGTGGAAAACAACAGCATCGAGCCGGCGCAAGTGGCGGAATTCTTTATCGGTTCGGTTTTGAGCGGCGGCGGGGGCAATCCGACGCCGAATACACCCGAAAACTGGCGCGCCATGGTCTGCGCTTTTCAACAGGCTGCGTTGGAAACCCGGCTGGCGATTCCGCTCGTCTATGGCGTGGATGCCGTGCACGGGCATAACAACGTCAAGGGCGCGGTGATTTTCCCGCATAACATCGGCTTGGGGGCCAGCCGCGATGCGGACCTGATTGAGCGTATCGGACGGGTGACAGCGCGGGAATTGCTTGCCACTTCGGTGCACTGGACATTCGCGCCCTCGGTGTCCGTCCCGCAGGACTTGCGCTGGGGACGAACTTACGAGGGCTACAGCGCGGACTGCCAACTGGTCGCGGACCTGGGGGCGGCGCTGGTGCGCGGCTTGAGCGATCGCTGCTCCGATGCCGACAGCAGAGTGCTGGCCTGCGCCAAGCACTTTGTCGCGGATGGCGCCGCCAGATGGCGGGAAAGTCCGATAGCGGAAGGCGCGCCCCAGCAAGGCAGCACCGCGCCGCCGCAGGACAGCGCCGCCCCGCCAGCCGTCGAGCTATCGCCGGGGCAGTGGCGGATTGACCAGGGCGACGCCCCCATTGACGAAGCGAGCCTGCGCCAGACCCACTTGCCGCCCTACCAGGCCGCCATCGCCGCGGGGGCGCTGACTGTGATGGCCTCCTATAGCAGTTGGAACGACGAGAAACTGCACGCGCACCGCTATTTGCTGAGCGACTTGCTCAAGGGCGAGTTGGGCTTTGACGGCTTGATCGTCACGGACTGGATGGCGATTAATCAACTCGACCCCGATTACCAGCAGTGCGTCGTCCAGGCGCTGAACGCCGGCATCGACATGGTCATGGTGCCCTACGATTTTCGCTGCTTCATTTCCGCTTTGAAAGCGGCGGTGGGGCAAGGCGACGTCGCGCAGGAACGCGTTGACGACGCAGTACGCCGGATCTTGCGCGTGAAGCTGGCTCTCGGCTTGTTCGAGCAGCCAATCAGCGACGCGTCTCTTTTGCTAAGCCTGGGATGCGCGGCCCATCGTCAAGTGGCGCGCGAGGCCGTGCGCAAATCACTTGTTCTGCTGAAGAACGATAAACAGTCGCTGCCTCTGTCCAGGGACGTGCCGCGCTTGCTCCTCGCCGGTCGCGCCGCCGATGATATCGGCCTGCAATGCGGCGGCTGGTCGATCAGCTGGCAAGGTGAAGCCGGCGCCACCACAAGCGGGACCACGATTCTTGAGGGCATTCGCGCGGCTGTCTCCGATTCTATCGATATCGACTATTCAGCGGACGGGCAATTTGCGGGCGATACGCGCGCCACTGTCGGGATCGCGGTACTGCACGAAGAACCCTATGCGGAAGGCTTTGGCGATCGCGCCGATCTGGCTCTGTCCTCAGACGAGATTGACCTGCTGCATCGCGTCCGCCAGCGCTGCGATCAACTCATTGTCCTGCTGATCGCGGGCCGCCCGCGCATTATCACAGAGCAGCTTCCCATGATGGACGCCTTGGTCGTCGCCTGGCTGCCCGGGACCGAAGCCGATGGCTTGGCGGATGTCCTGTTCGGCGATTTTTCCTTCACGGGAAAACTGCCTTTTAGCTGGCCCCGTTCAATGGAACAGATTCCGCTGGCGGCGCTGCGAGCGAGCGGCGAAGCGCCTTTATGGAAATGTGGATATGGTTTGACAAGCTGAGAACGCATGCCCTTTCGACCGACAATTGATGGAGGAAATATAATGCGAATTAGATATCATCTGATCTTGGTTGCACTACTGGTTCCGAGCTTGTGGACCTGGGTAATTCATGCGCAAGAAGCTGATGGTCGGGTCATTGACGACTTTGAGGCCGTCGAGGTCTTCGAGGGGCGCGATGGCTACAACAACGCCATCGGTCACGCGCCTTGGGGCGACCAGGCCGGCAATGTCTCGCTTGGACTGGCGACGATGGAGCGCGCGGATGTCAACTCGACAGTTTTGGCGATCGATTATGATATCGGCGCCTGGGGCGGCTTCACCCATGCCTTCACCGATGGCGAAAACTGGCTAAGTCAAGATTGGCGGGGTCACAATGCCCTGAGCTTCTGGCTTTATGGCAACAATACCGGCGGCACGGTGCAAGTAGAAATCTTCGATAATCGTAATCCCAATCTCAATAACGATACTGCCGAGCGCTGGTATTATCGCATCGCCGATGACTACGACGGCTGGATGGCCTTCACGGTTCCCTTCCGCAGCTTTCAGCGGCGGAGTGACTGGCAACCCGGCGGCGCGCCCGATGATGGCTTGGGCTTGGACATGGTCTCCGGTTACGCTTTCGGCTTCCCGGCTGGTACCGGCGCGCAAAGGGCTTATCTGGACGATGTGCGGCTGGTCACGCTGGGGGTGGATCCCCTGGCGGTGGACGACTTCGAGATGGACGAGCTCAGCCTGGCGCAGGACAGCTTCGGCAATGACATCGGTTTTGTGCCTTGGGGCGATACCGCTGGCAGCGTCGAACTGCGCTTGACCGATGCCAAGCGCAACGGGCAAGAAACCAAGGCGCTCAATGTCAATTACGATATCGCGGCTTGGGGCGGCTTCACGCATGTGTTCAACGATGGCGAGAACTGGACCAACCAGAATTGGCGCGAATTCAACGCGATTAGTTTCTGGTTCCTGGGCAGCAATACCGGGGGAGCGGTGCAATTCGAGATCTTTGACAATCGCGATCCGGACCGCGACGGCGATAGCGCCGAGCGCTGGTTTGTCCGCTTTGAGGACGACTCCTATGGCTGGAAGCAGCTCGAGATCCCGTTCGCGGATTTTGAACGGCGGAGCGACTGGCAGCCGGAGGGCGCGCCCGATGACGGCTTCAACCTCGATGCGGTATCGGGTTACGCCTTTGGCTTGCCGGCCGGCACAGGCGGATCCTTCGCCATTATCGACGATATCGAGTTGATATTCATGCCCGGACTCAGCTTGCCCGACCTGCCGGAGGGTGAGGCGGCGATGGCCGAAGCGGGGGATGCGTTGCCGGTCGCGCAGCTGGCGGCGGTCGAGTTGAACGAAGCCTTGCTGGCGCCGATGGCCTATGTCGATCCGCTCGTGATTGCGGACTTCGAGCGGGGCGTCGTCTACGTCAGTCAAGCGGACGGTCCGGCGATTGGCTTTGTGCCCTGGGGCGACAGTACCGCCAATGCCATCATCGGCATCAGCCAAGTGATACCCTACACGGATCTGGCGCTGCCCGATCAAAGCGCGCCGAAACAGGTCTTGCGCGTCGACTACAATATCGGCGCCTGGGGCGGCTTCACTTACGCCTTCAGCGATGGGGAAAGCTGGATCAGCCAGGATTGGACCGCGCGCAATGCCTTGCAGTTCTGGCTGTATGGCAACAAAACCGGGCAGATCGTGCAGGTCGAGATTTTCGATAATCGCCAGCCCGACAACAATGCCGATACGGCCGAACGCTTCTTCTACCATCTGGTCGACGATTACGACGGCTGGCAGCAGTTCACGATTCCCTTTGCCTACTTCCAGCGGCGTAGCGATTGGCAGCCAGGCGGCGCGCCCGATGACGGTTTTAATCTGGACGCGGTTTGGGGTTTTGCTTTTGGCTTCCCGGCTGGCGTCGGAGCGCAAACGGCCTATCTCGATCAGGTGGAGGTCGTCGTTGTCGACGACCCGAGCCAGGTGCAGACCAGCGCCAACATCGCCGTGACCGAAGTCGAGGTCGACGAGAGCATCGGTTGGAATACGCGGGAATGGGACTTGCTCTGGTCGGACGAATTCGAGGCTGAGGCAGGCGCGCCCATCAATGAGGCTTTCTGGACTTGCGAGATCGGCGGGCACGGCTGGGGCAACAACGAAATGGAGTATTATACCGACCGCGTCGAAAACGTCTCGCACGATGGCGCGGGCAACTTGGTCATCACCGCTCGCGAAGAAACGCTGGCCGATTCATCCTGCCACTACGGCGAATGCCAGTACACATCGGCCCGCTGCATCACCCAGGACAAGGTCGAATTCACGTATGGACGGGTCGAGGCGCGAATAGACATTCCCAACGGCCAGGGCATCTGGCCCGCCTTCTGGATGCTGGGCGCGAACTTCCCCGAGCTGGGCTGGCCGCTCAGCGGGGAGATTGACATCCTGGAAAATGTCGGCGAGAAGAACGTGGTCTATGGCGCGCTGCATGGACCGGGCTATAGCGGGGCGGCAAATCTGGGGCATGCCTATCGCGCCGATGTGAACTTCGATGAGGGTTTCCACGTCTACGCCATCGATTGGGACGAGCATGTCATCCGCTGGTACGTCGATGGCGAACTGGCCAATCTGATCAGCGTCAACGCGCTGGATGGCAAGCAGTGGGTCTATGACCACGACTTCTTCTTGCTGATGAATGTGGCCGTGGGCGGTTATTGGCCCGGCTATCCCGACGAGACGACCGAGTTCCCGCAGGAAATGATCGTGGATTACGTGCGCGTGTATCAACTGGCAGCGGAGTAAGAGTAGGCTTGTAGGGGCGACATACCATGTCGCCCGAAACCAAAAGTGGCAGCTGCGGGCGACCAGATTGGTCGCCCCTACACGGCTCGCTTGTTTTGCATAACTTACAGGGTTTTCTTACTGTGTTATCAGTGGCTTACTATTGTCGTATTACTTATTTGCACATACAGATGCGCCTTTGCGGCTAAGCCCTCACTCCGCCTAACTTGCGAATCGCGTCGCGGACTTCCGGGGAGCCGAACTTGCCGCGTTCGTCCTGAGTCCACTCAATGGGATCGACCAACTCCATCTCATCGAGACCGACAAGCTCGTATCCTTTGGCCCGCAAACCGTCAATAATCGCTGGCAGCGCTTCGATCATCGGCAAGGGACGCGCCAGACGCAAGGCGTCGTCGTCCGATTCGGTGCTGTCATGCAAGTCGATGATCGACCCGCCGGACAGTGACGGGTCATTGAGGGTCGCCTCAATAATGGCTTGGGGATCGGTCTTGGCATAATCCGCCGGATTGACATCGGCATCGACGATTTTCATGTCCTGCGACATCGCCACCGGCGAGTAAAGGCAGGTGAAGAAATTAAAATAGTGGGCGCGCAGGAATTGGGTCGGGCGCCCGAGAATGTTGCCGATTGCGGCTTCGGCGCGGTCAAAATCGCCGACATGGATGTGGTGCATGTAGCTGTGGTTGCCGATGACATGCCCGTTCTTGACGATGCGCTCAGCCGCCTGCGGCCAGCGCTCTACCCATTTGCCCAAGACAAAAAACGTGCCGCGCGCCCCTCTGCTGTTCAAGATCTCGATGACCTGATCAGTGCGGGGCGGATTGGGTCCATCGTCGAAGGTCAGCGCCACCTTCATCTGGTCGCGCCGACCGTGCGTGTAGTATTTCAGAACCATGGCCCCCGCCTCACTTTCCGTTTTTCGGCAGGCCGGCAGGGTCGCCGCCCAGAACTTCAATTGTCGGCTGCCAGGTTTCGCTTTTGGCATCCCAGGACTGCGAGTAGACGCCCCAGGCAAGACCGTTGGACCAGAAGGAGCGGAATGGCTCGGTCCGGGAGAGTAAGTCGTCGATAGGCGAAAAACTTAAGAGGCCCTTGGCGATATCAGCTTTCATGCCCGTTAGCGCTAGCAGCAGCGCCCAGCTCGACATGCTGCGGGCATAGTGATTGCCGCATTCGACTTCGTTCCAGGGGTTGCGCCTGATACCGTCATGGCGCTCGCGCACGGCAGCCACCAGCGCCAGGCCTTCGTCGATCCAGCCCTCGTAAATGAGGTGCGCCGCAACCTGATACTCGATGCCGGTCCAGACCTCGTCGGCGTAAGGGAAGGGCAAGCTGGGGCGACCGCCTTCGGGCCAACTGCAGAGCAGCAAACCGGCCTCGTCATTCAGGGCATAGACCCGCTGACAATTGGCGTGCCCGCTGAAGTCGTCCTTGAAGTTGTGATCATAGATCGACTTGAGCGCATCGCGAATGTGCTCGCCAGGCAGCAGCTTGCCCAATCCCAAGATTTCGGCGTGGAGTTGACCGAGCAACTGATCGGACAGGCAGCCTTCGCCGTGCTGGTACTTTTGCGCGTTGACGTCTGCCACCTTCTGCACATAATAGCCGCCGTTCCACAGCATCGCATCCAGATTGGCGCTGCCGGTTTCCTGCGCTTGGCGGCAGCGCTCGCTCAAATCCGCCTCGCCCATGATCAGCGCCATCTCCTCGACGGCGCGCAGCCCCGCCAGGTAATAGATCCCGCAGAGCGGATTGGGACCGTGAAACTCGATGTCATAGGTATTGTGCTGAACGGCGTCGAGGACCTGGTCGCCATCCTTGTCCCAATAGCCGCTGGCGAAGCCGATGGCGCGCTTGATGCCGGGCCAGATTTCCGCGAGGAAGTCCTTGTCGCCGCTCAATTGCCATTCGCGATAGGCGCGCAGGATCGAGCCCATCTGCCCATCGACTGCGGCATCCGTTCTGCCGCCCCAGACGAAGTCCTCGTGAAAGGTGCCGAAAGAGCGGAAGCGCATGAAGCCGTCGTCGCTGGTCTCTACGTTGAACTCGATGCGGCGCATCTCGCGCTCCAGCGACGGGAACAGATAAGCGATGGTGAAAGCATAACTCCAGACGTGGGTGCAATTGCCCGGGCAGCAGCCGTATTCGTCGTTGCAGCCCTCCCAACCGTAGAAGCGACCATCTTCCAGCCAAAAGCAGGTGGTGCTGCGCAGCGGCACGATATTGGCGGAAATGGCGTCCAGGACTACCGTCGGCAATGTAGTTTCGAAGAGCGCGTCATGAAATTGTCGCGTTGTCGATTCCAGTCGGGGGAGATTGTCGATCACGTATCTTCCGACATCCCAGGCGTCGGCAAAGCGCGTCGCATAGTGATTGCGCGCGATGCCCACGTCCTTTTCATCGACGTTGAGCAAGGGCAATGTCCGCAGGTCCCAGGTATTGGGACGGTTGGGGAAATACCAGGTCAGAACAAAACGGAATTCCTTGCTCTCGCCCGGCGCAAGGCTGTCCACCAGACCGAGCGAGCCGGTCGCCAGCCTTTCGCCGGCTTCATCGTCCGCGGGATCGTTGAGCAGCCCGTCATCGAGCAAATCATCCCAGAATTCGTGCAAATAATCCCACCATTCGCCACGCATCCAGGTACGCTTCATAGTTACAGAATCGTGATCGCTGACCAGCGCGACGCTGCCGAAATTGAGGTCGGAATCGGCGATCTGGTCGTTGCTCATAGCCAAGCCGCGCAGGGCGCCCTCATCGCGGAAGCTGTTCACCGCGCGCCCCTGGGCGACCGAGGCTCTGTTCATGTAGGGATCGAATTCATTGCTGCCGACTGGATTGCTCAGCGTACCCACCAGGCTAAGCTCCACCGGGTCCTCCGTCCGGTTGGCAACGCTATAGGTCATGATCGCGCAAGGAATGCCGGAATCTTCGGGATTGAGGGGCAGCAGCGGCGTGTAGGCCTCGAGTTGAACATCGACCGGCAAGTCAGGATCTTCAAATTCGATTGCGGCGAAGGGATATTGTCCGCGGAACTTCGTGCCCTTGAAGCGCGGCAGGCCCATGCCGGTTGAGGGGTGATAGCCATGTGACAAGTCATAGGGCGGCTGGACCGGACCTTCGAGCACGCGGATCCGAGCCTCTTGCCCCGCTTGCCGGCAGCGAATGGCGAAGAACGTCAGAGGAAGCGAGGCGCCTTTCGCCGGCAGGTTGAAGATCTCCCAATCGCGCAATTCGCCGCGCGCGCCCAGCGAGACATTGCCAGTGCCGATGCCGCCTAAGGGAAAAGCCAGGGCAGTCGCGCCGGCGTCGAAACTTCTGATTTCAGCATGGTATTTCATCTGCAATTCCTTCTTCACACATGGATTTGTTCATAATTTGATCTCGACAATTATCACTTGAGAGGCGCTGCGCCGCTAGCCCTGCGCCACCTCGAGCGCATCAAGCCCCCTTTAGCCCGCTCAGCGTCACGCCTTCGACCAAGCGGCGTTGAAAGATCAGAAAGAAAATCAAGACCGGGACCAGATTAAGTACAATGGCCGCCATCAGCACGCCGCTGTTGGTCACGCCATCTTGACCGCGCAAGTAAAGCATGCCCAGCGGCAAGGTCATTTTGTCAGAGGAATTGATAAAAATCAGCGGCCAAAAGAAATTGTTCCAGGAACTGTTGAAGGTGAGAATCGCCAGCGTCGCCAGGGGCGGGCCTGCCAGCGGAAGCATGATGCTGCGGTAAATTTGCAGGAAGCCGGCGCCGTCGATTTTGGCCGCGTCTTCCAATTCATCCGGTATGGTTTCGAAGAACTGCTTCAGCAAGAAGGTGCCAAAAACGCTGGTCGCGTAGGGCACGATGAGCGCGCCCAGATTGTTATACAAGCCCATGCCCCGGATGATGATGAAGACCGGGATCAGCGTCACATGCTGCGGCACCATCATCGATGCCAAAAAACCAATGAATATGACTCGTTTGCCGGGGAAGCGCAAACGCGCGAAGGCATAGCCGGCCATGCTGCAAGTGATGAGTTGCGCGATCGTGACGCAAGTCGTAACGATGACGCTGTTGAGGAAGAAGCGCAGAAAGTCGACGCGCTCGAACACCACCTGGTAGTTGTCGAGACGGAAGGCGCTGGGTATCACCGGTGGCGGCAACTTGAAAAACTCATGCGGCTGCCCAAAGGAGAAGGACACCGCCCAGACCAGCGGCAAAAACATGATGAGCGAACCCAGAACCAGCGGCAGCGCCAGTATCACATTGGCCAGGTAGCCTCGCCAATTGTGGATCAGCTTGTCCCGGGCTTTGCCGAAATCCGGAAGCGCCGGATTGCCCTTTGCCAGAACTGCATTTGTCATCGCGCCACCCGCCGCCGATTAACGATAAAAGACCCAACGGTCGCCCAGCCGAACTTGCGTGATGGTCAGCGCCAGGATGACAACGAAAAGCACCACCGCCATGCTGGCCGCATAACCCATATTGAAGCTGCCGAAAGCCTCGCGATAGAGGAGCATCACGACCGTTCGCGTGGCGTCGCCGGGCCCGCCGTTGGTCAAAACAAACATGGACTCGAAGACCTGGAAGGCGCCGATCAAGGCGATGACGAGCGAAAAGAAGAGCGAGGGCGTCAGCAGCGGGATCGTGACGCGCCTTAGCCTCACGAAGCGACCGGCGCCGTCAACCACCGCTGCTTCGTAAAGCTCGCGGGGGATGGCTTGCAGGCCGGCCAGGAAGATCAGCGTGAAAAAGCCGACATGTTTCCAGACATCGATAAGAACTATCGAGCGGAAAGCCCAGACGGACGACGATAACCAGGGGACTTTGTCGAAGCCCAGTCGAGTCAGGTAATAGTTAACGACGCCCGTGCTCTCTTGCAGCAGGAAACCAAAGAGCAATGCCACCACCACCGTCGAAATTACAAAGGGGATGAAATAGGCAGTGCGCAGAAAGGCCTTCAACCAACGCCACTTGATGCTGTTGATGCCGATGGCGATGAACATGCCCAAGCCCACGTTCAGCGCAGTGGCTGATATTGCGAACAATGCCGTGTTTTTCAGTGTGGTCATGAAGAGCTTGTCTTCGGCAAGCTCGAGGAAATTGTCGAAGCCGACATATTCCGGATCGGAGAAGAAGTCCCAGTCGAAAAACGACATACCCAGCCCCGAGATGGTCGGAATCAGGAAAAAAACCAAGAAACTTAAGAGCGTCGGCAGGATGAAAAAGTAGCCGGCAATGGCTTCTCTTACGACCAGAGGATTCGGCTTCTTCCAGCGCATTCCCGCGCGAAATGGCGCCATCAGGACTACTTGCCTTCTCGCCAGCTTCAAGCCGAGATACGGCTGGAAGGGGAAAGATGTAGAGTTGAATTTGTGGTTGAAAAGGCGGAATGGAGACAGGTCCACCCCGCCTTTCGCTCTGTCGTCTAGCTGTTGTCCGCAATCACCGCTTCCATATCGGCTTGAATGTTGGCAGCGGCGTCTGCAATGGACATTTCGTTCGCCCAGGCTTGCGACATATAGCGATCATGTATCTCCGCCAGTTCCGCGAAGTAGGGCGCGTTGATGACGGTCCGACCACCCTCCAGCACCTCATAGAATCTCCAGTAATTGGCCGGGCTGGCCTCGACCAGAACCGGATCGGCAGCCAGGGATGTCCGCGCGGGCGCGCTAGCTGAGGCGAATTCGCCCGAAAGCAGCTTGGACATGACCTCGACGCTCACCAGGTGCTTCACCATTTCCCAAGCCAAATCGGGGTGTTCGCTATCCTTGGTGATGCCATAGCCGTCCGTACCCCATTGGGAGCCCTTGGCAGCTTCGCCCGACTTGGTCGGGAAGAAGTTGACATCATAGTCACCGGCGGACATACCGGCCGGTATCAGCCGCTGACGTCCTGCCGGCGAATCGATCATCATACCGAGGGTGCCCGCGACAAAAGCTTCCCTGAAGTTGAAGGACCCGGAAGGCGCAACCCCGTGTTCCCACATCAGGTCGTGCACAAACTGGAATGCCTCGATGGTTTCGGGACGGTCGTACCAGGGCTCGGTGAAATCCTCGTTGAGGAAGAAGGAGCCATTGGCCACTGCCCAGGGACCCAGGTGCCACAACCAGGAGTTGGCATGGAAACCCCAAACATCGTTGGTGCCGTCGCCGTCGCTGTCTTGTGTGATGGTCTGGGCGTAATGCAGAAAATCGTCCCAGGTCCAGTCAGGCGCGGGTTCGTCCAGGCCGGCGCTTTCCAAGACCGACTTGTTGTAGTAAATCAGCGTGGTATTCCAGGCGAAGGGCAACAGGTATTGCTGATCGTTCCAGCGCAAGCCCTCCAGCAGCTTGGGATGGGCATCGTCCAGGAATTCCTGGATATCCGGATCACTTTCGATGAAAGAGTCCAACTCCAGCAGGACCCCGCGCTCGGCCATCAGCGGCACGGCCTCGATGGCGTTCCAGATGACATCGACGCGCTCTCCGCCGAGCATGGTGGTGACGATCTTCTGGGTATAGTCGCCCCAGCTATCCAGTGGAACGGGGATGTAGTTGATTGTCACTTCGGGATGCTCCGCCAGGAAACCTTCAAAATAGGCCTCCCATTTTTCTTGCGGCGCGAAAGAACCATAGACGAAGCCCAATGTCACTTCGTCCTGGGCGCTTGTGAACATCGAGGCCGATGTCAAGAGCAAAAGGCATAGACAAACGGTGCAAATGCGTTTCAAGTTCCCGCTCATTGTTAACCTCTCAAAAATATCGTCGCTTGTTCGAAATGGATGGCTTGCTCGTGGATAGGCAGTAGAAGCCCCGCGATGACTATATTCTCCTTTCTACTTGAGGACAAGCTGGCGCAGCACCTGTCACAGGGGCCTTCAGTGGCGCGCCTGTTCTGGCTAAGAACGCAGGCGTTCTTGGTCGCGCTGACATAATCGATACATGCCATAATAGCCGCCTGTGCAGATCTTCGCAATTCGTCGATAGTTTAACGCTTAGGACAGCGCCTGGCAAATAATAGGGACCCGCTTTGGGGTTGAATCTATCCCGCGTCTTGGCCTTTGCCCTCCGGCTTTAGCGGCGTCGTATGCGGCCTCGGGCAATTGCGGCGAGTTTTTTGCAAGCGCAATGCAGATGCGCTATTGTATGGCGTAAGTTGCATTCTTAATCGCAGCAGTGATCCTGTGGATGTAGGGAAAGGGGATAGCAATCGAATAGACAGGCTTCATTCGTATGTCAATACATCTCAAAGGAGAAAAGTCATGTACAAAAAGTACGGCAGAATCTTGTTATCAGCGCTTCTTTTGGCGCTCATCCTCCTGCCATCCACTGCACTCGTTTCCGCGCAGGATATGACGGAGGTAGGAACGCCCCGCGCGACGACCCTCATCGTCGATCAGCTCGACGGCCGCATCGACAATCCCACGCAGACCAATCCCTATCAGGCGGGCACGCGCTTCAACCAGGGCTTGCACCAGTTGGCTTACTCCAATATGTGGGAGATCAACACCGCGACTGGCGAACAATTCCCCGGCTTGGCGGCGGAAATGCCGGAGGCGCTCAACGACGATTACACCAGCTTCCGGATTACTTTGCGCGAGAATCTGGCCTGGAGTGATGGCGAGCCGATCACCACAGCCGACATGGCTTTCACCATCGACATGGTGCTGGCGACGCCCGAGTTCCCCTACAACGGCTTCCTGTCGCAGGTGGTGGACAACTACGAGGTAGTAGACGACCTCACGATGATTCTCAACACCAAGCGCTCGGAACCGCGTCTGGGCTATACGCTCGGCGTTCACATCTGGGGCGATGCCTTCCGCCTGGTGCCCAAGCATATTTGGGAGAACGAAGATCCGGCCACCTTCCAGAACTATCCGCCGGTCGTCAGCGGACCTTATACGCTGGCAGATGTCGACCCCAACGGCAACTGGTTCCTCTATAACAAGCGCGCGGACTGGGAGAATACGGATGTGGGGCAGATCTTTGGCGAACCGGGACCGGAGCACGTCCTCTTCCGTTTCTATGGCACCGAAGAGCGCCGCATCATCGCCGGCATCCAAAACCAATTGGATATCTTCACCGATATCTCGCCTGAAGCCTGGGATATCCTGCGCGATGCCAATCCCAACGCGCGCGCCTGGCACGAAGACTTCCCCTGGGCCAACTTTGACGACCCCTGCGAGCGCGGCATCGTCTTCTCCAACTCGCAGGCACCCTGGGACAACCAGAATGTCCGCTGGGCCATGGCGCTGGCCACCGATATCAAGAGCGTCGGCTTGGCCACATTCGCCGGCATCCTGCGCGTATCGCCGCTGGCTGTGCCGCCGGTTCAGGTCATTCACGACGCCTTCCATAAACCCATGCGCGAGTGGATGACCGAGTTCGCATTCGAAGACGGCTACAAGCCCTTTGATCCGAATTACGCCGTCGACATCGCCGCTATCCTGGCTGAGCAAGGCGTCGAAGGCTTGCCAGACACTGAAGAGGCGCTGGTCAACCTCTTCGGCGTCGGCTGGTGGAAGCACGATCCGGCCAAAGCCAGCGAGATGCTGCAAGCCGAGGGCTTCACGCTCGAAGATGGCGCCTGGCACAAGCCCGACGGCTCGCCCTGGCAGATCACCATCAACTCGCCTTCGAACTTCGAGGTGCAGTCGCAGCGTTTGGCTTTCGCCGTCGCCGACAACTGGCGCGCCTTCGGCATCGACGCCACCGTCCAACAGATGGATTCCGGCACCTTCTGGAGCAATTACAGCCGCGGTGAATTTGACGCCGGCTCCTATTGGCCTGGCTGCGGCGCTCTGCCCGATAGCTGGGACCTGCTGGACGCCTTCTGGCACAAACGCCATATCGTGCCCATTGGCCAGCCGGCGCCCGGCAATGCCATGCGTTACGACAGCGACGCCCTCAGCGGCATCCTCGATCAGATCGCGCCGCTGCCGAGCGATCACCCGGATACGATCCCGCTGCTGACGGAATTCGAGAAGCAGTTCATCGTCGAGCGGCCCTGGCTGCCCATGTTCGGCACCTCGAAATTCGTGCCGGTCATCACAACCTATTGGGACGGCTTGCCCACCGCCGATTACTTCTACGAAGGACCCTGGTGGTGGTGGTCGCTGTTCAAGTATCACATGCCCTTCATCCAGCCCAAAAGTGACGGCTAGGATGAAGCGCTAATTAACTGGAATGGGTGTGCTCTGACGGGTACACCCGTTTCGACTTGCCTAAGGTCGCCTCATGCAATTCGCCAGGTTCGTGGTCACCCGGCTTATCGCCTATATTCTGGTGATATGGATCGGAATCACGGTCGTTTTCTTCGTGCCGCGCTTCATGCCGACCGATCCGGTTGAGGCCATGCTGGGCCGCATCATGACGCGCGGCGCCTATATGGAAGCGGAACAAGTCGAGGCGATGCGCGCCACCCTGACGCAGGCTTTCGGCTTGGAAGGCACGCTGATGGAGCAGTACTTCGGATTCATGCAGCGCATCTTCTTCACGCGCGATTTCGGACCCTCGCTGTCCATGTTTCCCAAGCCGGTAAACGAATTGATTGGGCAGGCGCTGCCCTGGACGCTTGGCCTGCTGCTGGCATCGACCATCATCGCCTGGATCGTTGGCAATGCTATCGGTCTGCTGGCGGGTTACAAGAGCCGCTGGATCTCATCTCGCACGCTGGAGATCATCGCCATCTTCGTCTACCCCATCCCTTATTACATCACCGCCCTCATCCTGATTATCCTCTTTATCCACATCAACCCAATCTTTCCGCTCTTCTTCTCCATCCGCGGCGATCCGCCTTCATTGGAATTCATTTCCAGCGTGATATACAACTCCGTCCTTCCTGCGCTGTCGATTGTCATCGTCGGCTTCGGCTGGTGGGTACTGAGCATGAAGGCGCTCTCCTCGAGCATCTCGGAAGAAGATTTCGTCTATTTCGCCAAGCTGAAAGGCGCCGGCGAGGGCCGGATCATGACCGCTTATGTCCTGCGCAACGCCATCCTGCCGCAGGTCACGGTTTTGGCGCTGCAAATCGGCGCTATCTTCAACGGCGCGCTCATCACGGAGATTCTCTTTGGTTATCCCGGTTTGGGCACGATGACTTATAACGCGGTCTTGCAAGCCGACTACAACCTGCTTATGGGCACGATTTCGATTTCCATTATCGCCGTCGCCACCTCAACGCTAATCATCGACCTGCTGTATCCTTTCTTTGATCCGCGAATCAGGCAGAGATAGCCGTGCGCAGCTCAAACCCGCGCCTCACGGTCGGCCTCGTCATACTGGCAGCCTTCATCTTTCTGGGCGGTATTCTGCCTTTCTTTTCGCCGGAAGATCCGCGCTCCTGGATTCGCCACCCGCGCAACTTGCCGCCCAGCGCCGAGCATTTCCTGGGCACGACCAATCTGGGTCAAGACACCTTCTGGCTGCTGTCTTATGCCACACAAAACTCGCTCTTTATCGGTGTCTTTGTCGCCTTCTTCGCCACGCTGATCGGCGTCTTTGCCGGCTTGGCAGCCGGTTTCCTCGGCGGCGTTCCGGACCGCGTCATTACGCTTTTGGCCGATGTGTTCATCGTTGTTCCGTCCTTACCTATCCTCATCCTCATGTCTTCCCTGCTGCAAGGACGTGCCTCGCTTCTTTTGATCAGCATCATCTTGATTCTCTTCAACTGGCCCTGGCCCGCCCGCCAGATGCGCTCGATCGCCTTGAGCATGCGCGAACGCCAGTTCGTCAATACGGCGCGCTTCTCTGGCTCGGGCACTATTCAAATTCTGGCGGAAGAGATCGTCCCCCATATCTTCAGCTGGGCCATGGCCAACTTCGTTAATACAGTCCTGGTTGCCATCGCCACTGAATCCGGCCTGGCGGTGATCGGTCTGTCGAGCTTGGAGGAAGCCACGTTGGGCACGATGATCTATTGGGCTTTGCAGCATCAGGCGCTGCTCGGGCAGCGCTGGTGGTGGATCGGTTCGCCTGTCGTCGCCATTATCGTCTTGTTCATCTGCCTGTTCCTGTTATCAACTGGCATTGCGAATCTGTCGGCGGAAAGGCGAGGACACGGCGATGCTTAGGCTGCGCGAACTCAAGTGCTACTACGATACGCCACGCGGCGTTGTGCAGGCGGTGGATGGCCTTAGCTTCGATATTCTGCCGGACGAAGTGCTGGGCATCGCCGGCGAATCGGGCTGTGGCAAATCGACATTGCTCAAGGTGCTTTATGATTATATACAGCCGCCGCTGCGGATAGTCTCCGGCAGTTACGAAGCCGATTTTCCCGATGGGGACGGTAGCGTGAAGACCATCGGGCCGGGGGATATCCGGGAACACTGGTGGGAATTCATCTCATATATACCCCAAGGCTCGATGAGTGTGCTCAATCCCGTCATCCGCATCGAGAATCAGTTTTTCGATGCCGTGCCCAAGGGCCATCCTCTCAAAGCGGTGGGCAAAACGGCGATACGCGAACGGGTGGCGGCCTACCTGAAAGAACTGGAGTTGCCGGTCGAGGTCCTGAAGTCCTACCCCCATCAACTCAGCGGCGGCATGAAGCAGCGGGTACTGGTGGCGCTCGGCACCTTTCTGCACCCGCAGATCGTCCTGGCGGACGAGCCAACCACGGCGCTGGATGTGGTGGTGCAAAAGGGCATTCTGCTGATGCTGATCGAACTTCAGCAGCAGATGGAAAACACCTTGGTCGTCGTCTCGCATGATATGGGCGTGCACTATCAGATCAGCGACCGGCTGGCGATCATGTATGCCGGCAAGCTGGTGGAATACGGTCCCACCGAAGCCATCTTCAACAATCCTTTGCATCCTTATACGCAGATGCTGATTGGGTCCTTGCCGCGGGTTGGTGATCGAAGTCAGCGCGTCGGCATCTCTGGCCGGCCGCCAAACTTGATTGACCCACCGGCCGGCTGTCGCTTTGCCGCGCGCTGCGCAAAAGTCATGGATCACTGCGCCCATCAGGAGCCGGCCTTGCTGCAGATCGAGAATCAGCACTTTGTGTCCTGTCACTTGTACGGCGAGGCTGTCTCTTGAGTGTAAATCTGCTCGAACTGCGCAATGTCAGCAAGATCTTCCGTATTGGCGGTCTGGTCTTCGGCACGCGGCTGGTGGCTGTTGACGATGTCAGCCTGAGCTTGCCAGCGGCAGAGCCATCGATTCTGAGCATCGTCGGCGAATCCGGCAGCGGCAAGACCACGCTGGCGCGCATCATCCTCGAACTGGAGCATCCCACCTCGGGCGATGTGCTCATCGACGGTCACCCGCTGTATTCAAAAGGCGGCGCTGGTCTGAAAGGGCGAGACTACTACCGCGCGGTGCAGCCAATCTTCCAGAACCCCTTCGAGGCTTTCAGCGCGCGCAAGAAGGTCGACCGCTATCTCTTTAATGCCGCAATTCGCTTAAAGATCGCGGATAACCGAAAAGAAGCGCGCGAAATCGTCGCTGAAGTGCTGGAATCGGTCGGTCTCGATCTCTCGCGCGTGGAAGGTAAGTACGCCAATCAGTTCTCGGGCGGCGAGTTGCAGCGCATCTCCGTAGCCCGCAGCCTCATCCCGCGTCCGAAACTGATCGTCGCCGACGAACCGGTTAGCATGATCGATGCCTCGCTGCGCATGAATATAGTTAATCTCTTCCTTGAGCTCAAGGAGCGCTACAAAGTCAGCTTCGTCTACATCACGCACGATCTCTCGACCGCCTACTACGTCAGCGATTACATCGCCATCATGTATCGCGGCAGCGTGGTGGAGTACGGTCCATCGGAACAGATTCTGACCGATTCCGCCCATCCTTATACCGAGCTGCTGCTCGATTCGGTGCCGACTGTTGACCACAAATGGGAGCGAGGCGTCGCCCTGCCGGATATCGAGATCAAAGAATTTCAGGCGCAAGCCTGCAAGTTCGCCAAGCGCTGCAAATACGTTCAGGCAATCTGCGAGAATACAGTGCCGCCGATGGTACAAGTTTCGGACGAGCGGCAGGCGCTTTGCTACAAACCTGTCGACTTTGATCCTCACGCCAAAGTTCCTGGGCTGGAGAGTCCAGTGGCAAGGCCTGTGGAAAGTTAAAGACCATCAAATACAGATGTAATTCCAACTAAGCAATTATAGTGATTGCAACATGAATGAAATTACCAAAATAACCGAAAACTTGTACGGGCGAGCCGATGGACACTGTTTAAGAACCGCCCAGACCCTCACCCAAACCCCTGGTCCCCCCTCAGTCCCCCCGTTTTCGGGGGGCAGAATCATAAAGGGAGAGGGGCTTAAAGGGCTCAATACGGGTCACAAGACTCCCCTTCTCCCCTTGTGGGAGAAGGGGCCGGGGGATGAGGGGTGTATTTCAACAGCGTCCGATGGCTCGCCCACTCTTAGCATAGATTTCCAATCTGTTATCGCATGACTAACTTGGATTTACAGAGACGATTGACGAGGTGATAAAGTGGAATACTTCAACGGATTGCATTTGAATATGGGCAATATCTCGCGCTTGTCCAAGGCCAAGACGCGCTCCATCACTGCGGAGAACTTCAAAGGCGAAAAAGGGGCGGGCGGCATGGCCACCGATGGCTTCTCTTGGTCAGCGGCGCAAGACCTGGGGCAGGGCTGGAAGGTCTCCCCTTGCATCCAACTCGAAGCCAACAGCGTCACGACGCTAGCCGAGATTGAGGGACCGGGCGCCATTCAACATATCTGGATCACCACCTATGCCAAGTACTGGCGCTCCTTGATCCTGCGCTTTTATTGGGACGATGAAGAGACGCCGTCGATCGAGGTGCCATTTGGCGACTTCTTCTGTAATGGCTGGACGGAATTCTGTCATGTCAACTCGATGCCCGTTTCGGCCAATTCCCACAGCGCCTTCAACAGCTATTGGGAAATGCCCTTCCGCAAGAGCGCTCGCGTTACGATAGAAAACCTGCTTGATGTGTCGGTACAGCCCATGTTCTACCAGTTCGACTATACGCTGACCGATGTGCCGGAGGATGTCGGCTACTTGCACGCGCAATGGCGCCGCAGCAACCCGCTGCCATACAAAGAGGTGTATACCATTCTCGATGGCGTCAAGGGCATGGGCCACTATGTCGGGACTTATATGGCTTGGGGCAGCAATAACCGCGGCTGGTGGGGCGAGGGCGAGATCAAGTTCTATATGGATGGCGATAGCGACTTTCCCACCATCTGCGGCACCGGCACCGAGGACTATTTTGGCGGCGCCTGGTGCTTCGGCAATCAGGACGGATTCTACACACCCTACACAACGCCTTATCTGGGATTGCCGCAAGTGATCAAACCGGATGGGTTCTACCAGAGCCAGCAGCGCTTTGGCATGTATCGCTGGCATATACCGGATCCGATCCGATTCGAGCAGGATCTGCGCGTGACGATTCAAGCCTTAGGCTGGCGCTCCGGGTCGCTGCACGAAGCGCCATTTGAAGAGTGGCGTTATTTGCCCCTGCAAGACGATATTGCATCGACGGCGTTCTGGTACCAGGCAGAACCACACGCGCCCTTCCCAGAGTTGCCCGATCGGGATTACCTCGAAGTGATTTAATTTCAAGTTAGTTGTGCAAACAATCGCATAACTTGACGACTCTACTCCCCTCCCTGATGCTTCGGGGAGGGGCTGGGGGAGGGGTTAGAAAAGCGGCATTCAGAGCTTCCATTGCTTGCTTGGTACTTAGATCGTCCCGCCCGCAGTCGGCATTTCGCTCGCCTCATACTCAAGGGTAGGGGATCAACTCCACCCGCGGCAAGAATCGGCGCATATCCGCGACCTCGTAGGCGGCGGTGCCCGGTTGCAGGCAGACGGCCGTCGCCGCGGCAACCCCCAGCCGCAAGCCATCTTCTATTGGCCTCCTGTGATGAATGGCATGAGCCAAGCCCGCCAGCACTGCGTCCCCCGCCCCCGCCGGGCTGCTGACATTGACCGGGATCGCCGGGATGCGATAACTGCCCTCCCGCAGGACCGCCAGCACACCGTCCTCGCCCCGCGAAATTACGACTTCACTGCCATAACGCGCCAGGAGGTCGCTGCCCGCGGCGTACAGGGCTTCCGTAGATTCCAGTTCTTGGCCGACTAGCGCCGACAGTTCATGATTATTCGGCTTGATAAAGGTCGGTTTGGCGCGCAGGCCGACCTCCAGATTGGGCTGCGAGGCGTCAAAGAGTAGGGGAACGCCCTGCTCGCGCGCCATTTTGATCGCTTCGACGTAGAACTCGGGATCCATGCCGGGCGGCAAGGATCCGCCGGTGATCACCACCGATGCCGACTTGAGCGCAGCCTCGTATCGCTGGCGCAATGCGTCAAGATGACTCGGCTTGACGAACATGGACGCGGAAGTGATGGTCGTATGCTCCTTCGTGCTTTCATCAATGATGACCGTGTTGATGCGTGTCTCGCCCTCGGCGCTGACGAAATCCGTCGTCACGCCGTAGGCTTCCATCATATCCTTGACTTTGTCGCCGACCGACCCCGCTGCCAGTCCCAACGCCAGGCTGCCGACCCCCATCCGGCCCAGTATCCAGGAAGCGTCGGTCGGTTTGCCGCCCAGGCTGTAAACCGTGCGGGAGGCGCGAAGGGTGGTATCGGTGATCAGTTCGGGAACGAATACCGTCAGATCAATCGTGGTATTGGGCGTCAGGGAGACGATCATCCCGATTAGTCGTCGCTGAAGTCGGCGATAGCCGCTTCCATGTCCGCGCTTTCTTCGCGCAGCATGGGGCTGGCGTCCAAGTGTCGCGACATCATCATGACAAAGGCGTTGGTATCAAGGCGCTCGACGGCATCCAGCGCGGCTTCCAGGTTTTTGCCCATCAAGAACAAGCCGTGCCAGGGGGCGATGGTTCCCGCGGCGTGCTTGGCGATGCGCGCCTCGCGCCCGCGCATGGTGGCGACGATTCTTTCGCCCAATTTGGGGCTGTGCGCCGGCGCATACTCGATGACGGGCGTGACGCCGAATTTGCGCGTGGCTTCCATGATCGGCGGCATGGCTTTGTTGGCGCAGGCGAAGACCATCAGGTTGCGCGGATGCGCGTGGATAACAGCGCTGCCGTATTCACGGAAGTTTTCGTGCAGGCCGAAGTGAACGGCGCTTTCGCGCGTTAAGCCGCCATCGCCTTCCAGGATCTCCCCCTGTCGACTGACGACCAGAACATCCTCGGCATCCAACTGCCACTGGCGCATCTGTCCGGCGAGCGTCGGCGACATGCAATAGACATCGTCCACGCGCAAGCTGATATTGCCGCCACCGGCATCGGTCAGACGGCGGTCAAAGAGCACAGTCCCGATACGCGCCACCAGAGCGCGCCCGGCCTGCACTTCATCAGTCAGAACGATCTCAGTTTGCAACATTCGCAAAACCCCCGTGTTTCGATATAATGTCATTATAGCTTCCTGCATTGGCCGGAAAAAGAATACGTCGATTTCTAGCCACTCTTTTCATCTTCATCAGACTGGAAATGATCACCACTTCAAAATCCTAACGGCCATCTGAGAAAGGGATGGAGAATGAGCGAAATCCACTCTCGACAACCGTCAGCAACAGTTTCGACAACAGTTGCCGTACCCAAAATCTACAAACCAAAGTTCAGCTTTAACCGCATTCTTACCGGCGATGCTAGAGAAGTAATACCTTTGTTGCCGGCTGGCAGTGTTGATCTTAGCTTCTGGTCACCTCCATATTATGTAGGCAAGTCATACGAAAAGGATTGGAGTTTTAGCGAGTGGCAATCGCTGGTTAAAGAAACAATTTTCCTCCATTCGCGAATTTTGAAGCCGGGCGGCTTTATGGCTGTCAATATAGGCGATATTCTGTGCTTTCCGGATGAATCAATGCCTCGTTACCAGGCAGACAACGTACGTCGTAAGAAAAGCCCAGTAACCAGAGAACAAATAATTGAGTTGAAACAGCAGTATCCGGAGGCGAGGCGCGTTGATCTGGCGAAGATGCTCGGTTGTAGTGAACAGACGGTGCAACGCCGTTTGGAACATAACAATGTTCGCGGTGGCAAGCAGATGGCGTCTACTCGGGTAAAGTTAACCGGCTGCCTGGTCGAAGAGTGGGCGCTGCACGCTGGACTATATTTGTATGATCAGCGCATCTGGCACAAAGATCCATGTTGGGCAAATTGTCGCTGGCACTCTAATTCATATAGGGCAGTCGATGAGTTTGAACATGTCTATATCTTTTGGCAACCTGGTATTACAGAATATGATCGTCAGCGACTGACTAGTCGTGAATGGTCTGAGTGGGGGTCGCGAGGAGTCTGGAACATTCGTTCAGTGCAACGCAACCATCGCCATGAAGCTGAGTTTCCCGAAGAGCTTGCTAGTCGCGTAATTAGGCTATTCTCGCCAGCCAAAGGTGTTGTTATGGATCCTTTTGTCGGCTCTGGTACAACAACTGCTGTAGCAAGACGGCTCGGCAGGCGGTGGCTCGGTATTGAGCTAGACGATCATTACGCCGAAGTAGCCCGGAAGCGCACGAATGTCACCTGAACAAATGGAGACTCTGGAACAGACGTCATTTTCGATGGTAACGCAGGCGCTAACGGATTATGCTTCACAAGCAGTTCAAATTTTTAAGGAAGAAGTGGACCAGCCTCAAGATATCGCGGAAGACGTTACAAGAGAGGCAATTGAACTAATGGGATTGCCTCAAATACATATGCGACTGTACGGGAAGGTCGATATAAAGAAAGCTGTTTATGTGTTTTTGCCTGAAGCTATTCCTGTAGCGCTCATGCTTGATGCAAAAGCGGAAAAGCCCAGCGGTAGCGGTACAGCGACGATTCAGATGTCTCAAACGTCGATGCGTGTGAAAATGTGGCGCCAAGATGAAGTTATTGACGAGGCAGGTAAATTACCGTCATTTATTCAACGTGACGAGCGTTCTCTTTACGTTGTTACGGTATTTGCAAAATACATCTATGATGTCATCGATAATGCGCACGTTCTTAAACGAATTATAGCGGCGTGTTTGCCCAATGGCCTTTTGCAAGAGCGATACAACCCAAGCGAGAACGATACAATCTGGCGCATCGGCCGAAACGCACCTACCCTAGGCGAAGATTTCCGAGTGCGAATCAGTTTTGCTGAACTTCGCAGTAAAGCCAGTTGGCGTGTCCAGGATATCGAGATTCCTCTAGCAAATTCATGACTTTTGACCGCTTCCATCTTTCACTGAAGGGCTAAGTTGAGACGATTTGAATTCGCCACCGCGACGCGCATCATCTTTGGCGACGGCAGCGCCGATCAACTGCCGTCGCTGGCGGGGAACCTGGGCGGCCATGCGCTGCTCTTCACCGACGATCAACCCGAGCGCGTCGGCGATCTGATCCACTCGCTCAAGGGAGCGGGACTGCGGCATACGCTCTTCCCGGTGACGGGCGAACCGAGCGTGGATATGGTCAGCCGCGCCAAAGAAGTGGCATTGTCCGCCGGCTGTGACCTGGTCATCAGTATCGGCGGCGGCAGCGTCATCGATTGCGGCAAGGCGACGGCCGCGCTCATCCCCAACGACGGCGATGCGCTCGATTATCTCGAGGTGATCGGCAAGGGACAGAAGTTGCAGGATGCGCCTTTGCCATTTGTCGCACTGCCTACTACGGCCGGTACCGGCGCTGAGGTGACCAAAAATGCCGTGCTTGCTTCCTACGAGCATCGCGTCAAAGTGAGCCTGCGCGACAATCGTATGCTGGCGGATATCGCCCTGGTGGATCCGCAGTTGACCCATTCGATGCCGCCTTCGGTGACCGCCAGCACGGGCATGGACGCCCTGGCTCAAGTGCTCGAACCCTATGTCTCCTGCCAAGCCAATCCGCTCACCGACGGTCTCTGCGTCGAGGGACTGCGCCGCGCCGGACGTTCCTTGCGTCGGGTATATGCCGAACCGGATAACGCCGCTGCGCGAACCGATATGGCGCTGACCAGCTTGTTGGGCGGCTTGGCGCTGGCCAATGCCAAGCTCGGCGCTGTGCATGGTTTCGCAGGGGTGCTGGGCGGGATGTACAATGCGCCGCATGGCGCCATCTGCGCGACGTTGCTGCCGCCGGTTATCAAAGCCAATATCAAAGCGCTGGAACAGCGCCAGCCGGATGATCCGACATTGAGGCGCTATGAGTATGCTGCGGGGTTCATCTTGTTCGATCGCGCCGCCACGGCGCAGGACGCCATGGACTGGATCGAGGAAACCAGCGAGATCTTCGCCATTCCCGGGCTGGGCGCTTTCGGCATCGAGGAAAAGGACTTCGACCTCATCGTCGAGAAATCGGCCGTTTCCAGCAGCATGAAAGGCAATCCCCTCCCGCTCACGCATGAAGAGCTTCAAGCCATTCTGGTTGAGGCGCTGTAGCGCGCGGACAGGATCAGTGATGTGCGGCAGCGCCAAGTTACGCAAAGACATCGTCACACTTTATCTGATCGTCGTAACGTCGATCTTGTGGCTGGATCAAATCGGGACTGGCGTACCGCGATCGGCGGACGGCCAACTGCTCTTCATCTCGGATGTAGATGCGATCGACGCCGGGCGCGAATCCAATTCTGTCTATCGCATCGCCGCCGACGGCAGCGGCATGAAGCGCATCCTCGGCTCAATCCCGCATGGCGAGGGCTATCTTTACATCTCGGACATAGATTGCCATGCGGCATCGGGGTCGCTTGTGATCGCGGGTGGACGCCACGATCTCAACGGCTTCTACCATGCTTTGCTTGATGGCTCAAAGTTGCATCTGGATCGACCGGCCGCCGGGCAGTTGCTCACGTCGCTGGAGCAGATCGCGCTTGCGCCGGATGGCATTAACATCATCGTATCGCGTCAATACCGGGAATTCTCGCAGCCGCGTTATGGTTTGGTCAGCGGCGATCTTGCCAGCCGTGAGTACAGGACCATAAAGTCGCCGAGCGCGGAGCGCTCGCTTGTTTCGCCGGATTGGTCGCCCGCTGGCGGCCGCATCGCGTACATCAGGGTCACGCACGCGCCCGATGCGCGTCCGTCTTATGCGCTCGTGATTGCGGCGGCTGACGGGCGCGGCCAGCGCGTCATCTTCGATACGCCGCTGGCGCTGACTGATATCGACTGGTCACCAGACGGCCAGTGGATTGCCGCGGTTGTCGGCGGGGAACTCTACAAGCTGCGCCCGGATGGGAGCGACCTGACGCGGCTCAGTCATCATCAGGGTGGTATTTCAGGTCCGCGTTGGTCGCCGGACAGTCGGCAGATCAGCTATGTCGCGCCCTCGTCCTACCCGGGTTTTAATCAATTGATGGTGATGGATGCCAATGGGGGCGGTATTCGGCGGGTGGCCAACATACGCGGTGAGGTGGTCAACGGCTGTTGGGTGTGAGGAGCGGTCGGGCGACTTTGACGCCACTCATTCACGCTCCCAATCTTCAACATTTAGACCGGGAACGCGTTCAAATTCTCCTGTGTTGTGCGTCACGACGATTAGCCCATTTGCCCTCGCAATCGCGGCGATCAACATATCGTGCCGGCCAATGGGCGTACCGCGTCGCTCGAGGTAAGCGCGTATGCTGCCGTACTCATCAGCGGCCGCGTCATCAAAGGGCAAACTTTCAAAGTGGCGCAAGAACGCGTCTTGTAAAGCGCGGGAACGCTCAGGTGTTTGACTCTTGGCGGAACCATAATACATTTCGCCCTTGGTGATCGCGCTAACGGCGATTTCCGCATATGATTGAGTGTCCATGAAGTCCCGCAACTGTGGCGCTCGCCCGTTGATGTAAGTAATGCACGCATTGGTATCGAGCAGATATCTCATTCAAGCGGATCCTCGTATTCATGTAACTCGATAGGGTTATCGGCCAGACTGCCATAGGTCTGTTCCACAAATTGCTTCCAGGGCGATTTTCGATATGCTTCAGCCTCAGTTGCGGGCGTGGGCAGATTGTCGGTATCTTTGCCGAGTTCATGAATCAGGGCTAAGGTGGCGTCGAAATCGGGATGGTTTTTGTCTGTGTACCGCTCGATACATACGCCTTCTTCGTATCGCGTCCCATCGGGAAGAATCGCAGACGCCAGATCCGCATGATCCAAACAAGCACCGGCCAGCCTTGCGCCGAGCAAGTTTGCTCGGTTCAGGTTGGCCCGACTCAGTCTGGTATCTTCAAGGCAAGCCCGACGCAAGTCTGACGTGCCCAAATTCGAGCCGCTAAGGTCCGCGCCTTTTAGATCCGCTTCGTACAAGCTTGCTTTTCTCAGATTAGCGCCTTGAAGGTCGCTTCCCCGCAAGTTCGCGCTATCCAGGATCGCCCCCGCCAGATACGCGCGGTACAGACAGGCGCCTTCCAGACCTGCGCCGGTCAAGTCCGCGCCCTTCCACGCACCGCCACGATTGTAGATTTCCGAGTTTTCACGTTGCTGCGACATGTTAATTACTGGTCCTATGAAAGTTTGTCTTATCTGTTGTCACAGCATAGCATATCAGAATCAGATCTGTATACATCTTCGCCAAATCAGATGGCATCAAGGCTCTGTGGCGGGCTGCCTGCGCGGCAGATAAAACACCCAAATCACCGCCGTGCCCAGGGCAAGCACCGCGCTCAAGCAGAGCAAAGTCGCCTCGTAGCCCAGCGCCTGAATCGCCAGCCCGCCCAGGATCGGCCCCGCCACTTTGCCGAAGTTCTGCATCATGCCGATCAGACCCATGCCCGCCCCCAGATGCTCGGGGCTGATGCGGTGGGAGACCAGGGCAATCGCCGCCGGGAAGATCAGCGCTTGCGCCAAACCCATCATCAGCGCGGGCGCCAGGAAGGCTGCGCCGGCATCCAGCACATGGACCAGCGGCAGGGACGCGGCCAGCGTCAGCATGCCCAGGCTGATGCTTGTCAGGTATCCCAAGCGATCGCCCAAGCGACCGCAGTACGGTTTGGCGATCACATGCACCGCTTCCTGGGCACTGAAGAAACTGCCAACCAGCGCGGCGCTCACACCGGCGTCGAGCGCGTATATCGGCAAGAAGGCTTTGAGCGTATACAGGGCGACAAAGGTGATGGATTCCAGGGAACCGGTCAACCAGATGGCCGGCGTGCGCCCCCCGTCGCGAATGGCGTTGCGGACGTGCTGCAGCAGAGGCTTCCGCTTCCGCCTTTTCTCGGGACGGGTATCCGGCAGACCCAGCACCGGTACAAAGACGGCGCAACTGATCAACCCGATCACTGTGAAAACAGCCGCCGGATCCATCACCGTTAACAGCCCGCCCGCCAGCGCCGGACCAACGATGTAACCGCCGCTGCGCGCCATCTGGAACCAGCCGATGTCTTCGGCGACCGACGGGTCAGTGTCGACGGGTCTGTGTCTACGGGACCCTACGCCACTCCGTTCCCCGCGCGACATCTCTGCGATGTAGGCCAAGGTCACCGGTCCATAGATCGCCGTCGCCAAACCATGTACCAGGCGGACGACGAGCAGTTGCTCGGTGTTACTGATAAAGCCGTAGGTAAAGGGCATGAAGGCGAAAAAGCAAGAGCCGATCAAAAGCCAGACGCGCCGTCCGCCGCGATCGGACAAGATGCCGAAGAAGGGCTTCAGCACCAGTCCCGTTATTGTGGATACGGATACGATTGCGCCCAGGAAGGCCCCGGACGCGCCCAGTGCGTCGGCGAAAATGGGCAGCAGCGGCGTCTTGCCCATCTGATAGCCGGACCTGGCCAGGAAGTCCGCCAACATCAGATAGAGGAAGGGTTTGCTACGGCGCATATTTTTTCACCACAAAGGCACAAAAGTCACGCAACGGGCGATTTGTCTGCCGAGCCGCCCGGAGAAGGTGTTGGACGATCTAGCAATTCACGAAATCGGTACTGCGCCGACCTCGTATCTGTGAAGTCTCCCCCCCAATGCATTGGGGGGAGATTTAGAGGGGGGTAGAATTCCAGGCATCTACTCCACCTTGAGGACAACCACCCCAAACCCGGCATTGCTGAGCATGGTATTGAATTCCGCCAGATTGCCCTCGACGATGTCATCGAACTTGCCGACGGCGCCGTCAATGTCCCCCGCGATTTCTTCGTAAGCGCCGTATTCATAGTCCGTCGGCTTGTAATCGCCCAGCGCCACGTTGAAGGTCAGGTTCTTCAACTGCTCCGCCAATCGGTCGCCATTGTTCATCGCGTCCGGCCAGCCCGGCCGCGTATCCGGAATCATCAATTCCTTTTCGACTTCGAGAACTTGTTCTTCCAGCGCCTTGGCCGCGTCGATGATGCCGGCCGCCGATTCCAGCCCGGCGATGCGCTCGCGCCATCCCTTGAGTTGCGCTCGTACATCGCGCATTTGGTTGATGCGCTTATGCGTCGCGGAGACTTTGTCGCGGATCGTCATGAGCAGGTCGAACTGCTCTTTGAGCTCGGCGTTGGATGCCGGCACACCTGCTTCCTTGCTCACTTCAAAAGACGCGCTTTGTTCTTCCTCGCCGACACAGAGCGTCACCCAATAGGTACCGGGCGCGGCATGCGGTCCCTTGATGAAACCCTGCTGATTATCGTTGTGCGGGACGACCTTGTGCGCATCGGGATAGCGCAGATCCCAGACGAAGCGATTCCAGCCGGCTTTCGAGGGAATGCGCAGTTCTTTTGGCGCTTCATCGGCGCCGCTGGCATCCCCGCGCCCCTCGCGTTTCCCGGCAGCTTTCTCTTCCTCGTCGGCGTGCAGGCTCTTGAAGATCTTGACCTCCTTGCCCTCGGCGTCTTCGATACGCAAGCTGATCGTCGACTCCGGCTTTTCGCGCAGATAGTAGGTGATCACCGCGCCCATGGGCGGGTTAACGCCGCTATCCAGCCAAGTCTCTTTCCGACCGTGTTCGGGCGTCTCCTCAACCAGATAAGGCGCGACCGCGCCCAGCGTACTCATATACTGCTTGCCCTCGCCGCTTTCGAAGAGGCCGTCGAAGACCTTGGGCAAGTGCCGTTCCACACAGCGCGGCGCCAAAAGCTGCGCGGATTCCCCCCATCCCCCGGCCCCTTCCCCTACAAGGAGGAAAGGGGAGAAAGAAGTCCCTCCCTCTTTATGGGGGAGGGATTTAGGATGGGGGTCGATTTGATGAAGAACGGTCAGGTCATCCAGTATCCAGAAAGAGCGCCCGTGCGTCGCAATGACCAGATCGGTTCCCTTGACTTTCAAGTCGTAAACCGGGCTGATGGGCAGGTTGAGTTGGAAGCGCTGCCAGATGTCGCCGCCATTAAATGAAATGTACAAACCGAACTCCGTGCCCAGGTAGAGTAAACCCTCGCGGTTGGGATCTTCGCGAATGGCGCGGCAGAAATGATCGTCGGCGATGCCGGCGGTTATGAGCGACCAGCTCTCCCCGTAGTCCGTCGTCTTGAAAACATAGGGCGCATAGTCATCGTTCTTGTAGCGCGTGGCCGTGACGTAAGCGGTGGCGGCATCGTGCGGCGAGGGTTCGACCATATTGAACATCATATTTCCCCCCCATCCCCCGGCCCATTCCCGTAGGT
>WTGF01000118.1 GCA_011525385.1 Chloroflexota bacterium | reverse complement strand
TTCGGGGTTTCCGCCCCCCGCTTAGCGGGGGGACCGAGGGGGGCAAGGGCCGGGGGGTGAGGTAGAACTTGGGATCGCGCCATTTGCCAACCTGTCATGTCCTTAGTAGGTTCGACGCTATTGCTATGAAGTTATCGAAGTTGGACACTGTAGTTTTCGGGATTGCGACGCTCTGCCTGCTCGGCGTCGCCCTGGCCGCAATCGTCAGCGATCCAGCCCGGCAGCCGATTCGCGTCGCCTATCTCTATCCCGCTACCAGCAGCCCGCAAGATGTTTGGATGGCGGAAATCGGCAATCCCGATGCGCAGCAGCAAGTGACCTTCAGCGAAAACGGGGTTTACGATTTTGACTTCAGTCCGAATGGAGATTGGCTGGCCTTCAGTGAACGCAGCGAGGCGGGAATCGTCGACCTGCGGCTCATGGATATGCGTAGCCGCCGCGTCATTGACCTGGTCGATTGCGGAGCGCAGGACGCCTATTGCACCACGCCTGTATTCAGCCCCGATGGCAGCAAACTGGCTTATCAGCGTTCGGAATCGTTCAGCGGGTCTTATGGATTGTCGCGCATCTGGCTAGTGGATATGTCAAGCGGTAACTATGAAACAGACCGACTAATCGCGGATACTCGGATCGTGGGCCACAGCCCCGTTTGGGCGGCGAATGGCAATACCATCGCATTTTATAGCTCGGACGTCCGCGAGCCTGGCATCTTGATCTTCGACTTCGTACCGCGGGACGGCAGCGACGCGCAATTGCGCTTCATACCCTCGTCCCACGGCGCCATGGGCACCATCTCACCCAATGGACAGCGCATCATCTTTCCGGAAATCGCGCGCCGCGGCGAACAGTTTTTTACGCATCTTCGTATAGCCGATTTGCGGAACAAGTCATTCGCCGCTTTCACCGATCCAGGCGGTCCTGCCGATGATGTAAACGCGCGCTGGAACCCCAATGGGCAGACGGTCGCCCTGGCGCGGCGCTACACCGACCAGCGCTGGACCCCTGGGCATCAGCTTTACCTCCGGTCCGCAAATGATGAGGACGAGGCGCTCGCGCCGATACTCTATGACGAGCGATATAGCACTTCGTATTTCCGCTGGAACCAGACTGGGGATCGCCTGGTGATGCAACGACTTCCTTTTGCCGGCGGCAACGGCGCCGACAAGCGCCAGCGAGTTCCGGAGATATGGATCTACGATCTTGAGAGCGGGGATTCCAGCAAGATCGCCGAGAATGCCTTTGTGCCCCAGTGGGTAGGTTTCTAGTACCCCGCCGGCATGTAACATATATGACAACGGGAGGACGGCGCTCAATATTCCCAATAAAGTAATGCGAAGCAACTGCATTTATAGCGAGAGTTATGAATCTAGTCCAAATCCCGTCAAAAGCGCTCCCCTTCTCCAATGCATTGGGGAAGGGGCCGGGGGATGGGGTAGAAAAACGTAATTTGGAATTTCCACTATTTACTTGGAACCACTTTTGCCGACCGCTTTTGCGAAGAACGCCGAGCTAGACGAGTACAGGCCGTGATGCCGTTCCGAGGCTAAACTGCGCTGTCCCAAGCACATTGGACCGGCTACAATATGAGTCAGTACCCGGCAACGACCTAGTTAATGCATGCAGATCAACCATCTCTCGCTGACCAATTTCCGCAATTACGCCCGTCTGGAATTTGAGCTGCCTGCCGGTAGACCCGTCGTACTCTATGGCGACAACGCTCAAGGCAAAACCAGCGCTTTGGAGGCGATTTACTATCTGGCGACTTCGAGCTCGCCGTATACGGCGAGCGACCGTCAATTGATCCACTGGCGCGCGGAAAACGATCCCATTCCCTACGCGCGTCTATCCGCCGAGTTGGGCAATAAAGACAGCAGCTATCAGAAACTGGATATCACGCTCATGCTCGATATGAGCAGCGGAGCGCCACGATTCAAGAAATCGATCCAACTCAATCATGTCGACAAGCGCGTGACCGATGTTATCGGCTTGCTGAGCGTGGTACTTTTTCTGCCGCAGGACCTGTCGTTGGTGGAAGGTTCGCCCTCCGACCGCCGTCGCTTCATGAACACCACCCTCACACAGGTCAATCTTGACTATCTGCTGGCCTTGAACGAGTACGATAAACTGCTGCCGCAGCGCAATGCTTTGCTCAAGCGCGTCGCACAGAAGCGCGCGCATGCGGTCGAACTTGAATTTTGGGACGAGCAACTGGCCAAATATGGTTCTGTGATCATTTCCAGCCGCCAACGTTTCTTGCGCGAACTCGAGATTAAGGCGCGCGATACTCATAACGCGCTGACCGGCGGCCGCGAGGCGCTGAGCCTCAAATATCTGCCCAGCATCTCTCCCAGCGCGGATGGCGATGGCAAACAACTCTCTTTTGATGTGCTGGGCTTGGACTTGAACCGCCAACTAAGCCCGCGCGAGATCGAACCGCAATTTGTCGAGCAATTGTTGGCGCAGCGCGGAGAATCCATCAACCGCGGCGTAACCTTGTCCGGACCTCACCGTGACGAACTACGGATGATGATCAACGAGCGTGATTGCGGTCTTTACGGCAGCCGGGGCCAAGCGCGCACGGCAGTGATGGCGCTGCGCTTTGCCGAGCTGGAATGGATGCGCGACCAAATCGGCGAGTATCCGTTATTTCTGCTGGACGAGGTCGTCGCGGAGCTCGACGGAAAGCGGCGAGCCTTTCTGCTGGATCGGCTGGATGGGCAAGCGCAAACTCTGCTGACAACGACCGAACTGGAAATCTTTAATCCGGCGTTTTTGCGCCGGGCCTCTGTGTTTCAGGTGGTCGACGGTCAGATCGCCGCGGCCGAGATCTAAGATAGGTCCATCGTATGTATCAACGAAAGGAATACCCGCGATGAAGACAGAATTTGACAAGTCATCCGAACGCGAGATCCATATCACGCGGGATTTTAAGGCGCCGCGCGAGCAGGTCTGGGAAATGTATAGCCAAGCGGAACTTTTGAAACACTGGTGGGGACCGGAAGGCTGGACCTTGCCGGCATGCGAGTTGGACTTTCGCGTTGGCGGGGTTTGGTTCTATTGCATGGCGGGACCTGACGATATGACATCTTGCGGGAAAGCCACTTATTTGGAGATTGAAGCGCCCCGGCGCCTGGTGTATACGGATGAGTTCGCTGACGCGGACGGCAAGGCGCTGGACAGTTTTCCCGTCGCGCATATCACCGTCGAATTCAGCGAAGAAAATGGCCGGACGACCGTTCGCAGTGTAGTCCGCTATGATACACAAGAGCAGCGCGACGCGATCGTCGAGATGGGCGCTGAAGCGGGGATTGATCAAACGCTCAATCGGCTGGAAGCCTATTTGGAAAGCACTGCCTGAAACCCTCTCGCAGCCCCTTCCCCTAGCACGCGACTCACTGCCGAAACCGCGACCATATAGTCGCCCTTTTCTCTCCGCACTGCTGTATCCTTGGCTTTATAACACAGTCAGCCGCCCAGCCTGGGCCGCCGCTCTTCAAATCCAGCGCCCGGCCCAAACCAAGCGACATTATCCAAAAAGATGCGCCCATGTCCGAAAACGATATTGCTCTGTCCGCAAATGGACAAAAACGGACAAACTTCAAACCGACACCTGACCGATCGCCGGGCATCTCTTATGACGAAAATTGTAGAGGCGTCCTATCAGGTCGCCCGAAAATAACCCAAGATCTACAGGTTTCGGCGCGAAATTCTAAGCAACGCACCTGTCATGTTCTCAGATTTGGGGAAGGGGTACCCCCCCCCCCCAGTATACATACTGTATCTATACTGTTGTTCAAACACAGGGCAAAATGAGGGCAACTTCCGGGAATTTGAGGACAAATCGCGCTTCATTGAGCGCTGGCGTTGCATTTGTTTTGGAGCCGGTCAATCCGGATTTCGCGATCCGTGAACATTTAGTCGCCCTTTGCTAGAACACATGTGCTAAACTACGGCAACTGTATCCTTAGCAGAGAGGAATGGCCATGGCATGGACAACGCCCAAGACCTGGAGCAGTGAACCGCTCACATCGGTTGACTTGAATACCTATGTTCGGGACAACCAGAATCATCTCAAGGACCGCATTGACAGCAGCGCCAGTACTGTCGTGAGCGGCATTAGAAACTACAGCACAACCGCGACGGAATGGGTCGATGTAGATCCGCAGGCTCTTGCATTGACGCTTCAGACGCATGGTGGCGATGTGCTGCTTGGTTTCACAGGCGCGGTCAGTCACAGCGGTGATAGCAAAGTCACATATTTCAACATTGCCGTCGATGATAGCAATTACTTCTCAGACGACGGCGTCACCCAGTTTCACAATCCCAGTCAGAACGACGTATTCCACTTCAAACCGTTAAGCATCGTTGTCATGATCCCGAGTTTGTCGACGGGCAGCCATGTCTTCAAACTGCGCTGGAAGACTGTGCGTAGCAATACGACGGCTATGGATATCGTGACGACTCACCCGCAGTTTTGGGCGAAGGAGATCTGAGCGATGGATGTCATCAGCGAGGGGACATTTGAAGCCGGCTTGCTCGACCATATCGCGCGGCAGGTTATGGGCAGGGCGACCAGCGGTATCTCGGTCGGCGGTGGCTTTTCTCGCATCCACCTGCTAAATGACAGCGCGGCCAACCAGCGCCGCGCCAGCGACATCTTGAACCATTTCAACACACTGCAGTTGCTTGAAACCAGGACCAGCATCAGGGAAGGGGAGGCGGACCCGGTCATTCGCTGCCGCGATCAAGCCATCGCCAACGACAAAGACGTCGGCTATTTGGTTCTGCTTGATGGCGAAGTTTATGCAAAGGGAAGTGACAGCGTCATTTCCGGGGAGTTGTCCTTGACTTTGAGTCGCCCGGCTGCCGGCTCCTACAGCGTCTTTGTGTATCGGCTTCGTGGCAATTATGCCAGCGCTTCCGTTCAGATAGTTGTTCAAGAGGCCTAACAACGGCAACCATCACTGCCAATACGCGCGGCAAGATCCAACAAGCGCGGAAGCGCTTGAAGAAAAACATCGCGGGATTGAAAGGGGCCCGCAGCCTAAGCGCGTCCCAGCGAGAATCGTTACTGACGCGCGCCTTGATCGATCTACATCATATCGAATTGTGGCGACTCGGCCGCTTGAGCGAAGTGGGGTGAAAGCTTTGCACTACGAACAAGTTTTCCAACTGTTGATCTTGGCGGTGGTGGTGCTGGTGTACTGGTGGTCGCAGCGCAGTTTTCCTCCGTAGCAGACTACCGCATTGATCCAGCGGCTTGGCGAAGCCAGCAAACGCGCCGAAATCAAGATCGACGACTCATTGCTAGAAATCGCTCGCCTTCTCAACCAACTGCCTCAGGAGGAAACTAAAGCGGGAGACGCTGGAGCGCGTAGCTCCTTTGACTTGTGGTTCCGGATTCCAGCGCGCCTCAATTGAGCGCGCGGTTTTTCGGAACCACTGCGCGAGCTTAAGCGAAGACTGTTGTTTTCAGTCATCTTGGTCGCTCGCATATGGATCCTTTCCAAGCGAGGTGTTCTTGCGTATCGCCTGCTGCCAGGGCTTTCGCGCTTTGCCTCGGTAGCCCAATTCCTGCATCCGTTCTGCTTCCAGGCGCTCAAGTTCCTCCGACAGTTTGCCGAAGTCGACCGCTGGAATTGGACTGTCGCCGCGGGCTGCGTCACGATAGACATAACCCACGCCGCGGCACCAATCGCAGTCTTCGACTTCACCGCCGATTCCATCCTCGAACCAACCGTAGCCCTCACAGGACGCGCAGCGCACGATAGTCATTTCAAATGCGTCTCCCGCTGAATCGGGCCGGGCGCATAACTGCGCCTTGCCGCCCTTCCGCCTGCCTTTGCCACAGCAGGGATATACCAGAAAAGAATGCTATAATGCAAACCTGAAATGACCACCACAACTCGTAACCCCATCGCGCGACTCCTGACCCTGTTGCTGCCGGCAGCGACCATACTATTTGTCATCGTTATTCAAACGCATTACTTTCGCGATCGTCCCTACCGACAGGACGAAGCCTGGATTGTGCATTATGCGCTGGAAAACATCGACCGCGTAGGGTTCTTAAATCACGTCCTGCAGATCTTCTATCGGTTTTCGCCCGAATACGTCTTGCAGGATATCTGGGTGCATCTTTTCGGTCATGTCGAAATTATCGTTCGGTATTTTTCCAGCCTGATCACGGTCATCGCGCTGGCATTTTATTTTCGGCTAGCGGCGGATCTCTTTGATCGACGGTCGGCTTGGGTAGCATTGGTTGTTCTGGGCACCTACAGTGTCTTTACATATTATAGTCACGAGGCGCGCCCTTATGCGGCGTTGGCGCTGGGCACGGTTGGTTTTCAGTGGGCGCTGCTGCGCTTTATCCGCCGTCCCGATCGCAGATTTGCCATACTCGCTTTGCTACTGGGCGTTGTGCCTTTCTATGTGCATCCATTTGTCATATATGTCTTTGCCGCGCAAGTGATTTGCATACTGGTATTCCTCCGTTGGAACCGCGACCTGTATCGTCGTGGCGCGGTCCTATTCGCCTTGCTGGCGCTCCTCATCGCCGTGCGAGCGTGGATCAACTTTCAAGGCCGGTCAGGTGTCATTGAATACAACATCGCAACTTCCTGTCAAGGCTTGCTGGAGTGGATTGATCATTTTCGCTTCAATCCGGAGGTACTTGGTTATTTCCTGCTGGCAGTTGGCATCTTCGGCGTCCTGAGCAAACTGGCCCGCCCGCGAACAGTCGCGAATGATTCCAGAATGCGCTTTGCCTGGGCTTGGCGGGAAGGCTGGCTGCTGCTCTCTTTGGCCACAATGCTAGTTTTGACGTTCTTAGTCAATAAATATGTTCCGAGTTTAACGCCGAGAAACCTGTTAATCACCGCGCCATACCTGGCGTTGATCGTGACAGTTGGCCTGCGCAGGTTGCCTCTGCAAGCGCAACTGATTGCCTTGATATTCTTCTGCGCGCCTTTTGTCACGCAGTTCCGCTCGCATAATGGCAACGCTGGCTATTGGGAACTCGCGGAATACATCAAACAACACTACGACCGCGGCGCGGATCGACTGCTGATGATCACCGAGCAAGCGTGGGAGTGGATCGCTATCGATTATTTTCTGAAGGAACGCACCGACATCGAATTCTCTGACGACGACATCTTTTATGTGAGTTGGGAACGCGCTGACAAAGACGATTTTGGTCCCGGCGCCATTGACGAACAGGTCTTTGTGACCGGCTTGGCCAAAGGGGACTGGCGACGCTTGCAACCATGGCTGGGTGAAGTCGAGAAACTATGGATCATCCGGACCAGGGACTTTATCGGCGGACGCAACATGATTGATGCCATCGAAGGAGAATACACTCTCTATGGGGTCATCGACTTCCCGGGCGAGACATACTACACTGCTATCGAAGTGCTAGAGTACCGGCGGCATCCCGCTGACACGCGAACGCGCTGGCGCTACGGCCCGGATTTCAACCTGCTTGACTGGCGGCTCAACGCAGATCATCAAGTGAGCGCCTGCCAGACCATATCGGTCGACAGTTGGTGGTCGATCAGCAATGAGACCAGCCAGCTATACAGTTCCACACTCGTGATCGCCGATCGGCACGGACAGGGCGCGGCCAACAGCGACAGCGTACCGGGCGGCGTTTATTTGACGTCGATTTGGCGGCCGGGGCGCCCCTATTTCGATGAGCGTCAGTTGACTATTCCCTGCGACCTGCCGGCCGGAGAATATCCGCTCTTGCTGGGTATGTACGAACTGCCATCCGACGAAGACACAGCCGTGCAAAACCTTGAAATCTATACCGCCGACGGCGAACCCACCGGGCGCTACCTGGAGTATCTGACGACGATCACAGTCAGTCGCTAGGCGACGGGCGCGGCATCAGTTTGCGCACGGCATACCAGGCGACCAGACCGGTAGCAATTGTTATCCACGTGATTGTCCACCAGATGATCTCCAGTCCTGCTCCCAGCCATACAATCACGACGGTTAGCACAGCGGCGGGCAAGAAAATCATCCGAGCCATGCTGATCGCCATCGGAAGCAATGGTCGCTTGATGCCGCGCAGGGCTGCAAAGCCGATAAATCCGAAGGGTTTAGACCAAGCGGCAAGTACGCTAATGCGCAGGTATGCCATGCCGGTCGAGATGATCGCTGAATCGTCGCTGAAAATGTCGATGAGCTCATACGCAAATACGAAGATGATGAAGCCACCGGCGATCATCAATACCATGCCGTAGCGCAGGGCGGTGTTGAAGACTTGCCACATGCGGTCGTAGCGGCGGGCGCCATTGTTTTGGGCGATGAGCACCAAGGTCGCCACCTCTAGGCCTATTAGCGGAAGCCAGAAAAGCTGGTCAAGCCGACTGGCAATGCCAAATGCGGCTACCGCTTCTGTGCCAAAGCGGCTGACAAAGTAAGTCACGACAAAGGTGCCAACCGATACCGTACTCAGGTCAAGCGCCGGTGGCAGCCCCTGCTTGATGATCGACAGTATCTGCGCCGGATTTGGCCTGATCATGCGCGTGCGAAAATACCGAAACAGGTCCGACCGCCAGGCAGTAACACCCAGGTAAATGGCGCCGATCCCCTGGATCATCGCGGTTGCCAGGCCTACGCCGGCGATACCCAAGGCCGGTATACCGTAGCCTCCATATATGAACCAGGGATCCAGCACGATATTGAGCAGGAACCCCACGATCAGGAAGTTGCGAAAGGGACGCGTATCGCCTTGCGCGGCGAGTGCTGCGTGAAACATGAAAACAAGATTGAAAAAAGTGGTCCCCAAAAAGATCGGCCTTATATAGCTCATGTTGAAGGCGACGGTAGCGCCGGATGCGCCCAGAATCTCAAACAGCCGCGGCGAAATCGCTAATCCTGCGCCGGCTGTTATCAGGCTCAGCAGAACGGTCAAGGACAGACCCTGAGCGACGACAAAGACAGCGTCATCTCGCTT
Source organism: Chloroflexota bacterium (assembly GCA_011525385.1). GTDB lineage: Bacteria > Chloroflexota > Anaerolineae > Aggregatilineales > Phototrophicaceae > UBA6055. Next base: position 43,399 of record WTGF01000118.1, on the reverse strand, counting down.
TCCGTCGCCCAGCGCATTGCCGATCAGGGCGGAAGTCCCGGTGCCCAATCCACTTGCCAGCCCGATGACGATGAAATAAATGGGAAAGGACAGCGCCAACGCCGCCAGCGCCTCTTTCGAAATCGCCCCGGCATAAAAGGTATCTACGATCTGAAATAGATTGTTGAAGAGAACGCCAATGCCAACCGGGACGCCGATCTTGCGAATTAGTTTGGGGATGTCTTCAATGATGAGCGGATTGTTGTCTGTCACGGTGAAGCGCGATCGGATCGGATGTCGCTGTCCATGACCAGTTCGAATAGACGCCGATAGCCATCAAGGTATTTTTCTGGCGAAAAGAATTGCCGGGCAAAGTCGCGCGCTTGTCGACCCAGTTGCTCGACGTCTGCGGCGTAAATCTTCTCCAGCGCAAACGTCAGCGCGTCGACATTCCCGCTCTCAATCAGGTAGCCGTTTTCACCATCTTGAATCAGATCTGGTATGCCGCCGACGCGGCTGCCGATGACCGGCGTACCCGTGAGCATCGCCTCCACGACTACACGTCCCAATCCTTCCGAAAGGGAGGGCAAGACCAGGGCGCGCGCGCTGCCGAAATACTCAGCCAGATCCCATTGGGAGACCGCTCCATGGAAACGGACACGACTAGCGATCCCAAGGTCCTGCGCTTGCTTTTTCAATTCACTGGCATAATCGACGTTTTCAGGATGTCCGAGCAAATGAAGTTGTGCCCGGGGATGATCAAGCCGGGCAAAGGATTCCAGGAGTAGATCTACGCCTTTACGAGGAATCAGAACACCCGCGTAAACCAGGTCAGTCGCCTCGGCCAGCGGAATCCTGCGCCCGGCGGCGCGAAAAACATCGGTGTCGCTCCAGGTCATGAAGCGAACTTGCGGCAAGTCGGGCGCGTAATGGCCCGCGCGTTCGCTCGTCGATGTTGATATCACGCGTAGGGCGTCTCCACGTGTAAAGGCATATCGGGCCAGGCCCAACATAAGCGCGCGGTAAGCGCTCATAAATGGAATCTTACGCTGTAAAAACAGGTCTTCTTCAAAGTTATTGTGATTCTCAATGATGAGCTTCGGCCGCTTGCCAAACAAAGGGCTGAGACCTTTAACCAGGGCGGCGATCGTGCCTTCAAAGGGGCTTTGCGCCACCAGGACACGGCAGTCGTGACGAATGACAAGCGCTAACAGCAGGGCGGGCGCCAAAGCAAAAAACGTCAAATAGCGCAATACCGATGAGGGGGGTTGTGGGAGGAGATAGAAGCCGGCTTGTTCACGAAAGGCCAGAGGACGGAGCGACGCTGAGAAACCGATCACACGAATATCGTAGTCACGCAGTTGCGTCAGCAACTCCCATTTTCGAGCATTAGTGGGGTCGAGCGGACAGCTATATCTCGCGCTGCTGATCCAGCAGACGGCGGTTCGTTTCAGCACAAATGCCTTTCCCTACGCGACTGGCATGAAAACAGCACTTCCAGCAAGCGTCCACAGATGCTTGGCTGGGGCGCTGGAGCGGTCAGGGACGGGATCGGGGGCGGCTTCGGTCATTTGACTTTGTCGGCATCCGTGAATATGACAACATCGTCTCCCGTTTCTACATCGTCGTCATTCAAACGTAGTACGGATTCGAGAAACATCGACACGATGCCCATGACCATTCCGCCGAGGATGGCTGTCCAGATGCCGCCCTGAATGACCAGGCGGTCGCCCGCCAGCGCATCCGTGATCAAGAGCATCACACCGTTGATGACCAGGATAAACAAGCCCAGCGACAATAACACCGCAGGACAGGTTAGCACGATCAGGATCGGCTTGAGCATGGAATTAACCACGCCGAAGATCAGGCCGATAATCAAGAGAGTGGTGATGTCATTGTTCGCGACCTGGATATTGGGGATCAATATTGCTGTCACCGCGATAGCTACTGCATTGATCAGCACTCGAATTGCAAAGTCTCTCATGGGTAGTCTCCATCAACAACCACTCGGCGCGTAACCAGCGAAAACCCCCGGGAATCTCAAGCTCACACAGGATAACAAATTTTCTCCTTGCATATAGCAACGAGCTTTGCTGGAAAGAGCAGGGCAGAGATAGCCCGGTCTCTACCCTACATACGCATCAAGGCCAGGCGCGTCTCAAATTAGCTTCGGTTGCGCCGCGAAAGCAAGAATAGCAGCAACAGCAACAGCAGCCCCGCAGCTACCGCCAGGATCGCTATTACCGCGTCGCGCGTATCCGGTTCGTCGGCGCTGGGCGCTTCGATTTCAGTAATTGTCACGGGCGTCAATGTCGGTTGGGCGGTGGGTTCGACGACCACTGCCTGGGTAGGCGCATCGGTAACCGTCGGTCGAACCGCTGCCGTTTCTTCGGTGGGCTCTTCGGTTTCTTCGGCTTCCTCAGTCGCGCGCTGATCCGCTTCCTCGGTCGCGCGCTGATCCAGCGTTCCCTGAATTTCGGCGGTCAGGCTTGCTTCGGCTTCAGCCGTTTCCGTGATATCGATAGTTGGCGTTGGAGTAGCCGTGGGCGTCGGTGTGTCGGTGTCCGTCGGCACGGGCGTATCGGTGCTAGTTGGCTCTGGCGTATTAGTAGCGGTGGGCTCCGGCGTATCAGTGTCAGTCGGCTCTGGCGTGTCGGTGTCAGTCGGGACGGGCGTATCGGTGTCCGTCGGTACAGGCGTGTCGGTGCTAGTTGGCTCTGGCGTATTAGTATCGGTAGGCTCCGGCGTATCAGTGTCAGTCGGCTCTGGCGTGTCGGTGTCAGTCGGCACAGGCGTGTCGGTGTCGGTCGGGACAGGTGTGTCGGTGTCGGTCGGCACAGGCGTGTCGGTGTCAGTCGGCACAGGCGTGTCGGTGTCGGTCGGCTCTGGCGTATCGGTGTCTGTTGGAACAGGCGTATCGGTATCTGTCGGCACAGGCGTGTCGGTGTCAGTCGGCACGGGCGTATCGGTGTCAGTCGGTACAGGCGTGTCGGTGTCAGTCGGTACAGGCGTGTCGGTATCTGTCGGCACAGGCGTGTCGGTCGGCACGGGCGTGTCAGTCGGCTCTGGCGTGTCGGTGTCAGTCGGGACAGGCGTATCGGTATCTGTCGGGACAGGCGTGTCAGTGTCAGTTGGAACTGGCGTGTCGGTGTCAGTCGGTACAGGCGTATCAGTGTCGGTCGGCTCTGGCGTGTCGGTGTCAGTCGGTACAGGCGTATCGGTCGGCACGGGCGTGTTGGTGTTAGTTGGAACAGGCGTGTCAGTGTCGGTCGGAACAGGTGTATTGGTATCTGTCGGGACGGATGTATCTGTCGGGACAGGCGTGTCAGTGTCAGTTGGGACAGGCGTGTCGGTGTCGGTCGGAACTGGCGTGTTGGTGTTAGTTGGAACAGGTGTATTGGTATCTGTCGGGACGGATGTGTCTGTCGGTTCTGGCGTGTCCGTTGGGACGAATGTATCTGTCGGGACTGGCGTATCTGTATCCGTCGGCGCTGGCGTGTCAGTTGGGGCAGGCGTATGGGTGTCCGTTGGCATGGGCGTATTTGTTGGAACGGATGTGTCGGTTGGGACCGGCGTATTTGTATCCGTCGGCGCTGGCGTGTTCGTTGGGAGGGATGTGTCAGTCGGCTCTGGCGTATCTGTGTCTGCCGGCATTGGCGTATCGGTTGGGACCGATGTGACTGTCGGCTCCGGCGTCTCTGTCGGAACCGATGTGTCTGTCGGGCCTGGCGTGTTGGTTTCCGTTGGCTCTGGTGTACGGGTTGGCACTGCTGTGTTGGTCGGGGCTGCCGTGTTGGTCGGCTCGGGTGAATCCGTCGGAACCGCTGTATCTGTTGGAACTGGGGTGAAGCTCGCCGTCGGTGGCGCAGTATCAGTTACAGTCGGCTCGGGCGCGCTTGTGTCAGTTGGCTGGGGCGTATCGGTATCCGGCGGTAACGGGGTGTCTGTTGCCGTGGGAGCCGGTACATCGGTCTCGGTTGGCGCGTCCGTAACAACGGCTAAAGCCGCCTCCGTTGGCGCGCCGGTAGCGGTTGGATCATCCGTGGCGGTAGGGGCGTCAGTAGCGGGTCGCAACTCGGTTGCCGTCGGCAATGGCGTCTGGCTGGGTACGGGTGTGTTCGTTGGCAAGGGCGTGTGTGTAGGTGTGGGCGTCGAGGTTGGCGTATGCGTCGGCAAGGGCGTATCGGTCGTGGTAGGCGTGAAGGTCGGCGTCGGCGGCAGCGCTATTGTAAAGGGCAGCGTAACAGTGGTAGTCTCTCCACCGGCATTGCGCACGGTTACTTCGACTTCGTGCTCGCCATCTCCCAACTGTTCCGCCGGGATCGTGAAGACCTCTTCGCGGATTACTTCGCGTGGCCCGTCATCGAAAGCGACTTCGATTCGCGTGATGTCCGTTTGCCCACCGGCACGCACTTCCACATCCTGGGCTCCCTGCAAGATCGCGTCAATCGCTACGCCGCTGAGTTCGACAGTGGGCGGCAGCGCGGCTACTTCAAATTGCAGCGTCTTGACGATTTCCGCGCCTGCGGCATCCACCGCGCGCACAGCAATGGTATTCCTCCCTGGCGGCAAGTCGGCGGGATTCAAGGTGAATTGCATCCGGTTGTCTTCAACGACAACGGCCACGCCGGGGTCGGTACTTATGGAGGTGATTGGCGACTGCCCGGTTGCCAAGACACTGCCGACGACGGTGTCGCTAATGACTGTGTCTTCCGCCACCCCTTCTATCTCCAGGCGTGGCGCAATGACATCTACATCGAATTTACTGTCTACCGTGGTGCTCTGACCGCTGGCGTTGGTTGCGCGGATGCTCAGCGTATGCTCCCCGGGGCTCAGTTCAAAGGGGTCCAGATTGAACTCGTAGGGCGCTTCCTCATCAACGTCGAAGAGCTCGCCATCGACGAAAAACTCCACCTTGGTAATCTCGGTCTGGCCACCTGCATTAACCCTAATCACTTCTACATCACGGACTTCGGCCCGGGGCGCTGCTTCGAAATCGTCCGTAACGGTGGGGGGCAGGGCCGCGATCTCAAATTCTCTTGTGAGTCTGCCGACATCGCCTTCGACATCGCTGACGGTGATATCCAGTCGGTGTTCGCCGGGCGCCTGCTTGGCCGGTTCAATCGTGAAAGTCTCCTCAGTAGAAACGACTTCGCCATCAAGCGCGATCTCGATGCTTTCGATGTCTTGGTCGGCCAGGATCTCGACCTTGATCTGTGTATTTTCGCGCAGTGCTTCCGCGAAAATGTCGTCGGGCAAGAATAGTAGCGGTATAGGAATGGGCGCGCGCAAGGTCGCCATACCGGATGTATGGCGGCCGTCCGGGGCGGTGACTTCCAGGGAAAAGTCATAACGGGTTCCGTCGGCCGGAACATCGACATTCATGCTGATGATATATTGGGTACGGAACAGATGTGCCAGATTCTGGAATACGGTGAGCAGTTGCTCCGGCCTCGGCGAGTCGTAAAACTCGGCGTTCGTTTCAGCCGAAACCATTTCCAGGAAGCGGCGGTCAATCGACCATCCCAAGCCAACCGTGTATACAGGTACGCCGTTGACGGTAGCGGCCTTGATGCTTTCGTCCCGATTGCGGACGCTGACATCGCCGTATTCGCCGCCGTCGCTCAATATCACGACCGCGCGGCGCGGAAGAGGCGCGCGGTTGGCGATCTCGATGCCCAGGTAAGTGGCGTCGTAGAGCGCGGTTTGTCCGCCATATGCCAGGCTGTCGATGGCCCGAAGAAGCAGATCCCGGTCCGTTGTGTAATCCACCACCAGCGAGACCGTTGTACTGAAGGTTACGATGGCCACCGGGTCATTCGACCGCAGGGCGTTGACATATTGTCTGGCCGCTTGTTTAGCTTGTCGCAAGGGACGATCAGCCATGCTGCTACTGGTATCAATCACCAAAACACTGGCAAATCCCAAATCGTCGTCTGTGACGTTCTCCACACGCGCCACATTGGCCAAACCCGCCAGATCGCCACCGATCGAGAAGTTGTCGACATCCAGGCCAGAGACGAGTTGGCCGCTGGCGTCGAGAATGCTGGCGTTGATGGAGACATTTGACAGTTCGGTTGAATCTATGCCGATGATATCCAGCGAGATAGCGGCCATGTCCTGCGTGTTGACCAAGCCCAAAGGCAGCAGCACGATCATCACGGCAAGTACAACCCAGCTAATTCGCTTCACGTCATGTTCTCCGAGGCATTGGCGACGCCACCACAAAGGGCAAATCTAACCCATTCACATGGCTTTGTCATTGGCCAGCGCAAAATACGCAGATTATAGATACTTTCATGGACGATTAACAGTTGGAAGTGCGTGAAGGATCGGTTGTTGCTTGAGCCTACCGCCTCAAGCTCGCGCGCGCTCTATAGCAGAGGTAGTACAAAAGAAAATTATGAGAAACAACCACGTTTCTAGCGCGAGTTCTGGATCTAATCCAAGATCCGGCTATTAGCGCTCCCGCTCTCGAAGGTCAGTGTCTACGCGACCTATTGCAATGGAGAGGGGCCGGGGGAGACTTGTAGTGGACAGATCACTTTTTCGTATGACTAACTTGGAACTACGGAGGTCGACATCGGATATTCGCTAGACGCCGCCAAAGCGATCTTGTACGCCGACCAGCCAATGCAAGATCGGCGTCATTCGCTGAAAATGATCGAAGCAGAAATCAATGAAGACCGGTGAAGACACGGTGTCCCAATTGATCGCGTCTTTGTAGGCATGTAAGGAATTGTACTTCAGCCATTCTCCGCGAGGATGGTCCTTGTCAAATCCCCTGGGCATTCTTTTGTAATGCCGGCCAGAGATCTTGTAGCCCGCGGAGGCGACGGCGTCGTTGGCGTCAAGCAGGGCCAGCCCCAACTCGGGATCAATGACCGCCTGACGATAGGCGTCCAGCATTGGTTTGGCAAAGTGGAACATGCCCGTCATCAAGCCGGCGTCGTCTGGCGTGAGTTGCATGCCAAATGCCGGGTGCTGCGTTTTTTTTCCGCTGCCATGCCACCACATCATGGCGATATTGGTTTTGTAGGGCGATTTGTCCTTGCTGAAGCGCGTGTCCCGCGCAGCCCGCATCAAAGAGCCGCTGCCGTTAGTACGCAGGTCGACGACCAGGTCCGGGTCCAGCGATTGCAGGCGCGCGCCCATTGCGGCAACCCAAGCCACCGCGGGGGCCTTGACGGCCTCTTCGTAGCGGGTTCTGTTGGCGGCGAACCAGTCTCGTGTGTTGTTCTCGCGCAAGTCTCGCAAGAATTGCTGCGTTTCGAGCGGGAATCCGGGAAAGTCGCTCATTGTTGTCCTCGCAGGTTTGGCAGGCTTATCGTGATTCTAACCGATGCCTTCGCGCTGTCAATGACAGGCGACCGGGGAATATCCCGCCTATGCAAGCGGGGCGGGCTGGGGCACAATGCCTTGACCTAATCTTGACCCCTCATTTGACGCTAGGGACACCTCAATGAAAAGAAAACTCTTACCGCTCGTGCTATTGATCGGCTTCGGACTGGTAGCGATCGTGACGGCACAAGAAGGACAAAACCCGCAAGTGCTCTGCGACGCGGCGGAATCAGCCCACCTGACCATGATGCAATTCACCCAGGCGGAACAGGTGATCGACCAGACCCAGGACTACCGTGCCATTCTTTGCACCAGTGCCGGCGCGATTTACCTGGACCTGTATGAAAAGCTGACGCCGATCACAGTCAACAACTTCGTCTTTCTGGCCGAACAAGGCTATTACGATAACACCAGCTTTCATCGCGTTATTCCCAACTTCATGGCGCAGGGCGGCGACCCGACCGCGACCGGTCGCGGTGGTCCCGGCTACCAGTTCGAGGACGAGCCGATTGGCTTCCTGACATTTGATCGGCCGGGCTTGCTGGCGATGGCCAATGCCGGTCCCGGCACCAACGGCAGCCAGTTTTTCATCACGACCGTCCCGACACCGCATCTTAACTACAAGCACACGATCTTTGGCGATGTGCTCGTCGGGCAAGAGAACGTCCTGGCGATCCGCGAGCGCGATCCACAGACGGCCAGTGGACCGGGGGAAATGCTGCTTACCGTGCTCATCATCACCGATCCGTCTCAGGTCGACAGCGCCGAGGCTGAAATCGCGCGGGCCACCGAAGAAGAAGTCAGCGCGGCATTTGCGTCTTTTACTACCACGCTGCCGCCCGCTCTGTCACTTGTCAATGAACGCTCCGGCTATTTCTCGACCGAGGCCTTGGCGTCCGCGTCCGTGGCGGCGGATTTGCAGGACGGCTTCGCGACCTTTGCCAAAGAACACGGACACCAGTATCGCCAGCGAATGCAAATCGAAAACAGCGACTGCGATGCTTCGGTTTTCTTTTCGTCGCTGGGTTACTGGGTCGATGTTTACACCGATGCCGCGTCCCCTGGCGCTGCCGCGGATGACCAGTTCATGTGGCTGTGGCTGGACAGCTATGGCTATGAGCGCGATGCTTCCATGCCCGACATATATCGCCTCGGCGCCAAAACTTGTGACGGCGAAGAGGGCGTTCATCTGTTGTCGCTATACACGCGCGGGCGCTACCTCGCGACCATTGATGTCTTGGTGGCCGAGTCGATCCTGGATCAGGTGTCGGCGGCGGTTCTCTTGAACAATTTGTCTTTGCAGATCGAAGGGGCGTTAGCCAGCATATTTCGAGGAGAAATCCGCTGACTATCCCCGCGCTGCGGGGGTCAAATATCTAGCGGCTTCCCGCCCGGCGCCGCAGTCGAGCAAGTGTCATATCCCGCTCCTGGTGCTGGCAGATCTCCAGCGCTTCGATGAACAACGGCAAGTTTTCCCGCGACGCCAGGCGCGCCAGCCGTAGCAATCGTTCGCTCAATTCATCATCGCGGGCCGCAGCCATCACCACCAGGCCATAGCGGCGCAGATCGAAATCCTTGCTTGTCATGATCACCGATTCCAAGCGATCATAGAGTTCCTCCGCTCGCCGATCAAGCACCCAATTGATGATTCCCATGCTCGCCGTCGGCTGGTCGATTGCTTGATATTTCTCGATCAGTTGTTCGTACAGATGCGGCGGAAAGTCCTCGCCCAGCGATTCCAGCGCCTTGCCGGTCAATTCACCGCGGCCCGTCCGCGCCATGCCCTCGCCGCTGTGCAAGAGGAACTGGTAAATCGGCAGGCGCTGGTTTGCGGCGACGAGGACGTCAATGGCCGTCATGGCTGGCTCGCAGTTGAAGACCGAAGTGAAGGGCTCGCCCAGAAAGCGGGCGGCGTAAAGGCAGGCGAGGGGGGGATCAATGGGCGCCATGCCGGCCAGGGCGACAGCGCGCAGGTTCTGCGCGACGTCATCAACCGGCTGCAGGTAATAGGTCTCGACGCCGCGCTGATAGAGGTCGATGTCGTCGGGGTGCTCGATATGCACCAGCAGCCGCGTAAGGCTCTCGCGCAGGATGCCTGATTTGTCGCGCTTGCCGGCAGCGAATAAGCTGTAGCACTTGTCGCGCAGGACTGGGCGATGACTTTCGTCGAGTGTGGCGATGACCTTTGGGAAATGCAAAACGAGCAGGCACTCGTCCAGGTACTGGCGGCTGTTGGTCCGCGCCAGCAATTGCAGCGCGATATCGCGCCGCGACTCAATGACGGTCTCGGCCCTTAAGGCGTTGTAGAGTTCAGCTTGAGAAGGCATGTACAGTTGCAATCAAGCGTTCGCGATTATAGATTGCAAGTCCCTCTCTCTTGATGGGGAAGGGACTTAGAGTGTGGGTGAGAGTCCCAAGCCCTCGGCACAAGTCATGATCTCGCGCCAGGTTGCGTCCGGCAGGTCGATGCCCTTGGCCAAGCGCTCGGCCCGGCGCCGCGTTTCGATCTCGCCCGGGTAGAGCACCTCGCCATCCAGCGGATCGGCCTTGACATAGTCGATCGCCGCATCGACATCGCGCTGGAATTGCTCCAAGGAACCAAATCGCGAGATATCGATCATCAAAATGACCGTGCCCCAGCGATCCTCTTTCGGCATCTTTGCCCCCGATGGCAAGGAAGCCATCATGGTCATGAAGCCGACCATCATCGCCAGCGCGTAGCCCTTGTGGCCGACAGAGGGCATACCCATGGGCCGCATCGCGCCGCCTTTTTCGAACTCTCTGGGATCGTCCGTCGGCTGACCATCTTTGTCCACGATCCACTTGTCGGGAAGGCGTTCGCCTTTATCCCTGGCCACCATCACCTTGCCGGCCGCCGACATCGAGGTGGCGAAATCGAGGATGGTCGCGCCGTATTTCTCGCTGGGGAAACCCATGGCGATGGGGTTGGCGCCGACCTTGCGCCCCTGGCCATTCAGCGGGATGACGACGGATCGATTCCCGCCGATGACGCCGTCCCATATAGTCGCGGTCATGCCGGCTTCCGCGGCCATTTCGGCGTAAGTTCCCAGGCGACCGGTATGCCCGATGTTGTACATCGTTACCAGCGCGAGGCCTTCCGAAGCGGCCTTTTTGATCGCGAGTTCGGTGCCGATCTTGGCCGTGACCTGGCCAAAGGTGCTGGCGCCGTCAATCTGCGCAATTGACGCCGTCTCGTCCACCACCTTTGGAACACCGGCTGGCGCCAGCCGACCGCTGTCAATGGCTTGAACGTATGACGGGACGCGGATAACGCCGTGGGAATCGTGCCCGGACAGGTTGGCGCTGACCAGATGCTCGGCCACGATCCCGGCGTATTCGGCCGTCGCGCCGGCCGCTGCCAGGATCTCCGCGATGATCGGTTGCAGGTTTTTGGCGTGAATCGTTGGCATGTGTGCTCCTTCCCTTAAATCAGACTTCTAATTGATCCGCCTACTGTATTCGTTGCGCTCCCACATTCTGATGACATCTCCCTGGGCATCCAGTTCAAAGCGCAGCGTCTCGTTCGATTGCCCGGCTTGCTGCAAGACGAATACCGTCTCGTCATCCGAGGGCTCGAGCCGGGTCGGCTCCCCATCGAGATCGTCGAGATAGAGCAATTGCAGTTGCCCATCGCGGATGACCACCTTTTGCAGGGCCCATTCGCTGGTGTAATCGCCGACATATTTTTGCCAGACCGGGTTCGCTTCCTGTTTCGGTTCGGCAGTTGCCTTTATCAGTTCCGGCAAGACCAGCTTGTAGGCTTGCTCCGCTATTTGATGCGGATTGCTGCCCAGGGCATTGCTGAGCGCGATCACGCCGGTATTGTGCTCGCGGCAGATGGTGAAGGCGGTCAGATAACCGGGATAGCCCCCGCCGTGACCGCTGATGACCCAATCCTCAATCTTGTGCAAGCCCATGCCCAAGCCGTAGCCGCCACTCCAGCTTTCCTCCAGCCAATGCACGCGGTGCATGTCAAACAGGGTATAGGGAGAAAGCACGGCATCGCCCCCCAGTCCCAGGTGAAAGGCGGCGTAATTGACCAGATCGTTTACCGACGACGCGAAATTCGCCGATGCTTCGAAGGCGTTCATTTTCCAGAAGGGGAAGGCGTCGCGCTTGCCGTCGTTCTTTTCGCGCGTGTAACCGGTCGCCAATTGCGCGTCGTCCGCGTCCGGGACAGGATATGTCTCGGTCATGCCCAGCGGCTCCAGGACATTTTGCCGCAGGTAATCCGCCCAGGACTGTCCGCTGACGATAGCGATGATCCCGCCCAGCAGCGAGTATCCCAAATTGCTATAGGCATAGTTTTCGTAGGGCGCGCGGGTGAGCTTGCGCCCCCGCGTCTGGGCGACGAATTCGTCCCAGTCCGGGGCTGCGCAGTTCGTCCACATGGCGTTGACCGAATCGCGCGGCAAGCCCGAGGTATGGGTCAGCAAGTTGCGGATCGTGATTTCCGGCGCGTCGCGATAACGCAAATCGAACCAGTCCAGGTATTGGGACACCGGATCATCCAGTCGCAGCTTTTCGGCGTCGCGCAATTGCAAGATGCCCGTCGCCGTGAATGTTTTGCTGATGCTGGCGATGCGAAAGCGCGTGTCGAGCGTGATAGGCTGGCCGGTTTCCAAGTCTGCAAGACCATAGCCTTCGCCCCAGAGTAGTTCGCCCCCGTAGACCAGTCCCAGCGCCAGGCCTGGCAGATGTTTTTCCCGCATGTTATGGACTGTCCACTTGTCCAAGATATCAATGGCGGTGGCCAGGTCGGCATGTTCTTGAAGCAAGCTCTGTGTCATCGTTTTGTGTCCCTCATTGTGGATTCGTCGTTGTTCAATTGTTGTTCAATTGTTGATCAATCCTTCATAGGCAACATCGGCGTCGCGGCCCCAACATGTTCGTGTCAATAAGTGAAAGGACGGCGCCCAAGCTTCGCGCTCGCTACAGCCCGGTCACATCAATGAACCAGCGCTCCAAAGCGGCTTCCATCGACGCGACTTTCACGGGGTATTCCGCCGCCAGATCGACCTGTTCGCCCGGATCATCGGCGAGATTGAAGAGCAATGCCGGCGGAGGCGGCGGGAGGGACCGTTCTGGCTCGGCATCTTCAACAATCCCGTCAAAATGCTCGGGGAAATACTTGATGGCGTGGTCCAGTGCCGTGTCAACAGCGCTGACCTGCATGGCTTCGCGGATTTGCGGCCGCAGCAGCTTCCAGTCGCCGTCGCGCACGGCGGCATTGCAGGCGCTCACGGGGCTGTAACGGCTCCATTGCCAAAAGCGCAAGGGATTGATCTTGCCGCGTTCCCCTCGCAAAACGGGCAGCGCGTTGACGCCGTCCAGTTGCAAGTCTGCCGGTACGTCCATCCCGACCATAGACAGCAGGGTCGGGAACCAATCCGTGTAGTGCACCAGTTCGTCGCTGCGCAGGCCGGCAGCGAGGCCGTCCGCCCAGCGAATGATCAGCGGCACGCGAATGCCGCCCTCGTAGGTATTGCCCTTGTGCCCATTCCAGCCGAAGTTAAACCTGGTTTGAGAAAGGCCGTTCCAGGCGCCAAAGGCCGGTCCGTTGTCGCTGGTGAAGATCACGATGGTATTGTCGGCAATGCCACGTTCTTTTAGCCGTTCGTTTATCCTGCCGATGCCGTCATCCATCACTTCGATCATGGCATAAATGAGACTTGCGCCCAGGTTGAAACCCATATCGCAGTATTTCTTGGCGAGCGCGTCAGGCGCTTCCAGCGGGAAGTGCGGCGCATTGTAAGCGAGCTGCAGGAAGAAAGATTCCTTGTGATGCCGGTCGATGAAAGCCAGCGCTTCTTCGCTGAAGACATCGGTTAGATACGATCCTTGGTCGCCATACTCGATGCTGCCGTTGCGATCAAGGCGATACCGATAATACGGGTTCCAGCCACCCTGAAAGCCGACGAATTCCTGGTAGCCCCTGGCAGTGGGATGATAGCGCGGATCCAGCGCGCCGTTATGCCATTTGCCGATCAAGCCCGTCGCGTATCCGGCGCTCGAAAGCACATCCGCCAGCGTCGTCTCGTCCAGCCGCAGCCGATCCAAGCCGCGCGCCTCCAGGGTGTCGATACTGCCGGTTCGATGTGGGTAGCGCCCGGTCATCATAGCGGCGCGGGCCGGCGTGCAAACGGGCGAGGCCGAGTAATGCTGCGTAAGGCAAATGCCTTCGTCAACCAAGGCATCCAAGTGCGGCGTGCAAGAGATTTGGTCATTGAACACGCCAAAGTCTCCATAGCCCATGTCGTCGGCGATAATCAGGATGATGTTCGGCCGAGTCATGCCTTCCCCCTGTCGCTGGCATTTTTGCGCCTTGACGGCGGCGGATATCCCAGGCGGAACAACGTCATGGTGGCGCCGAACATAACACGGTCGCCGTCTCGCAGTTCCCGCGCCTTACCGCCGATGACCGGCCGCCGGTTAACTGAGGTTCCGTTGGCGCTGCCCAAATCGAAGAGCTTCCAGCAATGCTTGTCTTTGACCAGGAAGGCATGCGGACGCGAGACGGTCGGGTCTTGCAGGGTGATCTCCCAATTGGCGTTTGGCGTGGCGCGCCCGATGTATATCTCTTCTTTCAACAGCGCGTAAACTTGGCCTCGTTGCGGTCCTTTGACGATGCGCAATGAAGCGCGGTCATTGGCGACCATCGATACCAGTTCCAGCGCGTCTTTGGCTGGCGTCGCCCGCGGATCGAGCAGCTTGAGCATCGAGACGAAAAGGTGAATTTCGTCGCCGATCTCCAGGTTGCTGCTGCCGGCGACGCGCAGCCCATTGACATAGGTCCCGTTGGCGCTATCCAGGTCATCGATGATGAATTCGCCGTCGCGACATGTCAGCACGGCGTGCAGGCGCGAAATATGGCTTTCGCCAATGTGAATGTCATTGGAAGCGGAACGTCCGATAGTCGCGCTCATGCCCTCGAGCAGGAGGAACTCGCGCGTGGCGCCGGAGAAGGGCTCCAGCCACACCAGTTTGGCTTTCGCTTCGCCTTGATGTTCAGCCATCAAGGGATTCCTGATCTGTGAATAAGTTTTGGGGATTGTAACACAATGCGCCGGATGGGGGTAACAAGGGAGGACTAGGCGCGGTTCATTCTGGATTACTTGTAATCTGGACAGAGATCGTATATCTCCAAACCGATCTTACCAAGCTGCGACTCGTCTCGGGACCAGCCTCGGTCGGTTGCGACAAATATGGTTGCGTTAGGATCACTCGCAAGAGCGGCAGCTACATACTTCCTGTCGGCTGGATCGCTTAGGAACATACCCTCCGGTAGAATTGCATGGCCATTCTTATCATATTCGACTCGCACTCCGACAAGCCGTGCAGTTGGTTCTGCCTCCAGTCTGTTTAACAACTGTTCCGCAAATCCGTTTTTTCTGATGTTTTTTCGGTACTCCGAGATTATTTGATAGTTCCAATCTACCAGCAAGCGACTATCGCTATTCACAAATCGATTAAGCCAATCTCTGCATATTTTGATGCAATTCTCTTCTTCTTTTGCCAATCCTTCTCTTATCAATCTGTCCGCGACAATCCATACATTTGCATCAATGACGATGTCAGGCACGAACGCTCTCCCGATGAAGTCTTTCGAAAGCTGCTTTGCTCATGCTGTGGATATCCTCACTGATGTCGCCAAGGAAGTTTTCCGGCCAATTGGCGATCTGGCCGAAGCGGTCGATTTCAACTTCGTCGATCGACGAGCCCGCTTCTCCTGTCTGGCAGAAATACATCTTGATGTTTTCAGGATTGGCAAACTCAGGATTGTCTTCGGCAACGCGCCGCTGCAAGCGTCGCAGAATATGCTCGCTGTGACTTTCCACGATCAGTTGCAGTCCGCGTTGCTCGGCGGCATAAAGCAAGAGATCGGCCAGCGCGCTCTGCGCGTTGGGATGCAGATGCAGCTCCGGTTGTTCCAGCAGGACGATAGATCCTGCCGGCGCCGAAAGGAGCATGGTGATCACAGGCAGCGCTTGCGACACGCCGAATCCGGCGTCTGCCAGCGAACTCTCTACGCCGCCGATTGTGGCTGTGGCTTCGTACAATCTATAATTTTGATCTGTAGATTTGACCTGGAACCTGTCGACCAAATTCATATCTTGTAGACATTTGGCTACGTTGGTCAATAGAAGTCCATCATCCCGGTGCGATGCGATCAGTGACTGAATTGTGTTAGCGCCGTCCGGTTCAATTATTGCTGGTCTACCCCCCGTCCACAGGTAGAATCGTTCTGGTCGCGCCCGCAGCGGTCCCATATAAATTATCTTTTCTATGTTTCTTTCAAATTCGCTGTTCAAATTGAGTATCGAAATTCGATCTCCCTCTTGCGATCCGTATTTTGCGGTCCAAGGTACAATGTAGCAACTCTTTGGAGGCTCAATGGTCTCGTAATCATCATCATTTTCCGCAAATGAAGTCGTCATTCGATATTGGTTTTCTTTGTCTTGCCAGATCTTGACATAGTCAGTCGATGCCTCGACCGATTCCACTTCATAGGCCATTTCCTTTATGTAGATTCGCTCATCGATTCCCCAGATTACTTCATATCCAATAGACCTAAGCCTACGTTCATTGATTTCGAAATTTAGCGACCCGAAATAGATGGTTGTAGACGTATCCCACTTCAGACGAATGCCCACACAATTGCTCAGATCGTGTTCAAAGACCAAATCCTGATAACTACCAAGTTTCATGTAGTCCCGATCATCGCCAAAGTTAATATGCTGCTTGGGATCGAATCCACGCGCCGTCTGCTTAAGCATCAGAAGCGACTGCAGAATCGCCGTCTTGCCCGAACTATTCGACCCGAAAAACAGCGTAATCGGCGCCAGATCAATGTCAAGCGCTTGCCAGCATTTGAAGTTCTTCAAAGCAATCTTGCGGAGCATGAGGGTCTCTCCCGGCTGCATGTCACCTGGAGTATAGCAGAGTTGGCCGCGCATCGGGATCTTGCCGCTCGGCGTCGATTAGCCCTCGATAATCGCGGGAGCGTCTTGACCCAGCGCCACCATCACGCCTTCGGCGATCAGGCCGTCGCCGGCGCGCAGGATCCGCTCGTCCGGCAGGCCTAGCAACTGCGCGATGTAACGCGCCGTCCAGAGATGCCGGCCGCCGTAGTTGCGAATCTCGGTCCGTTCGAGATCGCTGCTGGTGTCGTTGCCAACGCCGGTCACCTGAACGCCTTTGGCGATCAGCCATTCGCGCGTCGCACCCGCCAATCCAAAGATCTGCGTGCCATTGTAAACGTAGATCGGCGCCGCCTCGGCATCGGCGCGCGCTTTGATTTCGGCCGGCGGCAACTGAATGTGGGGATAAAACGTGCGCTGAATCAGTTCACTGATCGCGGCATAGTCGGGAAACAAAACAGATTCGCCGCTAGGGCTCAGACCATCGTTGACATAAAGATTGTTCACCACCTCGAAGCGAATGTCTTCGCGCTTGATTTGGCCCATCAGTTGACCCAGCGCCAGTATGTCATTCAGTTCGAGATTGGTGCGATAGTTGTTTGAGAGTTCGCTCCACAATTCCGGGGCGTTGGCAACCAAGTTGACGATGCCGCCAGCGCTTAGCACCTCCGCGCGCACGGCATCAAGGACCTGCTGCTGGCGCCTGGCTCTATCGAAGTCTCCGCCCTCTGTGGCGCGCGTACGGGCATACTGCAGCAGCCTCTCCGCGTTCAAGCGCTGTTCCCCGGGCTCGAAAATAACGTGGATCATGCCGTAACCAGCGTCGGGATAAAACGGATCGTTGATGTATTCCCTCACCCTTATTGGCACGCCATCCGGCGCCAGCACATCGACGATAGTGGTGAATACGTCGAAGTTAATTAAGATGTATTTGTCGACGCTCAGCCCAAAATTCGTCGAGACCGTTTCCATCGCCAGCGCTGGACCTCCGCCGCCTGGGTAGGCATCGCGGTCGCCGATGAAATTGGCGGTATTCAATCGGTTGGCTTCGTACCCGGGTATTGTCACCCACAGGTCGCGCAGCAGGGACAGCACGCCGACCGTTTTGCGCACGGGGTCAATGCTCATCAAGATCATTGTATCTGTTCGGAAGGGACCGGTCTCGCCGGTAGCGCTGCGCTGGTCAATCCCTAGAAGCAGGATGCGAATCTGGCGCGGGTCTGTGATGATCGGCAAGTCGGGTTCAGGCAGCGCGTCGGTCGGCGGAAGCGCTGTTGCCGGGTCGACGAGGTTGACAGAGGATGTGACGACGGGCGGAGGCTCATTCTTTTGGGAGTCGGTCGCGGGAACAACTGTGACGAGTGGTGTCAACATCAGCACCGGCGCGCTGCCGATCGACGATGGATCCACTGAGCCCTTGTCGGCGCAGGGCCACTGGCCTGTGATCAGGCAGCGCAGCGTCAGCGCCGGATCGCCGACTTCTTGCAAGTCGATCGCCGTCTGCTTTGTCAGGCTAAATGCGGTTAGGGAACAGAGTCCTGTCCCGAGGACCAGGACGAGCAAACTCACGATTCCCAATAGCCAACCAGGTATGCGCATTCAATGTGGCCTATGCCGGCCCCAGCTCGACTTTGCTGTGCCGGTTTTCCGCGGTTAAACAGATGCGAATTATATCATAGCACGACGAAGGTGCGGCGCGAGACTTGTCTTAGGACTTGGCTACGGGACTTCGGCGCAGACTGCCGATGTATGCATTGGCATCGGGAATGTGGACCGGTAAGTGCCGATACATGGGTCGAGGCGGACTTACCATGATGCTTTCGATCATGCCGCCCAGGTCCGCGCCTCCGCGCGTTGGATAGAATGCCGGTTCGCGCCACTGCTCATCCAGCATATCGGCCAGCGCCGATTCCAACTCTGCGCTCTTCTGCCGATATTCCTCAATCTGCTCGTCCAGGCTGAGACGGGCGCGGTCGGCGATACCGCCATAGTGAATGTCCCGGCTGGCGCGGGCATCGTCGACGGCGTCGATCACCCAGTGCTTTTCACCCGCGCGCCAGGCGGCGATCGCCTCCAATGCTAGCCCTTCGTAGCATATGAGATGCGCAAGCAGGTCCTTGAAAGAGCATTCCTGATCGGCGTACAAGCCATATCGGATAGTGTCGCGGCGCGTCATCTCTGCGTCGGTTAAATCATCAATTAACTTGTAAACAGCGGCATGTTCGACCCTTAACAACCGCAAGGCTTCGTCTCGATTAACAGAGGCCAACATCTTTCAACTCCTTGGATTGCTAGTCGCAGGTTCGAGTGTACACGAAACTGCCAGCGCTTTCGAGATTTCCAATATTCTGATGCTACAATCTAGTGGATTCCAGGGTTACACTTGCGGCATTGTTCGGGTTGTCGGCGTTGAGGACATGATATGTCAGAGTCGCTGCTTTCGGCGGAAGATGTGCGAGCCATTGCCGATTTGGCCCGCCTCGATCTGAGTGACGAAGATGTCCAGCTCTTTCAGCGGCAGTTGTCTGCGATACTGGGTTACTTCCAGAAGCTCGAAGAACTGGATACATCACATATCGATCCGACCTCGTCCGTCCTGCCCTTGACCAACGTGTTGCGCCCGGATTTGGCGGGTGACGCCTTGCCGCTTGACGATGTGGTCGCGAACGCGCCCGATAGCGATGGCGAGCAATTTCGAGTACGCGCGGTTCTCGATAGCGACTAGGGCCGAGCAGCGCCGTTCCGCGAAACTTCCGCCATCCTTGGAGGCAGACTCCATAATTGTTGACATATAAGTCAACGCCTTCGACCGGATAAAGATTGCCGGGAAAGCATGATCGTGCCGTATACAATCAGAGCCGCTATCATTCAGGCTCGCGCTCCCTACTATGATCTGCCCAGGTGCCTTGAAAAAGGCTGCTCACTCATTAGAGAGGCGGCCCGCAACGGCGCGCAACTAATCACACTGGGCGAAACCTGGTTCCCCGGTTACCCGGCTTGGCTGGATTATGCGCCCACTGCCGCGCTCTGGGATCATGCGCCGACCAAAGACGTTTATGCCCGGCTATGCGAAAACAGCATGACCATCGAGGGTCCGGAATTGCTGCGGATCCGTACGCTAGCCAAGGACCTCGACGTCGTTCTTGTGCTGGGCATCAACGAGCGAGTGCTCAAAGGGCGCGGCAACCGCAGCCTCTACAATAGCCTGCTTGTCATTGACGCGAACGGCGAACTGGTAAATCATCATCGTAAGCTACGGCCGACATTCAGCGAGCAAATGCTTTGGGCGCAAGGCGACGGCGCCGGCTTGAAAGCCGTGGACACGGCGGCCGGTCGCGTTGGCGGTTTGATCTGTTGGGAACATTGGATGCCGCATGCGCGGCAAGCGCTACATCTCAGCAATGAAATCGTTCATGTGGCGCTTTGGCCAGCCCTGAAA
Source organism: Chloroflexota bacterium (assembly GCA_011525385.1). Taxonomy (GTDB): domain Bacteria; phylum Chloroflexota; class Anaerolineae; order Aggregatilineales; family Phototrophicaceae; genus UBA6055. The sequence continues at coordinate 23,698 of WTGF01000118.1, read as the reverse complement.
GAGAGCCATCTGATCGCCAGTCGTCATTACGCATTTGAGGGACGCGCCTTTGTCCTGGCCGCCGGCAGCATACTTCCTGTTGCCGATATTCCTGGGGAGCTCGAGTTGAGTGATGAATTGCGCGCTCAACCGGATGCGCTCCTTTTGCATGGCGGCAGCGCCATTATCGGTCCGGATGGCGAGTATCTGGTGGAGCCGGTTGCTGGCGAGGAAACCATCATCTACGCCGATCTCGACCCGCGGCGCATATTGGAGGAACAAATGACCCTCGACGTCACCGGCGGTTACGCGCGCGACGATGTCTTCACCTTTGAAGTGAATCGCCAGCGTTTGGAATAGGCTGAGGCGCATCCTGCTGACTGACGCGGACTGCGACGCAATCGCCCCAGCTTGCGTAAAGGGATTTAGCGCTATCCGTCGAAGCTCCCGAATGGGAGGCGTAACTTGTCCGCCAGCGAATGGGCATGTCCATAATCATCATGTTTGACCTGTCATGGCTCGCATGATAACATCGGTAATGGTTCTCGCTCTGCGCTTTTGGCGCATTAGAGGAATTGGGCTCAAATGAAAGTGGCCGATGCGGTTGCCAAAGTTCTCAAAGCGGAAGGGGTCGAGTACCTGTTCGCCTATCCGGTGAACCCGCTGATTGAAGCCGCGGCGAAATTGGACATCCGTCCCATTATCGTGCGACAAGAACGGATCGGACTGCACATGGCTGATGCGATGAGCCGCGTGACCTCCGGTGAAAAGATCGGCGTATTCTGTATGCAGAGCGGACCGGGATCTGAAAATGCCTTCGGCGGGGTCGCGCAAGCCTTTGGCGATTCCGCGCCGATCGTCGTGCTGCCGGCCGGCTATCCGCGGCGCATCGCCCAGATCCAGCCGAATTTCAGTTCCGCCCTGAATTATCGCCAGGTGACGAAATCCTGCGAACAGGTCACCGTGGCCGAAGCCGTGCCGGAAGCGATGCGGCGCGCCTTCACCCAAGTCCGCAATGGCCGACCGCGCCCGGTCCTGGTGGAATTCCCGTCTGATTTGTTTGCCGAGGAAATCGCCGACTCCTTCGATCCGACGCCGGCGCCTGCCTTGCGCTACGGTCCAGAACGCGCGGCGATCGAAGACGCGGCCGAGGCATTGCTTGCAGCCGAGCGTCCAGTGATCTATGCGGGCCAGGGCGTGCATTACGCCAAGGCTTGGGATTCGCTGAAAGAATTGGCTGAACTGCTTGGCGCGCCGCTGACAACGAGCTTGGGCGGCAAGAGCGCCTTCCCGGAAAATCATCCCTTGGCCTTGGGTTCCGGCGGACGGTCGATCCCCAAGCCGGTGCATCACTTCCTGAGCAAGGCGGATCTGATTTTCGGCATTGGCTGCAGTTTCACGCGCACAAACTTTGGTATCAAGATTCCAGCTGGGAAACGGGTGATCCACGCGACAGTAGATCCAGCCGACATCAACAAAGACCTGCCCGCGGAAATCGCCCTCGTTGGCGATGCCGGCTTAATCTTAGACGGGCTGGTGGATGCCCTACGCGCTCGTTGCAAGGGCGCGTCCGAAGCGCGCATGTCGGCAGCCGCGGCGGAAATTGCGGCGGTTAAGGCGGAATGGCTCGATCAGTGGATGCCGAAGCTCACATCGGATGAGGCGCCGCTGTCGCCTTATCGCGTCATCTGGGATCTGCTGCGCACAGTCGATGTCAAGAACACGATCATCACGCACGATGCCGGCAGCCCACGCGACCAATTGTCGCCCTTTTGGCAGTCTGTCGCGCCGCTGACCTATCTTGGTTGGGGCAAGACGACGCAGCTCGGTTACGGCCTCGGGCTGGCGATGGGCGCGAAACTGGCCCGCCCCGATGCGCTCTGTGTTAATGTATGGGGAGATGCCGCTATCGGTTTCACCGGGATGGATTTCGAGACCGCTGTGCGCGAAAGAATCCCGATTTTGTCAGTGCTTTTCAACAACTTCTCAATGGCGATTGAGATTCCCATTATGCCCGTGTCCACCGAAAAGTTTCGCAGTACCGACATCTCCGGTCATTACGCGGACATGGCAAGAGCCTTCGGCGGCTACGGCGAGCGCGTCGAATCGCCTGATCAGATTATCCCGGCGATCAAGCGCGGCATCCAAAATACACAAGAAGGCGTTCCGGCGCTGCTTGAATTCATCACGGCAAAAGAAACACAGATTTCGACCTACTGATCGAAGACGCAAGTCCATAATGTAGACGAAGGGATTCTCCATGATTTGCATTAGACGAGCGACCATCCTGAGCCTCACCCTGCTGCTGACGCTGGGAGTCATGCTTCCGGCCTTGGCTAGCGAGTTCCCGCCCAGCGAGTTCATCCTCGGCGGCACGAATCAGGGCGAGCCTGACAGTACCCGCGTGTTGCCGGTTTATAAGGCCAAGCCGACCGGCAATTGGGTCATCCACTACGACCCGAACACGCCGGAAAGCGAGAAATGGGAATACGTCGACCGTATCGGCGCTACTATCGTCGAGCGCATTGATGAACTGGAAATCTGGGTTGTGGATCTACCCGACGGCTTCGGTATGAATTTCACCTTTGACAGCGATGTCGAGTTAATCGAGCAAGACTTCTTTGTCAGCGTGAACTTCGATATCCCGCCTAGCGATCCCGATTACGATCGTCAGTGGGCTTTGCCGCATATTCAGGCGGAAACCGCCTGGAACGAAATGGACGATCTGCGACCGGTCACGGTGGCTGTCATCGACACCGGGGTCTGCATGAGCCATGAGGACTTGGAGGACCGCGTGCTGGACAACGGCTACGATTTTGTGGATGACGATGATGATCCAGACGATGTATTCGGGCATGGTTGTTCGGTCGCTGGTATCATCGCCGCCAATATCGACAACGGTATCGGCATCGCCGGATTCGCGCCGAACGCTTCAATCTTGCCGGTGCGTGTTTTGGGACCCGCTGGCAGCGGCTCAATGGCGGATGTCGCGGCGGGTATCGTTTACGCCGCGGACGAGGGCGCCGATATTGTTAACCTGTCACTTGGCAGCATGGTCGGCTCGCAGGTGACAAAAGACGCCGTGGATTACGCGGTCAACAACGGGGTCACCGTAATCGCTTCGGCCGGTAACAGCGGCGGCAGCGCGCCAGGGTACCCAGCGCGTTACGAGAACGTTGTCGCTGTCGGCGCTGTTGATCCCAACGGCGCGCGCAGCAGCTTTAGCAACAAGGGCGGTGATATCTGGGCGCCTGGTCGCGATGTTCATACCACCTATCTTGATAACGGCTACAAGGCGCTCAACGGTACCAGCTTCTCCGCGCCTTACGTTTCTGCAATGGCTGCTGTCTTGGAGGGCATGGGTTCGCAGTTGCATCTGGATGGTGGCGACATGACCTGGACCTGCATGAAGCAGGGAGCCTGCCAGGTCGTGCCGGGCAGCTAAATTCAAAAGCGACAAATGACAAAAAGGGGCGGGCCTGGTTCCGCCCCTTTTTGTTGTTGGCCTATCGTCTCTTAAGTCTGGTCGACATTGCGCCGTCGGCGCTGACGAATGTAAACGTAAGCCGGCTGATATTGATCCTTGGATCTGGAGTCGCCGGATATCGCGCGATCCAGCGTCTCGTTAAATCCGCTGATCAAGCCGCGCAGGTGCTGGCGGGCGTATTGCAGGCGCTTCTTGACGGTCGCCAGAGGAATGTTCAACCGTTCGGAAATCTCGCGCTGAGTTTCGCCCTCGAAGTAGTAATCGCGCGTGACATCGCGTTCATTTGCGGGCAAAGCAGCAACGGCCGCCCGCAGTTTTTCTCGCAATTCACTCGCTTCCAGCAAGTCTTCCGGCGATGGATCGCCGCTGGCTGTGTCTTGCGATAATTCTACAGCCTCGGCAACAACCCGCTTTCGGCGTTGAATACGGTCAACTTGTGTCAAAACAATGCGCCGCAGCCAAACGGGAAAAGCGGCAACATCCTGCAACTGATTGATCTGCTTGTATGCGGCCAACAGGGCTTCCTGCGCGACGTCTTCGGCCAACTGCGTATCGCTCAGCCTGCCATAAGCAAGGCTATAGACCATTCCCTGAAAATCGCGCACTAAATGATCGAAAGCGTCATCGCGCTCGGCTTTGTCGCCGCATTGTGCCCGCAGGACCCATTTACGATAATCAGTCATTGACTGCACGTTCCTGCCCTTCGTCAACAGAATTATGCTTTGAACTGCATAACCCGTCAATTTGCAGTTGGGGGTATCTTGTCTAGCGAGCTTTCTGCCAATGATACACGGGAACTGACGCGGAGGCTTAGTTTTATTTACGTACATTATATTGTCGCGCTAAACCGAAGGCAAATTCTGCTTTAGAGGATACGAAGAAGCGCTAAATACTCGCGCAGAAAATTTATACAGAGGCGATCGGGCGAGCCAGCCTGGTCTGACCGTGTTTGTCTTTAGATGAAGGTCGCGCCGCAGTCGCATAGCCACCGGCCCAACACGAAATCATCTCGGACGGAAATGAAAAACTACGTCCCCGGCGGCGAGCCTGCACGTTTGAATGCCTCGCCGAACTCTGGCAATGCCTATCATTAGGAGTTGCGAACAACTGGAGACGTCGCCGTCCTGCCTATCCATGTTGCTTAACTCGGCGTAGCGTGGCAAGTGCTGCCAAGTCATCTTGTTCTTGTCTGACGGAATTGGCCGGAACCTGTTCGCTGCTGCACTCGCTGGTTGTGGAAGATTTTGACTGTTCAGTTCATAGGCCGCCGCCACCTGCCAAGATTACCTTTTTCCTAGCTTGCGCCAATGAAGCTACCATGCCAATGCGCGCCGTGGGTTCTCTATTGTGATTGTATTCAATGTTTCATCATCAATACCCTTAGCCCGCAACAGGTCAAAAAACCTGGTAAACACGTAGCCATAACCGACCCCTCCAAACGCACAGAGATCACTGCGATGACAGCGATCGCTAGACAGGAGCAGTTTATGCTTCCAGCCAAGGCGCACAAGCTCGGCAAAGGCGCTAGCGCGACGCGAATCGGGATTCATGTGATTGCGGCCAACCGTGTCAAACTGTACATAAGCGCCTGATTCAAGAATTGCCAAGTGATAGGATTGGTCGAGACAGGTATCGCAGTGACCGATGATTACCCGGCTCATGTCCACGCCCTCGTCCTTTAGGACTTCAAGCTGAAGTAGACCGACAGGGTACATGGAGGCATGCGTTGTGAGTGGCGCGCCGGTCGCCGTTTGCGCCCGCGCAGCCGCCCGCAGGACCCTCTCTTCTTGCGCCGTTGCATAATCCAGATGGACGCCAATCTCACCAATGATGCCAGCACGGATTCCTGTTCCTTCGACACCGTCAGAAAGTTCCGAGATGATCCTGTCCGCCAGTTCATTCGTTAAGGATCTGTCGATCTCGGGCGGGTAAAAGGGCTGACGATACCAACCGGTTCCCATTATGATGTGAAGACCCGTTTTCTCGGCGACTCGGCAGAGCGCTTCGGGATCGCGCCCCAAATCCGGCGTCGTCACCTCGACGAGCGCTGCCCCGCCGGCCTTCCGCAACGCCGCCAGCTCTTCTACGGCCAGCGCCTCATCGTTGAGCAACTCGTTCAAGCGTCCGGTTACGCGGTAGATGTCGCAGAAAACGTGCTCGTGCATGAGCGTTCTGCCGAGAGCTGATGGCTCGATCGCGCCCAGAACTGTATGGATCTGCCCCTGCTCAGACATGATGCTGGTTTGAGCTATTTGTCCACCAGGCTAAAGGAGATAATCTCTGCCCCTTCCATCAACACGCGCCGGCAGCAAACAGCGAGCGCATCAAGGTCTTCATCGATTTGGGCGAAAACATTAACGGGTTGCTTCATATCCACCGTCAAACCACGCGAGATGAAAATGCCATAGGCGATGTAGATCTCATCCGGGACCAGCACTGGCTCGTCGGCGACCAGGAAGGACAAGGCGCCAGCGCGTATTCCGGCCACGTACTGGTTCTCGCGCTCTACGGTCAGATCCGGTGGCAGGCAGACAAGCGCCTGTCCCGAGACAATACTATGATAAAACTGATATTCAAAAGGAAGCCGTGACAATATCGTTGCGCAGGTCTTGGGCGCTTCGGATTCGAGCAAGCGCGCATAGAAGACGCCACCGCCGGAAAACTCAATCTTCATAGTGGACATATTGGATGAACTCCTTCAGACTGATTTGCTGGAACAGAACTTTCGCCTGCGGGCGTATCCACATTCGATAGCCAAAAACAGTAGATTGAACAAGGCATCAATATGCTCTGACGCTGCGAGCTATCATGCGATCACGTTTCAACCGCGAGCATAGCTAATACGCAGTCTTCAAGTGGAAGCCGCCGAACTGAGCCGCGAGACTTGAATATTCCTGCTCTCGCATATGCCTGGAGGCGAATGCCCCGGCGACATATGTGAAGAAACGAAAGCGTATTGCAGTAACCGGTTAGATCACACGATGTTTCATCCAGGTGGCAGCGCGTTCCAAACGATCAAAACAACAGGCAGCACATTTGGCACAGAAGAGACCAGATCTGTGGAATTCGCAAAAGGCTCAGGCGGATGACCGTTGAAGCGCCCTCAACGTCCGGCGCCTGAGCCTGTATCTGTAGACAATCCAAAAGCGTATTTTCTATACGACCGCGCGCCGAGCGCTACAGGTGATGGAAGCCGTAGCCGTCTTCCAGCCTGTTGGCGGTGCTCATGAGCTTGCCGTCAAGATAGATGTCCGGGTTCGCCATCATGATATCCGCGTGGTAGGGACTGTATCCCACAGTGCCGCCAAACTTGGGATCTTGATAGCCGAAGCCGAAGTCAACCGACGCCAGCACCCGCTCATCTTCCATCAAATGGCCCGAGATGCCCGCTTTGGGGTTCAGGCCGATGCTGAAGTGGCAGATCTTGTAGATGACGTCGTCGTTGCGCGTCGCCAGCCAGGTCCGCATCGCATCGCCTTCGCCATCGCCGACAACTTCGGTGATCACGCCGTCGACGACGATGAGTGAATAATTGTTGTGAACCAGGCCGCTGACATTGTCGCTGGCGTCAACCACTATTGTGCCGTTGATGCTCTCTTCGAGCGGCGCGATCGAAACCTGCGCCCCCGGGTAAAAGTCGACTTCGCCGTCATAGGTTAGCGCGCCGTCGCTCACCAAGCTCGGTCGCCCTCCCATCTTGAAGCTGATGTCCGTGCCATAGGGCGATGTGACGCGACATTCATCGGTCTCTTCCCACAGCTTGGCGATGATGTCAGCGTTCTCGAACATCTTATCCAGATCGACGTTGAGCAAGGCCGCGATGCAATAGTCCTCGATGCCTTCTACCACCCCGGATAGATGGCGCGTGCCATTGCGGCGCGCTTCCTGCATGGCTGGGGCGCGCACCATGCCGCCACACAGCGTTAGCACGTACTTGCTGTTCAAGACGGCATTGTTGACGATAGGTCCCGGATCGCTGACAGTCCCTTCTTCGTACCAGTCTTTGACAATCAAGGTGGTGTTGGCGCCGGAGCGGAGACCTGCCGATAGCAGCGACTCAGCTAGATTGAGATCATTCTTGGGGTCGGCGACAATCAGGAAAGGCTCGCCCTTCCCCGGATTGACCAGGCGATTGACAGTAATATCGGCAAATTGGTCCCAAAACAAATGTGAGCGCATTGCATACCTCCCTAACTTGGTAAATTGAGCGCGTGTCGCTGATTACAAACGACTACGACTCGAGATGGTGTCTTCAAAACCACAGATATAGGCCAGTCCTCCTGTTTATCTTCTTCCGACGTTACTCGGGTCGAGCCAATCTCTTACAAGCTCACCGAGCAGATTGAAGCCAACCACGAACATGAATAAAGCCAGGCCGGGGAAGGTCGACGCCCACCATTGGCTCAGCAAGTAATCGCGTCCCTCCGCCACCATGCGCCCCCACTCGGGCGTTGGCGGTTCGATGCCCAGGCCCAGGAAACTGAGGCCGGCGGTCGTCAGAGCGACGAATCCCACATCGATCGTGATGTTGACGATAATGGGGTCGAAGCCATTGCGGATGATATGCCGCGTCACGATGCGGAAATGACTCGCTCCCAGGGCTCTGGCTGCCAGAACATATTCTTCATTCTTGACGCTCAAGACTTGCGCGCGAACCAGCCGCGCATATGAAGGCCACCACGAAAAGCCAACCGCAATCACCGTTTGAAACAAGCCCCTCCCCAAAGCCGCATTCAAAGCAATGGCGAGCACGAGCGAGGGAAATGCCATCCAGACATCCGTCATGCGCATCAAGATACTGTCAATCCGACCACCCATATAAGCTGCCAGCGAGCCAATAATAAAGCCCAGCCCAGTGGCAATGCTCAATACAACGCAGACCACCCAAATCGTTGTGCGGGCGGCATAAACCACCCGCGAAAAAATATCCACCCCCATATGGTCTGTACCGAAGGGGTGTTCAGCGGATGGGGTCAAGAATTTGTTCCGCAGATTGAGGAGGGTGGCGCTTTGCGAAGTGAACAGCTCCGGCCACAGCACCATCAGAATCAAGAGCGCAAGAATGAGCAAACCGAGAATCGAAAGCGGATTATGTCGAACCGCAAACGCAAATCGACTTCGTTTGAACTTCTGCCAAGCCCCGAGGTCTTCCTCTAAATCGGGGATTGACCAATTGGCTCTAGCTTCCGGTTCTCCACTCATTGGATCGTATTCCTGATGCTATCCGTAGTGGATGCGAGGATCAAGAAAAGGATACGTCAGGTCGATGACGAGATTAACAAACATAAACGTAAAGCTCGCCGTAAGTGTTACGCCCATTATGACCGTGATGTCATTGCGGAAAATGCCGATCCAGGCGTATGTGCCCAACCCTCCCCAAGAATAGATGATCTCGATCAGCAAGGCTCCGTTCAGCATAAAGGCTACGTAAAGACCTAAGACGGTGACTACCGGCAATAGAGCGTTTCGCAGTACGTGAGACCACAAGACCTTTCTTTCGGCAAGCCCCTTGGCGTGTGCAGTCCGAACATAATCGCGGTGAATCACACTCGCCATCGCCGAGTTTGTCGTGCGCGCCATGGCGCCAATCTGTCCCAAGCTCAGCGTGAACGCCGGCAGAATTAGATGAATGAGCGCATCTTTGAAGGTATCCCATTGTCCTGCCAGGATGGAATCGATCAGATACATATTGGTCACGCTGGGCGGTGCCGGCGTGGCCAGAGTCAAGCGTCCGGCCAGCGGCAAAATATCCAATCGCCCGGCAAACACTAGCTGGAAAACCAGCCCGGCCCAAAACACCGGAATCCCCACGCCAATGAGCGAGCCGGTGATGATCGACGACTTGAGCCAGCGCGACTTGGTAGAACCAGCCAGGATGCCCAGGGGGACGCCTATGGTGAGGGTGAAGCACAAGGCGGCGATGGTCAGTTCCAGCGTCGCCGGGAAAAAGTCCCTAAGCTCTTTCAAAATCGGCTGGCGGGAAACGATCGACAGCCCCAGATCGCCCGACAGCAGTCGCTGCATATATTTGAAGTATTGAATATGCAAAGGCTGATCGAGACCGAGCAGTATACGCGTCTTCTCGACCTGCTCTTTGGTGGCGAACTGCCCCGCCCGCGACAGCGCTGGATCGCCAGGCAGCATGTTGGAGATGAAGAATGTCACAAACGTGACGGCGATCAGGACCCACAGAGCCTGATATAGCCGGCGCAGAATATAGTCACCCAAGGCTGGTCACCTCACAGGTGGGGCGGGCGGCTTACCCCACCCCCGGCCCCTCCCCGACATCTCTATGCCGGCCATCCGACGAGTCAGGGAGGGGAGCAAAACATTGCGTGACGCAAGTTATTTTGCGGGGGCAGCGGCATTGCCGCGCGTCTGCCTACATATCGTCAAAGTAGATCTGATAGACATTCTGCGTGTAGCTATGTGGCGGTGACCACTGATAGCCCTTGACGTTGGCGTGGGATGCCGAAAGCGCCATGCCCACTACAACGTTGACATACGGCGTTTCCGCATTCCAAATCTCCTGCACCTGCTTGTAAATCTCGCAGCGCGCTTCAGGATCCAGCTCGACTTTGCCGGCCTCCAGCAGCGCGTCGTTATCCGCATTGCTGTACCAGGAGAAGTTGATGCCGCCGCCGCCGCCCTGGCTGGAATGCCCCAGCCGGCCGAAGAACTGATCCGGATCAGGCAGCGAGGGGAACATCCACACCGTGCCTACATCGGGCGCTGTCTCTTGCGAGGAGTAAGCCTGCACTTTGGCGGGCCATTCGATGGCCATCGGGCGGATGGTGACGCCCAGCTGCGCTGCCCCCGCTTGCATGATCTGCATCGCGGCGGTCTCTTCCGGTGAAGTGCCCTGGTAGGCCATCGTCAGCTCAAAGCCGCCATCGGCATAACCGGCCTCCGCCATCAATGCCTGCGCCGCTTCCACGTCCATCGCGGATTCCGGCTGTGATGCGTCAAAGCAGACGATGCCCGGCGGCAGCACGCCCTTCGCGATCGCCGCGTAGCCGTTGCGCGCCAGCTCCACATGACCTTCGAAGTCGTAGACCAGCGACAGCGCCTTGCGGACGCGGGCGTCCGAGAGGATCGGATGGCGGCTGTTCATCGCGAAGTAAAGCTGGTTGAGCGTTGGATCCGTATTAATGTTGTACGCTGGGTTCTCGCTGAGCGCGTCCAGCGTCTCCGGGCTGCCCACCTGGATCCAGTGTGAGTCTCCGTTTTCAAGCGACAGACGGCGTGTGCTCTCTTCTTTGATCACGACGAAGATGGCGCGGTCAACATGGTTGCCTTCCCAGCCCTTGAAGTAATCGTCGAAACGCTCGATGGTGAATTCTTGTTCCGGCGTGAAGGAGGTCAAGACATAGGGACCGCTGCCGGCATCGTTGTTTTGCAGCCAGGTTTGACCCCAATCGTCATCGACTGTATTCGCTTGCACCAGCTCAGAATTCAGGATGTACAGGCGTGAGAGCGCCCCCAGGAAGCCGGGGAAGGGCGTCGCGAGATTAATCCGCACGGTGTAATCGTCAATGACTTCCGCGCCGGTTACCATGACCAAGCTGCGCGCGACGCCGATATTCACCGCCACCAAACGATCGACCGTATACTTGACATCTTCCGCCAGGATTTCCGTCCCGTCATGGAACATCACCCCCGGTTTCAGTGTGAAGGTGTAACTTAGGCCGTCCTCAGCTTGTTCATAGCTTTCGGCGAGTTCCAACTCCCATTCAGTGACCCCGGGCAGATACTGAAGCAAGGTGTTGTAAAGATTGATCGACGGCGTATCTACGCGGCTGTCGGAAGCGGCCAGCGGGTCAAATGTGGGTGGTGATCCGGCAAGCGCAATCACAAGCGTACTCATGTCTTGAGCAGCGAGCCCACCACCAACAAGAGAAGCGACGAATAGAAGCAGAACGCTCAGCAGCAGCAAGTTTTTCCTTCTGTTATACAACATAGCAGTTTCGTCCTTTCACCTATGTGTTGCTTGCAAATACAGGAATTACTTTACTCCATAAACCCCCTCTCATACAACCAACTGACAACTAGCTGCCCATTTCGGAAAACTAGCCACACCAATCGACGATAACTTTGGCAACCACTTCAACCATGTTTATGAAGTCATCGACGCTAACCCATTCATCAGTGCCGCCACTTTGAGTGTTGCCCCCCGACAGGGGACCGAAACCAAGTGTTGGAATTCCACTGTAGAGAATCGGCGTACGGATTTCACTGGCGGCGTGTAAGGACTGCACTTTCGGCGTAATCGCGGTTACATCATGGATTGCGGCAGCTACAGTTTGATATATCGGACTCTCTTCAGAAACTTCTACGCCGCTAATACCCTGAAGCCAATCCAGTTGCGCCGGATGCTGCTTAAGCCAGGGGTCGCTGTCAGAAGCTTGCTGCACTGCGGCTTCCAGTTCACGCTGTACGTCTGTCAAGTCTTCATTTGGTGGGAAGGCAAGCGCCCCGGTCATGATCGCAGTTGGTGAGATTCGACCCGCGCGATTTCCGTCACCGGCTTCGAAATGAGTAATGTGCAGATTGGTGGATCGTCCAATCTCGTCGTAGGCGGGATGGTGAATTCGTTGAGCGCGTTGCTCATCAAGCGCTGTAATGGCGTGATATACAATCCATGCCTTAGCGATCGGGTTGATACCGAGGTGGGAAAAGGGCGTGTGCGTCGGTTCACCCGTATCAGGCAACTGGCCGCGAATGGTAATGCGGAAGCGCAAGATCCCGGATGCTCGGGACTTTATATCACCGAGCCCTTCTCCCGATTCCGCCGGATGAAGATACAGAGCCGCATCCGCATGATATCCCTGCTCCAAGACGGCATAGATCCCTTGCGCTCGACGTTTGCTTACCGTGCTTGCATACGTGACCTGTCCAGACAATTCCAAACCGGCGGAACGAATCGCGTCATGCGCGCAAATCATCGCGACAACGCCGCTCAGGTCATCGGCGATTGCCCAACCATACATGCGGCCGTTTTCAACCGTGCCAGCAAATGGATCGTGCTGCCAGGTGTCCGTATCCGCCACCGGCTCGCCTTCTGGATGCGCAAAAACAAACAGACTGCGCCCGTCGCCGGCGCCCGGTTGAACGGCGACAACGCTCACGCGATCAGGTTCTGGCACATCGGCCGGCGGCGCGAAATCCGAAGCCAAGGCAAATCGATTTGGTCTGCTGGAAATGGACTCTACCTGACAGCCCAAGCGCATGAAGTGTCCGGCTATTTCATCCTGGAGGGTTTCTTCGCCCTCAGCCGACTTGGACAAGAGCTCGCGTAGTACGTCGACGTATCGCTCGCGTTTCGACTGAATGAGTGGATTTAAATTGCTGCCATTGGAGGGCGCGTCTGTTGTCATTAAAGAATCCCTTTCCCTAAACTCGTTAGAGAAGTTACATTATCTCAATGACGCGCTGTATAACGTTGTTTACAATGCGTGAAATCAACTCGCATCACAGTGATTCGTGTATCTCTAAGGATTTTCTAGTGTTCAATTGTGCTGCAATTTCATGAAAAATTTCAGCGTGTCAACTATTGACCGAAAGCATACCGCGCGCGTGCTAGCATGTCAAATTCTGCATGATGCACTACAGGGCAATCGCTTCAAAATCAATAACCGTCGAATGTCGCATAATTCTAAGGAAACGTAGGGGCGACCAATCTGGTCGCCCGATGCTACAGGGCTTTGCGCTTCAGGGCGACATGGTATGTCGCCCTGAAGCGCCTCCATTTTGACAGGCTCGCGGTTAAATCTCAGTGTTCTCGGTGTCCTCGGTGGTTAAAATAATTTGAAGCGATTGCCCTGTGATGCACTACCGTAATTCGGTGGCTTGCCCGCTATCTTTCGCTTCAAAGATCTCCCGAATCGGTCGCGGGAGGTCTGGTCCGAATTCTCGGGCTTGCCCATAAGACGTCGAAGGCAATCACGACTTCCGCTCATCAATTGCGAGGGCGAAAAAGCGATTGGGGTTATCAAAGAACCACTGCTCGGCAATCGATCTCGCTCCCTCTTCGTCCAGCCAACCAGTTTCTACCAGATTGGCAAGCGCCGCAGCGATTACATGCCTTGCCAGCTTGAGATGGGCCAGGGCCCGTTCAGGCATGTCTAGGTGGTCGCCGCCAAAGGCGTGGATTTTGCTATGCGGCACGGTCATCACGGCGCGCTCAAGCAGTCGTTGCGCATAGAGTGGATCGATGATATACAACCAGGTCAGGTTGAGCGCCACATTGGGGTAGTTCTTCATAACAAATAGAATATCCCCCATATAGGGCCAGTTGCCGTGAAACAGATCGAATTTCACCTCGCGATGCAATTCAAGCACGGGCACAAACAGGCCGACGTTGGCTTTGTCGACCCGATTGTATGAGCCGGCCATGTGCCCGGTGTGGATCTGAACCGGGAAGTCCAACTCGCGCGCAAAACGCATGTATTGGTGGAAGAGAAAGTCATCCAGCGGTTTGGCTTCTGGCCAGCCCAGGACGGCGTTGGCATCATTCAGCAGCCGATTGAATATGGGCTCGGCATCGCCTTTGGCTACGACATCGTATGCCAGCGTCCTGTTGTAGGCGCATTGGTCCTTGAGGGCGAGCGCGCCCCGCGCTTTGGCGACGCTTAATATCTCGAAGACCGCCTCGGTAAATTCATCCAGCGACGTGATAGGCTGATCCGCCCACTCGGACACTTGTTGGATACCGCGCCAATCGCGCGCGGTATGTTCGTGATGCTGCAATACATGAAACAGGGGGAGGGGCACGACGGGGCGCCAGCCGGGTTCGAATACCTGTTCGCCACGCAGAAAGGCGCCAAAATCGCCCGGGGGCCAGCCCAGCGCGTCTGTGATGACGCAGCGGATATTCGCCTCCCGCATCATTTGACGATAATAAGCGGGATCGCGTTCGGGGAGTCTCTCCGCAATGCGTTCCAGGGCGGCCAAGGTCATCGCGCGCTCGCCGTATACATCCCGCATGACGAGTTTGGTGACGCGCGCATAGGCTGTATGCTGGCTGCGCTCCCAATAGACTTGGAAAAGGGGCCATTTGTCGCCGGTGGCGACGGTATCGTCCCGCAGAAACGCCAACTGCCGCTCTTTCAAGCCAGCGGAAATCAAGTCGTTAGCGTAATAGCCCGCTATTAAGGCCGCGATCGGCTCGGAAAAGCGGAGGAGGTGATCGGGTCCTGCCATGTGTTCGTGGCAGTCGATGACCGGGAGATCGTCGTTAAATGCCAGCAGAGCATCGAATGCCGGGCTGCCTCTATGTATCATCGCTTCACGTCCTCAGTAAGCGTATGTAAGTAATGAAAGTTTGTGGCTCCGCCACTTTTCTACCCCATCCCCGGCCCTTCCCCGTATCAACGGGGGAAGGGTGACTCGATGTTGATGTTGGAATGTCCCTCACAATTTGCATGACTTAGTGGCGCATACTTCTATATGCCGCTTAGCGCGCCGGCGGCAATACCCTTGATGAATTGGCGCTGAAAGATTACATATACTATAACCACTGGGATGAAGGAAATGGTCGCGCCCGCCATCAGCAAGCCGAAGTCCGCCCCGTAACGTCCCATGAACACGCTGAGCCCCTGGGGCAAGGTGCGGGCGGAGGCTTTCTGTATCAACACAACCGGCAGCAGAAACTGATTCCAGACCCAGACAATATTGAAGATCATCACCGATAAAAGGGCGGGGCGGCTCAGGGGCATGACGATGAAGCGCAAAATGCCCCAGTTGCTGCAGCCATCAATGCGTCCGGCGTCCAGGACCTCTTTGGGCAATTCTTGAATGAAACCGCGCAAGAGCAAGATAGCAAAGGGCAGGCCAATGGCTGTTTGCGGTAATATCAGCGCCCAGAGATTGTTCACCAGTTTCAGGCTCACCATCTGGTAAAAGATCGGGATGATCAGGATGCCGAGCGGGATCGTCAGCCCGACAAGGAAGAAGGTGAAGAATACATTTTTGCCCCTGAACCTGAACATGGCGAAGGCGTAAGCCGCCAGCAGCGACAGGACAACCACGCCCAGCGCCGTCGGGATGACGACCAGGATGCTGTTGATGAAATAGGTCCCGAAGTTCCCCTCCTGCCAAGCATCGGCATAGTTTGACCACTGATAGACCTCTGGCAAACCGAGCGGATTCTGTATGATTTGACGGCGATCTTTCAAGGACGTTGCGATTACCCATAGGAGCGGGAAGATCACAATCAGTGAAAGGAATCCGGCGATCGCGGTGTAGACCATCGATTGGATCGTGGATGTTTTCCGTCGAGCGCGACTGCTTAATCGTGCCATATTAATGCCGTAAAACCCTTAGTCCTCGTCTTTGTATACGCCCCGCAGCACAAGAAAAAGCACAGAAAAACCGACGATGACCACGCCCATGGCGATTGCGACCGTCGCGCCATAACCGACCTTGCGCAAGGTGAAGGCGCTTTCCAGCATGTACACCGGCACAACCATGGACGCGTCGCCCGGCCCGCCACGGGTCAACACGTAGACCAGATCGAAGATCTGAAACGAGCTGATGGCGGTCACAAGGATGATGGTGGTCAAGGCGCCGCGAATTGAGGGCAAGAGAATATGACGGAACTGCTGCCATAAGTTGGCGCCGTCCACCTTGGCCGCGTCGAAGAATACCTCGTCAACCGCGTCGATGGCGGCGATGAAGATGATCATCGTGAAGCCATAGTGCACCCAGCTCCAGGCAATGAAGAGTGAGGGCAGCACCAGGGCGCTGTCGCCCAGCCAACCTTGCGTCAATTGCTCCAGCCCGATCGACGTGAGCAAGACATTGATAGCCCCATACGAGGGGTTGTAGATCCATTGCCAGATCAGGGCTACGGTGACCGAGGAAAAAACCTGCGGCATGAAGAAGATTGTTCGGAAGATGATGCTGCCGTACATCGAGCAGCGGGAGAGCAGGATCGCGAGCAGCAAGCCGAAAAGAACCGGCACGATGATCGCCGCGATCATCCAGTAGAAATTGTGGGAGAGCGCCTCCCAGAAGCGCTCGTCGCCCAAGAGTTTCTGGTAATGTCGCAAGCCGATGAACTTGCGCGCCAGGATGCCGTCCCATTTGTAAAGGCTCAACTCCAGCAGCTTGACCAAGGGATAGATGAAAAACCCGGTGTAAACGACCAGGGCGGGAAAGATGAAAAAGAGGGGCGAGACCTCTTTTGGTCGGCCCAAGATCGTCGCTGGCGGGAGCAAAGGACGTAGGCTGAAAAGACTTCGTGCGGGCATCGTACCGCCGCATCAGTTGGACTTCGCGAAGGCGCGTGAGGCTGGGCGGAGCTCGCCTGAGCTCCGCCCAGCGTTTGGGACCTGATTATTCGCCGGACAAGCAGTCTTCTTCATAGACTTGCTGGTTGGTGGCGATCAGTTCTTCCGGCGAAATGTCGCCGCCGACAAGTTCCTGCAAGGTCCGCCAAGTCGCCAGGTTAAGCGCGCTGCAGGTTACGCCGATATTGTAGCCGAAACCGGTGTAACTGTTGGCGGCCGCCACATCGGCCAGCAATGGCGTCGACGGCGGTGGCATCTCATCAAATTGATAGGCGGTGATATGCCCGGCATCCCAGAAGGCGGTCTGCGCCGCTTCGCCGAGCATATAGTCGACGAATGCAATCGCCAGATCCATGTGCTCGGTCGCCGAATTGATCATCAAGTTGTTGTATGGGTTCTTGCCCCCGGCATGCCACGGCAGCGCGGGATCGAGCTGCGGCGTGGGGAAGAATCCCACTGCAAATTCGGGCAGGTCGGCGAAGTCATTCATGACCCAGGTGCCGCCGATGTTCATCGCGACATCCCCATTGATGAAGAGGTTGTTGGCGTCCACGAAGCCGGTGGAAAGCATGTTGGGATCCAGATAACCAGCCTGCGCCCACTCGAGCGTCTTTTCGGTCGCGGCCAGGAATTCCGGCGTATCGAGGCGATATGCGGGATCGTTTTCTTCGATGCCGGTGATGACCTCAATGGGCATGGCGGTATGGACTAGCTGCAGCCAGACGTGGGCCAGGGGCCAGGAATCGCGCCCGCCCACCGAGACCGGTGTGATGCCCACGTCAAGAAGCGCCCCCATGATCGCCTCAAATTCTTCCAACGATTCCGGCAATTCCAGCCCGAGTTCGGCGAAGATCTCTTTGTTGTAGAAGACGCCGATCGTGACGTTTTCGAAGGGTATCCCGTAGATCTGGTCGGGCGTCAAACCGTTGGTGAGGCGTATATCGCTCATCTCATAGCGATCCAGCCAGCCATTCTCCCCCGCCAAGTCCGTCAGTTCGACCGCATGGCCCGCCAGCGCGTAGCGACCGAGGGCTTGCAAGCCCCAAGGCACATAGGCGACATCGGGCCCTTCGCCGCCGTCAAGCGCCAGCGGCATGACGCGCAAGAAGTCATCGAAGCCGTAAGACGTGATTTCTACGGTGACCCCCGGGCGCTCCGCCGCGAATGCATCGGCAACTTGCTGAAACAGTTCAACGGTTGCGGGCGCATCGCCCTCGAACCAGAAAGTCAACGTGACGTCATCCTGCGCGCCGAGCGGCGCCGCTGTCAGCAGCAAGGTCAGCAGCACCAATAGAACGACCATAAACTTGCTTTTGGCATGCATTTGTGGATTCTCCTTAAATGTCTAAATCGAGTTCAAAAGACGATCTGGCTTGATTCATAGCACCTCCTTCACTTTGATTTGCCTAACAAGCGATACATGCAGCGCTGTCTGATATGGTGGACAGGAAATGCCGGGAATCGCTGGCGCAACTGTTCCGACAAGCGCTGTATGCCGACCTCCTCGCTGACCATGTGATTGACCACGATGATAGGGATATCCATATCAATGGCGAATCCGCCATCCCGCCAGTAATCGATGCCGTCGTCGGTGCAAATCGCCAGATCAATCTCGAAGCGCTCAACACAATCCAGGTAAGGTGTTATCGCGCCGGTCCCAATACTGACCCGATGAATGATTTTTTCCTCCGAGCCGATCAACTGTACGCCAGGCTGCCCATAGGCGGCAGTGCGTTGGGCGACATGCCTGGCCAGATCGCCCGCCCTGCGACCGCCTGTTTCATAAACGCGGATGTAGGTATCGCCATCAATTGCGCTTCCCAATGTCAATAAATGACCCCATGAATCCGGAATGCCAATGTCCGTCATTTGGTCCCAAAGATCGTGGCAGCGAATAATGACCAGGCCGTTCTCCTCTATAAAGCGCTTTTTCGCTCTCACGGGCGCCAGGCGCAAGATGTCTTCGTCATTGTCCCAGTGGCTGTAATAGGTGGGTTCGTGCGTGATGAAAACATTGCAGTCCAAATCCAGCGCCCGCTGCAGGGCCCAGGTATAGCTCATCCAGCCAACTGCGATGCCGCGCACTTCCACAGTTGGATCGCCCGCTTTGAAGGTGTCCACCGTGTCAACCGGATACTGCCATTCGCCGGCTAGCGATCGCAGATAATCCTGAATATCCTGCGCTATCATAAGTTTAACCTAATGCGGAATCCCAAATTGGTGCAGGCGTCGATGGAGGGCTTCAGCCGCCTCATGAAATGGCTCTTCGAGATACGCGATATGGTCGGACAGACCGTGGTGATAGGTCGTCTTCTCCGCTTGATGTTGAGGGCTGCGATGCCTGATGTAAGACAATCCGCCATCGATCAGTGTCAGCATGTATTGCGCGGTAGCGCTGTCGAAGAGGGCGTACTGATCCTGACAAGTGACATAGATGGGCGATGTATGCGCCATGATGCCCCGTTTGCGATGGTCGTAATGCGGGCGCGCTGTATATCCGGGCCCAGCGCAACGGGCCGCCAGCCAGGTATCCCGCTCTATCTTAAGCCGGGTGTGCAGCCGCAGTTCGCGGGACCCTTTCTCATTTGCCGTTTCAGCGACAATATTGCCCGCCCCGACAATCTGTAGACAGTGAATCGGGAAGACGGAACGCGCGATCGCCTCAATCTCGACCGTGCCACCGCCAGTCACCTTGATCTCGCTGCCGACAGGTTGTCCCTCAACGGTGAACCAAAGCAGCGCGCCACCGCTTAGAAAGGTTCGCCCCCGTTTCAGCGCTTGGCACCAAGTGTCATAGGTAAATTCTTCATCTTCTGAGAGTTGGACGTAGGTTCGGTACAGGCCGACCGGCGTTTCATTAGACATCTTGTCCGTACCGCCCACCAGCGGCAATCGATATCCGCCATTCAGGTAGCGATAATACTCGAGGTGCTCAAAACTCAGGAAATCCAGCATTTCCACCGCGTCCGCGCGCCCAGTCGCCACCAGCGCGGCCGACTCGGCATTTGGAGTCGGCAAGTGAGGCAAAATGACGGTAGCGCCTTGTGCGTGGGCAGCGTCCGCCCAGTGACTCATGGTGATATCCAAGCCGCCGCCAAGTTCCGCTTCGCCTGGTCCGCCGCTAGCCCAGGGCATTACCGGGGTCTTCAAACCCAGCAAGCTCAGATGTCCCAGCATGTGCTGTCGATTCTCTTGCGAAACGTAGACGATGGTGTCTTTGTCTTGGGACAGGTGGGGCCTGCCGGTGAACTCTTCGGCATTGGTGAAGAGATGTCCCCACTGGCTTTGCAGCAAGTTGACAACGTTCAGGTCTTCGGCTTGCGCTTCGGTCATCGACCCTTGCGCAGACAAGAAATGCACATGGGTGTCGCCACTGAAAAAGCCTTGCGCCTTCATGTCAATCCAGCGCTTGAGCTCCAGCTTTAATTCTCGCTGCCCCGGTTCAATGTCTACCCATGTTCTAATCGGTTCATATTCATAACCCCGGGCAACATCGACGAGTACCCGTCCCCGTGGCAGCCAACCCTGGCAGGTCCCGTCGATATAAGCATAGGCGATCTGACCAAGTGTGACGTCGCCGCCGACATCCACATTCCAGGTCGGCTGGTTGGAATATACCGGCGCATGATGCCCGTGAGGCGCATAGGGAACACCTTCGGGAGAGTGGAAGGCGACGCGGCAGGGAATCGTCTCTCCCGACTCCGCATCGACAACAGTCACATGCACCCAGTTCTTGCCGCTATCGATGACCTCTAATTTGAGTGATTCAGTCTCGACCGCGCGCGTCTCTTCCAGGTCGGCCCAGCGGGCTTGGCCAATGACGTCAGCGCCGTGTCGCACCGTGATCGTCGCCGAAGGAATGGCGGCAATCTGTGCGTAGGCCGGGCTATTGCTTTCGTTGGCGGGCGCGCCAAAACCGCTCATGTCGGGCGCGGTTTGATCCAGAGGCGTCTGTGGCAGGGGATAAGCGTAGGTGGAAGAACCGCGATCGACCTCCACATCAAGGTCGAATGGCAAGTCGGCAATGCCGTCGTCTTTCACCGTGATCTTGACCGGCACGCGCGTATTGCGCGGCAGCGGATTCTCGTCAAGATGCCCTAAGGTGACGCCGGCCAGCACAAACTTGCGTCCGTTCGGCACGATTTCAATCGATGCAATTGCCCGATCCGGATGCGGATTGCGCCAGGCCCAGAGATAGTAGGCGAGCGGAACGCCTTTGGTCACTTCCGTCTGACGGAATCCGGCGTAATCCCAGGCGCCTTGATAACGATCCTCGAGATAATCTTTACGGTCGGGAACGCTGAGAAAAGGAAACTGCCCCCAGGGCAGCGGGATATTGCCGATCTCAAAACGTTCCCTGATCGGCATCTCTATGTGCGCTCCATCGACAAAATGGAATACATATGTTGCAACTACTTCACCGAGTGGACCGCCGCGCCACAACTCTGTTTCCAGCAAGGCATGGGCGAAGACAACATGGCGGGCTTCACGATCGACAGGAACGGTCACCGGCTGAGAATACAGACTATTGTGATTCCCGAATCCCAGGAAGCACTTCAGCCCAGCGGTCTGCTTGTCCCCAATGAGGAAGGGCAAACCGTGAAAAATCTGCGCGCCGATGGGCGGGGAATCGGGCAAGGGCTGCAAATAGGTCCCATCAGCTTGCAGATTGTCCGGGCTGTAAAGCGCAATCCCGGCGTTGCATTTCCCTGAGAGAACAAGGGGTTCGTATTCCACAGATCGATCCAAAGTGATCAACGTCAACTCGTACAGGCATTCTATACAACAGATTATACCTCACTGGAACCCGTCATGGTGACATTGCAACAGCACGCCCCTCTCATCTTACTGATTTGTTCCACGCGTCTTTGAGGAGCGGCAAGGCCGGGGTGATATGCGCCATCAGGAAGCGGCGGATACTGTCATGACTACACGCAGCGTCCAGGGTACTGTATCGAATTCGGTTGAAATTGAAATAATTCATGTCACTACAAATCCGCAAAGAACACGGAGAGCAACAATACTGTAAGATTATTCTCGGTGCTCTCGGTGTCCTCGGTGGTTAAAATTTCCTGTTTCAACCGAAAAGGATACACTACCCAGCGTCCAGCCTGAAATTTGCAATCCCCCCCCCCACGCGATACAATCACAGATGGAAGATTTTTCCAAAAGAATAGTATTGAGAGGAAAAGACTCATGTTTTCACAATCCA
This sequence comes from Chloroflexota bacterium, assembly GCA_011525385.1. Taxonomy (GTDB): domain Bacteria; phylum Chloroflexota; class Anaerolineae; order Aggregatilineales; family Phototrophicaceae; genus UBA6055. Next base: position 1,728 of record WTGF01000118.1, on the reverse strand, counting down.
GGATTCGCTCCATTTTGGCAGTGATCGTTCTTGTAGCGCTTGTGATGGCGCTGACGGCGACTGTCGGAGCGCAAGAAGACACTCGGGGCATATTGCGCGCGCTCAAGGGTAGCTCTTCTGCCGCGTCTAACCTCGATCCTATGACGAATATGGAAGGACCCACCAAGCAGTTTGTCAACGGTCAGCTGACTCGCAGCGATATGGGCGCGACCTTTGTGGTTCCCGCTTTGGCCGAGTCATGGGAAACGGAAACGGGCCAGGTATGGACTTTCCGCCTCCGCCAGGGGCTAACCTTTCATGACGGGTCGGATTTCACTTCGGCGGACGCGCTTTATAGCCTTCGGCGTGTCATTGATCCAGCCACAGGCTCAGGTATCGCAGACAGACTCGCGGCCATCGACGAGGCTAATATGACGGCGCCAGACGACTACACCATCGTGATACCGCTGCATCAGGTTACCGTTAATTTCCCCGACCTACTTGCGCACCATCGTATAGTTATGATACCCGAAGGCAGTGGAGACACCATTGCGCAGACCGGCATAGGCATTGGCCCGTTCCGGGTCGTGACCTCGAATCCGGTAGGGGTAACCGTGTTGGAGGCCTTCGACGATTACTGGGAGGGACCGCCAGGTTTGGCCGGCATAGAACTCTACCACATCTCTGAATCAGGTGCCGTTGCGCAGGCGCTGCTCACGGACCAGCTCGATTACGTGGGAATCGGTAGTATCTCAGCTGAGAATTTCGCCCTGTTCGAGGGGAACGATGATTTCACCTTCCTAGTTCAACCGTCTGGCGGTTGGTCGGCCCTGGTCATGGACACCACAGTGGCTCCCTTTGATGACCTTCGCGTGCGCCAGGCTTTCAAACTGGTCATGGATCGCCAGGAAATTCTTGAAGTGGTTTATGCCGGACAAGGAGACATTGCCTGCGATACCTCCGTCTGGAAAAACGACCCGTTTTATCATGAGCTGGATTGCCCACGGGACGTCGAGCGGGCCAGGGAACTGCTGGCTGAAGCAGGCTACCCGGACGGCTTGGATATCGTACTAACTATGGCGGATGTCTATCCACCGTTTCCCGCGCTGGCTGTCGCGTTCCAGGAACAGGCCGCCGATGCCGGGATCCGGGTTGAGATCAACCAGGTGCCTCCCGACACATACTACTCCGATGTTCCGGGGAATTTTCCTTTCTACCTTGATTGGTGGGGCCAGCGCCGCGCCGGCCCAGGGTTGCTAGAGCTCTTTAGCTGCGACTCGGGTCAAAACTGGACAAGATGGTGCAACGAGGAATTTGACCAGCTGCTGGAGGACGCGAGCGCCGAGCTCGACTTTGACACGCGGGTTGAGCTTTACGCGCAGGCTCAGATAATTGCAAGTCAAGAGGCTGGCTGGTTGAACCCGGTCTTCTTTACCGCCATTGACGTGTTCAATTCCCGCGTCAAGGGCGTCACAAGAAACTTCACCGAGTACGTCCATCTCTTCTATATTGAGGAGGACTAGAACCAGCGCTTGCTGGACTAGTCCCCATTTCGCATGCCCCTCTCCCACGAGGTAGTTGGGGGAGGGGCATGCGTGTCGCCCACATTCACATTAAAGTCCATTGCGCCTAGGGCGAGCAAACAGACTGTGTGTACGGGCGAGCCGGTGGACTCCGTTGAAATACTACCTTGACCCCCACCCCAAACCCCTCCCCCATAAAGAGGGAGGGGCTTAAAAGGATCATAAC
>WTGF01000117.1:13685-53295 GCA_011525385.1 Chloroflexota bacterium | reverse complement strand
GGCGTTCCCTTTTGCGTGAGCGGCAATGACAATTGCTCGGGCGTCTCTGTGCCTCCGTGGTGAATCATCCTTGCAAGACTAGCTAGCCACTGACTTCCCCGCCTCTCCCCTGAAATAATCGCCTTTCCAGCGTAAAATGCCCTTATGAACACCCAGAGGCTCAAACAGCAAGCCGGCGAATACGCCGCCCAGTTCGTCGAATCGGGCATGGTCATCGGACTGGGCACCGGCAGCACCGCCATCTTTGCCACCCGCCGCATCGCCCAACGCCTTCACGGCGGCGACCTGCGCGATGTCATCGCCATCCCTACCTCGCTCGCTACCGAAGCCGATGCCCGCGAACTCGGCATTCCCCTCAGCACGCTGGAGCGCCATCCGCGCATCGACCTGACCATCGACGGCGCCGATGAAGTCGATCTCGCTTTCAACCTGATCAAAGGCGGCGGCGGCGCGCTCCTGCGGGAAAAAATCGTCGCCCAGGTCAGCGAGCGCCTCGTCATCGTGGTCGACGCCTCTAAATTATCGGATCAACTCGGCGCGAACTGGGCTGTGCCGGTCGAGGTCTTCCCCTTCGGCTGGCATTCCCAAGCCCGCTTCTTGCGCGAGCTCGGCGCCGGCGTCGCCCTGCGCAACAGCGGCGGAGATCCCTTCCAGACCGACCAGGGCAACCTCATCCTCGACTGCAACTTCGGACCCATCGCCGACCCCGCCGCCTTGGACAAGACCCTCAAATCCCGCGCCGGTATCGCCGAACACGGCCTTTTCATCGGTATGGCCCGCGACGTCATCGTCGCCGGCGCGGATGGCATCCGGCATTTGCGCAAAAGCTGAAACTGCAGAACCAATACCAACGAATTCATGCAACGCCAACATATAAGGCGCCCGCAAAACATACGCTTCCCTTGGTTTTTCTCTGTGCCCTGTTTACGTAAACCGCGTCGCTCAAGCAACGGGACGGCTTACTATTTTGCGTGAGCGCGGCAGACCTTTTCGCTGCCGCCGAGCGGCTGTGGTTAATATTTTCTGTTGCAACCGAAAAGGACACACTACCTCCAATCGGCTCAGCAGTGATCATTTGGCGTATCGTACGATTTGCGTTAAAGTCTACCCTAGTCACACCCTAAAACGAGCTTGGAAATACAGATGCCTAAAATACTAACTGACGAACAGATAAACTTTTACCACGAAAAGGGCTATGTCAAAGTCGAGCAGGTCCTGCCGCAGCGCAGCATCGACTTAGGGCGCAAAGTCTGCGCCGACTGGGTCGACCGCACGGTGCAAGGCTGGGTCGCTGAAGGGCTGCTCGAAGACGGGCTGGAACATCTCGACCTGGGGCGTCGTCTCACCGCCGCCTGGAACCAGGCCGGCAAGCCGAGGTATCATCGCAGTCCCCGCCGCCAAATCGTCAGCCCTGAACTCTTCCAGTTTATGAGCGAACCCAACGTCATCGACATCGCCGAAGACCTGCTGGGCAGTCCCGAGGTCTTCATGCACGGCGTCTTCAATCTGCGGCCCAAGCTGCCCGATCAGCGCTGGACGCGCACGCCCTGGCATCAAGATTCGCAGTACTACCCTTCCATCGCCCAGGTCCACACGCTTTCGATCTGGATGCCGCTGCAGCGCGTCACGCCCGAGAACAGCTGCCTGCAAGTCGCCGAGGGTTATCATCGCGGCGATATGTACGCCATCACCGAAGACGAAGAGACCGGCTTCCTCGGCATTTCCAAAGCAGAACGTGCGGCGCTGCCGGGCATCCCCATCGAGATGGAGGCGGGCGACGCGCTCTGCTTCACGCAGTTGACGCCTCACGCTGCGTTGCCCAACAAGTCCGATGCCGTGCGCTGGTCTATTGACTTGCGCTACCAGTCCATCGCCGATGCCATGGTTGACGAATACAATGTCGAAATCGGCGGCCGCGACAAAGGCTTCATCGCCCGCAGCGAAGCCGATCCGGCCTCGGTGGCCACCTGGGAAAGCTGGGAACGCCAGTGGGAAGGAGACCCCTATAGCGCCTATTGATGGTTTGTGACAGGCAGGTCAATTGAGCCACAGCGCTTGACGAACCGCACCAAGCCCAGAAATGTAGGGGCGAGCCATTGGCTCGCCCGTCGGACAAATATTTGAAACTTCCAGGAGGAATTAGGAAAATGAAACGAATTATCACGCTTTTCTCTACTCTGCTGTTGCTCGTCAGCATGCTCTTCGGCGCAGGAACCACCTCGGCGCAAGATGATGTCACCCTGACGATCTGGACCTTCGGCTCCTTCTTCACCGACTTTACAAAGGCATTGAAGCCGACTACAAGGAAATCGCGCCCCATGTCAGCATCGTGGTCGAAGAGATCCCCTATGGCCAACTCTACGACAACTTGACGGGCGCTTTCGTTGCCGGCGTTGGCGCGCCTGATATCGTCGATGTTGAGCAAGGCGTCATTAGCCGCTTCCTCAAAGGCGAGCCCGGTCTGATAGCGCTGAATGACCTGATCGCGCCTTACGAGGACGACTACATCATGGCCAAGACCGGCTTGTACGCGCATCAGGGTACGATTTACGGCATTGACCACTGTCTGTGCCCGGTCGTCTTGTACTATCGGCACGACATCTTCGCTGATGCCGGCATTGAAATGCCCATCGCCACCTGGGATGAATTCGTCGAGGCGGCGTCCGCCTTGACCGAACAGGGCATCTCGGCGCTGTCCTTGTCCGACCGCAGCTGGGGCGACTTTTATATGCTGCTGCTGCAATCGGGCAGCCCCGGTTTCTTTGATGCCGAGGGCAATGTTATTGTCGACAGTCCAGAAGCCATCGCCGTCCTGGAATGGTATCTCGGCTTGCTCGAGAGCGGCGTTGCCATCGCCCCGGGCGATTCCCAAAGCACCTATGGGCTGATGTCGGAGGGCCAGATAGCGGCCGCCATCGGCGCCGACTGGTACGGCGGCTTCATCAAGAACAATGTCGCCGATACCGAAGGCCTCTGGCGCGCGGCGCCCCTGCCCGCTTTTGAAGAGGGCGGCGCCCGCACCAGCACGCACGGCGGTACTGCCTACTCGATAACGCAGCAGAGCGAGAATAAGGACGAGGCTTGGGCATTCATTGAATTCGCGCTGTTCGACGAGGACAACAAGATCTTCGAATTCGAGGTTAACAACCTGCTGCCGCCGGTGCTGTCCCATTTGGATAACGAAGCGCTGCTGGGTCCCGACCCCTATTTTGACAACCAGTCGCTGGGCGAGCTCTTCCTTGAGCTGGCGCCGGAAGTGCCGCATCAAGTGCGCGGACCCTGGTTCGATGAAGCCAGTACCTTGGTCGGGAACGCCATATTCCAAGCCGCCCAAGGCGAGAAGACGGCCGAGCAAGCCTTGAAAGACGCGGCTGAAGAATTGCGCCGCGCGATCGATTTCGGTTAGGGAATCTGGTTGACTTGGTTTTAGCAAACCCCCCTCTAAATCTCCCCCCATCGCGATGGGGGGAGACTTCGGCGATGCGCGAATTTCGATGCCCAGTATCAGATTCGCCAGACGCGCTCCCCCTCCCTAATGCATTGGGGAGGGGGCCGGGGGGTGGGGTTGACCGGGCAGGAATCCCGCGCCAACACAGGGGGCGGACGTAACATGAAGCCTGACGGAGACCGCGGCCTGCGCGCTTGGTGGAGCCGCTCCGAGCGCAGGATCGTGCCTTACGTCTTCATCTCGCCCTTCTACATTCTCTTCATCGTTTTCTCGGTAGGTCCGTTGATTTACGCGCTTTACCTGAGCTTGCATCGCTGGCCCGGCACCGGTCCTATGCGTCATGTCGGCTTGGGAAATTATACCTACCTGGCTGGCGATCCGGTCTTCCTCAAGTCGCTGTGGAACACGGTCTATTACGCCATCGGCGCCTTTCTCTTCATCTTGCCGCTGGCGCTGGTTTTGGCGCTGTTGATCAACTCGACGCTGATCCGCCTGAAGAGCCTCTTCCGCATCGGCTACTTCCTGCCTATCTTGACCAGCACGGTCGCCGCCACCATCATGTTCCTGCTCATCTTCAACAATCAGTTCGGCTTGATCAACCAGGGTCTGACCCTGCTCGGCATCCCGGCTCTCAAGTGGCTGGATGAAGAACTGGTCAAGATTTCGGTGCTGGTAGTGGCGACCTGGCGCTACACCGGCATCAACGTCTTGTATTTTCTCACCGGCTTGCAGAGCATCCCGCCCGAGCTCTACGAAGCGGCGCAGGTGGACGGCGCCGGAACCTGGGCGCAATTCCGCTACATCACCATCCCGCAATTGCGCCCCATCGCGCTCTTCGTGGGCGTGGTCACGATGATTGGCTCCTTCCAACTCTTCGCGGAACCGCTGCTGCTGGCGAACGGCGGACCCAATGACGCCAGCCTGACCCTCGCCAACTACCTGTATCGGATGGGCTTCACCAACGCCAAGCTGGGTTATGGTTCCGCCATCGGCTGGGTGCTGGCGCTGATCATCTTCGGCTTGTCCTTCATCCAGCTGTATCTATTCGGCGCCTTCAGGAAAGAAGACTGAAGCGATGGACGGCACACTCACTCGCCGCGCGCAGCGAACGCTTGCTTACGGCTTCCTCTTTTTCATCCTGATCTCGATGTCGACGCCCTTCGTCTGGATGATCTCCAACACCTTCAAGGAGCAGTCGCAAATCTTTCAAATGCCGCCAACGCTGATCCCGGAGGAACCGCATTTTCGCAATTACGTCAGCCTTTTCGTCGACTTCGATTTCGCCCGTCATTTTCTCAACAGCGCCTTTATCGCCGTGGTACATACCTTCTCTCATCTTTTCCTGGCTTCGCTGGCCGGTTTCGCCTTCGCCAAATACAATTTCCCGCTTAAGAATTTTCTATTTCTGGTGCTGCTCGGCTCGATGATGGTGCCGCTGTATACGATATTCATTCCGCTTTTCGTCCTGGTTATCCGCCTCGGCCTGGTCAACAGCTACGCCGGCGTCATCATCCCGGGCGTGGCCGGCGCTTTCGGCATCTTTTTCATGAAGCAGAGCATGGAAGCGGTGCCGGGCGAACTGCTGGATTCCGCCCGCATTGATGGCGCGTCGGAATTCCGCATTTATTGGCAGATCGCGCTGCCGCTGGTGCGTCCGGCGCTGGCGGTGCTGGCGGTGCTGGCCTTCATGGGCTCCTGGAATGATTTCGTCTGGCCGCTGGTCGTGCTGCGCAGCCGCGAATTGCAGACGCTGCCGGTCGTGATGGCCGGCATGGTCAGCCTCTATCGCATGGAGTACGGCGTCGTCATGGCGGCATCGCTGCTGTCGACGATACCGATATTGTTGCTATTCCTGGTGCTGCAGAAGCAATTTCTCGCCGGCCTCACCGTCGGCGCGGTCAAATCCTGATGCAGATGCAAGCGGCCATCCTCACCCGGCCCAACACCCCCTTCCGCATCGAAACCGTCAGGCTCGACCCGCCGCGCCAGGGCGAAGTCCTGGTCAAGATCGCCGCCAGCGGCGTCTGCCGCAGCGACTGGCGCGTTGCCATCGGCACCGCGCCCAAACCCATGCCCATCATCGCCGGACACGAAGGCGCGGGACGGGTCGAAGCCATCGGACCCGGCGTCACCCGCGTCGCGGTTGGCGATCATGTCGCGCTGAGTTGGGCGCCCGGCTGCGGCGACTGCTTTTACTGTCACAACCACAAACCAAACCTCTGTGACAGCTTTTCGCAGTTGCTGGCGTCGGGCCTGCAAGCCGACGGGGAGTCGCGCATCCACTGGCACGGCCGGCCGGTTCACATTTTGGCGGGTCTGGGCAGTTTCGCCGAGTACGCGGTGGTACGACAGGAGAGTTGCCTGCCAGTCCGCCGCGACGCGCCGCTGGAGCTTGTGGCTTTGGTGGGCTGTGCTGTTGCCACCGGCGTCGGCGCGGCCATGTTCACTGCGGAGGTCCGCCCCGGACAAAGCGTAGCGGTTTTTGGCGCCGGCGGCATCGGACTCAATATCATTCAAGGCGCGAGGCTCTGCGGCGCCTACCCCGTCATTGCAGTGGACATCAACGATCACAAACTGGAAATTGCCCGCCAGTTTGGCGCGACGCACGCCCTCTTCTCAGATGAATCGGCCGTGGCAGAGATACAAGCGCTGACTGCCGGGCGCGGCGTCGACTGCGCCTTCGAAGCGCTGGGACTGCCGAGCTTGCAGGAGCGCGCTTTTGCGGCCTTGCGCCCCGGCGGCGTCTTGACCCTGGTCGGCACAGCGCCTGACGACAGTACGACGAATCTGCCGGGCGCAGTCATCACGCGAACGGAGAGAGTTATCCGCGGCAGCTTTTACGGCTCGGTCAATCCCCCGCGCGATATCCCGATGCTGCTGGACCTTCATGCCGCCGGCCTGCTCAAGCTGGAAGAGTTGATCACGCGCGCCTATCGCCTCGACCAAATCAACCAAGCCTACGCCGATATGTTGAGCGGCGCGCTGGCGCGGGGTATCATTGTATTCTGATCGGACTACCAAGCAAGCAGACCTCCGAAAGGAAGAGACATGCAAATGCAAGCCGCAATCTTGAACGAAGCGAATACGCCCTTCAGTATCGAGACGGTGGAACTTGAGACGCCCAAGACCGGCGAAGTGCTGATCAAGATGGCGGCGGCCGGCGTCTGCCACAGCGATTGGCATGTGGTGGAGGGCCTGTCCTATTTTCCCATGCCCATCATCTGCGGCCATGAAGGCGCGGGCATTGTGGAAGGCATTGGCGCAGGCGTCACGCGCGTAAGTCCCGGCGATCATGTAACCTTGAGCTTCCGCGCCAATTGCGGGGGTTGCTTTTACTGCCAGAACAACAAACCCAACCTGTGCGAAGTCTATACACCGGTCTTGAAATCGGGCCTGCTCAAGGATGGGTCGAGCCGCATTAGCCGAAACGGGGAGCCGATTCACATCATGACGGGCCTGGGTTGCTTCGCGGAATACGTGGTCATTCCCGAGGACGCCTGCGTGCCGGTGCGGGCGGACGTGCCGCTGGAAGTGGCGGCGCTGGTCGGCTGCGCAGTCTCGACCGGCGTGGGCGCGGCGATATATACGGCCGATGTGCGGCCCGGCCAGAGCGTGGCGGTATACGGCGCGGGCGGCGTCGGCTTGAACATCATTATGGGCGCCGTGATGTGCGGCGCGGACCCGATCATCGCGGTCGACACCAACAGCAGCAAGATGGAGATCGCGCGCGAATTCGGCGCTACGCATACGCTGTATTCGGACGATAAGACCGTCGGGCAGATCCAGGCGCTGACGAATGGCCGCGGCGCTGACCACGTATTTGAATCGGTGGGGTTATCGACATTGCAAGAGACCGCCTTCGACGCAACGCGCCCGGGCGGCACGCTGACCCTCGTCGGCTTGACGCCGGTGGGCAGCGGCACCAACCTGCCCGGCTCGGTCATCACCCGGACGGAAAAAGTCATTCGCGGCAGCTTTTACGGCTCCGTGCTGCCCCAGCGCGATTTTCCCATGTTTCTGGATTTGTATCGCAACGGCAAGCTGATGCTGGATGAATTGGTGACGCGCCGCTACCGGCTGGAGGAGATCAACGAAGCCTATCAAGACATGCTGACCGGCGAGGTGGCGCGGGGTATTATTGTGTTTTGAATCTCCAGATTGAAAGAATCGATTCGATAAACTGGGCAGTCATTTGCGTTGAACGGAAGGAACAGAAGTGGGATTTGAAAGCATCATCGGGCTAATCTGCGGGGGCATCATAGTCATCGCATTCATGGCGGCTTACATTCAACACAAATTCCAAAAGCGAACAGCCGAAACAATCAGAAATGCAAGCGGTGATGATATCGCGAGGATAAGAGCGCTTGTCGAGGCGCGGGATAACGACAAGATCTCGGACGCGAATTTCCATGAAGAGATAGCAAGAATTCGGAATCGACAAACTCAAAGCACTTCAGCGCTACATCAACATAGCATTCAAGTCAAAGCGCCACGCCACGGCGAAATCTATAATGCCAGCCTTATACGCGCAGGCAAACGGAAACGAATAAAAGCGCGATCGACGCTCTCTAATCGTATGGTGCTGATCATTGCCATCTTTCTCGTGCTCGTATTTCTCATCTTGACCGATGATATTGGCGCTAATCCAACTAACCGAGGTGTTGGCAGCGCTCGTGCCGTTGCCACAGCCACATCATTGTCAACGCGTCAGCCTCCGACGGCTATTCGCAAAACACAAGCGATTCGAGCAACTACCGCGCCAGTGGCTTACGTTGAACCGCAATTAGGCGTACTGTACGCTTTTCACAGCGAAGATTTTGACGATGAATCAGAACCAGAGACTTTACCTATTGCAAATCTTGGCTCATTTTATCTGCCGCCGTCGGATGTACGATACGAATTCACTCGCCACGCTTCTGGTTATGCGGAGGTCCGCTTGCTTGACCTATCAGGCGGGTGCTTGCCTCACGGCGGGAAAGACATGGCGATTCTGCCCTTTGGGCCAAATAACCCAACTGTTTACCTGCTATCGCAAGGTCAAGGCTGCAGATTCAACGTCCAAATCGAGTGGTTTGGCTCAACATGGTCATTTTGGATTAGCAATGCGTCCATAACGACAGCAAGACGCGCTGAACCAACTGGATCCTCTGCAGCAGTTTCCACGCAATCCATTTCCAGCGCCCACTTCTCAATTACTCAAGTCGCGCCAAAGTTTGCCGTCATGGTAGGCGGAGAAGTCAACCTTCGCGCAGGTCCCGGCACGCAATATTCCCGTATTGGATCAATTCTTGGTGGCAATACCTTGGAAGTCATTGGTTCAGTCAACGGTGAAAGTATCCAAGGTGACAATCAATGGTACCTGGTTAGCTATCGTGACGATACAGCTTTCATTGCAAAAGCGTTGACCGTACGAACAAATTGAACAACTAAATCTCGTTCGTTACTTTCACTACATCCGATTCCCGTAAGCCCGCCCCACCGCGCTGGCTTGCGAACTCACCACGCGGATTAACTCCTGCTCGCTGTCGCGAGCGAAGGCGGGCACTTCAGCCATAGTCCGCGCCGCGTGATTGCATTTTGAGCGAAGGTTCTAAAGACACATTCGCCCAACTTGAACATCAGTCCTAATCTCCAATGATGACGCTGTCGTCAATTGCGTAATCGACCATGTCATCCAAAAAAGCGCTTATGGTTTTGAGCGCGGCTTGTCCCAAGTCCGTCAGTTGCGCCAGGGCAGCGTTATAGGCACAAGATTCGAAAACATCCATGAAGTATGCGGTCGCGCCGCAGGGTTCGGCATAGAATGAGTCCCAAGCCTTTTTTCGCCAGGCATGGAACTGAATAGCCCAGGCTTTGAGTGAACTCCGGTCGCTGATCCCCGGCGTTTTGTCGACTATGTCCCACAATAATTCTTCCCAAGTGTCATAGAATTCCAGCGCTCGTCTGTCCGAGCAGAGCGTTTTTTCGACAATGGCTCGGTTAATCTGCAAGTCCCTATCCGGGATTGCATTGTTCTGGATAGCTTTCAAATCGGCCGCCGCCAGCGCACGCGCGCGAAGCAAGGCATCCGGTTCCGGGCTGTCGCCTGTACCCCTAGTCATATGTTCGATCAGACTGTGTTTCAAATGCCGATCGAGCTTGGCCAGCTCTGCTATCAAGACATAACTGCCGGGCTTGACGCTTTGATACCAGTTATCCGCCCTGCCGGACAAAGCTTTCAGACTCTCGGCGTCTTTCACAGCATGAATGTCATCCATCATTTGCTGGAATTCACCCAGGGACGCGTAAAAAGCCCTGGCCTGAGCGCGCGTACAGTTTTCCGGGTAATGTATCGTCCTGTTCTGCTTCCGCGGCGAGGCATCCAGCCAATGAATCCCAAAGGGGTTATTCACCTTGATGTCTTCGTTATAGTATTCCTGCTGAGGCATATTGATTGTCTTCTGGGCTGCGGCGTCAAAACGTCCGGCGAGCAGGTATGTCGGAATCCCTACATCTGATTCCCCTGGGCCCGCCTTAGCGCGCTCGACTATGAATTGACCGGCCGCATTTGCTGCTTATCGCGGTGGCGCGCCAAAACCGGCCAGCCAATTGATCGTGTCAATCAACAGTGTACAGCGCCCTGCTAGGCGGCTCATGCGTCGACGGTTTCTTCAAGCCAGTCCATTTCTTCGCCGATCCAATCATATAGAATCTCCATGGTATCGTCAAAAGCATTCAGCGTCTGCTGGCCGGCAATGGATAGTTGGGCAAGGGCGGTACCATAGGTGAACGATTCCAGGAAGTCGATAAAGGATTTCATGTGACCACAGGGTTCCTCTTGCAGCGGCGCCCAGTTTTCCTCCGACCAGGCATAGAATTGTGTAGCCCAGTCCCGCAAGGATTCCTCGTCCGTAACTGATCCCAATTCGATGCTTTTCACGTAGAATTCATCAAAGGTCTCATAAAATGCCATCGCTCGCTCCACCGTGCACAAAGGCATTTCACTGACTGCAAGATTGATCGCCAACGCTTCTTCGGATACCGGCTTGTCCGCTGCCAACAATTCACGATCGATCGTCGACATGTCCTGCGCGCGAGTATAAGCATTCTCCTCGGACAGTATCGCTTCTTCACCAATCATATGCTGGATTGCGATATATAGGGCATGGCGCTCAAGGGCGACGGTCGCATTCCCGGTACCATAACAGGTTTGCTCGGCCGCACTGGCCCATTGAGAAAAGCGGACAGCCCACAAGAAGAGCTTCGGCCCGCTGTCAATATCTGCGATTGCGTCAATGAGCGCGGGAAACTCGTCCAGTTCCTCATAAAAGGCAAGCGCCTCTTCCACCGTGCAGACGATATTATTGTTAAATGGGTTGTTGATATACACGTACCCAAGGTCAATTTCGTCCTCGGCGAGCGCGAATGTTCCGCTCAAGAACACCAAGGCAAGCAATATCCATGTCATTACGACTCGCATTGCGCTTCTCCCAATCTAAAGGTTATCGATAGGCGAAATCTTGACAGTCCCTATGTTTCATCTGTTTCCCCTATACCCGGCCGACAGCGCTGGCTTGCGAACTCACCGCGCGGATCAGTTCTTGCTCGCCCTCTCGATCGAAGGCGCGCAGCTCCGCCCTGTTAGCAGCGCCGACTTCGCCCAAACGTGAACATTTAGTCGCCCTTTGCCCCCGGCCTATGCTACGCTAAACCACATGAGCAAGCACACTCGTCTTCATCAACCGCTTCCATATCCCGCCCCGGCTCGCGCCTGCTTGAATGACGCGAGGCAAAAATCGTCACTATATCGATACTGTATCGATATGTCGTTGCCATTTCTTGCTGCTTTCCCGCCGATCAATGCCAGATTGTTATCGTCTTCCGCCGATCAATGCCATGTTGCGCCGTTTCCCGCCGCCTGCCGAGCCCGCATATGCAACCTACGCAGCCTTCCCCGCGACTGTTCGTTACATCTGGTTCCCGTAAGCCCGCCCCACCGCGCTGGCTTGCGAACTCACCACGCGGATCAGCTCCCCCTCGCTGTCGCGGACGAAGGCGCGCAGTTCGGCCATATCCCTGACGCCGACATCGGCCAGGGCGCGCGCGGCGTAGTGCTTGAAGGTGTTGATGTAGAAAACCATGGAATTGGCTTTTTCCTCGAAGAAGCGATAACCGGCTTTGCCTTCGACATTGCGCGTGCGGCCGCCGGGGCGCAGCCGCTTGCGCGCCAATTCGGGATTGGCGCTTTCGATGATCATGGTCGGCGCCGAGGCGCTGCCGTGATAGGGCATGCAGACTTTCCTCGATTTGTGCTCGAAGTAGATATCCCCCTGCTCGATGACGCAATGCGCCAACTGCTGGTTGTAGGAGATGAGGTCGACGCCGAGCAGCAGCAAATGCCCCATCGAACTGCCGATGCCGCCTTCCACGGCGATAGTCACATGATTGAAGCGCGGATCGGTGGTGATGCTGTAGACCTCTTCCAGCGTGGTCACCGCCATGCCGTTGGTGGCCGAGGTACACTGCCTTCCGCCGCCGTGGCCGAAAAAGAGACCATCGGCGCGGATCTCGGGCGCGATCAGTTTGAGGCATTGCTCCTTGTCACTGACCTGGCCGACGAAGAGCTCAATCTCGTGGCCGAATTCGGCGCGGATGGCCGCTGCGATCTCGGTCACGCGCGGATCGGAGTTGATGGTATAGATGCGGAAGAGACGCACATCGGCTTCTTGGTAGAGGAATCGCGCCGCTGCCACTTCCTCTTCGACATTGCTGCAACCGAGGGCGGCGCCGATATTGCGGGCCGCGCGCCCGTACTCGGCCGCGCTCAAACCGATGTTTGCCAGCACGTCCTTTGCCGCGCGGATGACCGCCGCCTGTCGGTCGATATAACCGGCGAAGATGCTATTGCGGTGCGTGAATATGGGATGATGGCCGATGGCCGCGGTCACCAGCACATCGCGCCAGCCGGAAATCGCCGGCATGGATCCAAAACCGAGGATGCTGCGCGGGTACTTGCCGATGCGGTTGAACAAACCGTGTTCCGCGCTGTCCGTCCGCGAGACATAGCGCTCCGACGACATTTTGCGATAGCCGAGATCTTTCCAGCTATAGGTGCTGGTGCTGAAGAGATTATCGTTCATGCCCAGCACATGCTCGACCGTGCGCGAGCGCCTGTTGCTGCGCTGGGGAATGGCGCTGCCGTTTTCGATCTCGTCCAGGCTGCGCAGAACCTGGTTGTTCTGGTTGCTGCAGAAGAAATCGGCGCGCTGGGCCAGGCAGAGCGTGCGGCGTTCCGGACCGAACTGCCAGATGACCGGGCTGCCGTTTTTGTTCATGTGCAGCGTTCCGCGGTCGACATCGGTGAGGATCAGCCCGATGCTGCTGGAATCGGCTTTGGGCAGGTAACGACTGTAATAGATATTTTCCTCGTAATGAATGGGCTGATAATTCGGCGCTTCGAAATTGATATTGGGCGGATTATCGGTTTCGATGGCTTCCAGGGCGAAGGCGAATTCCAGGGCGCGCTCATCGGTCAGGGCCTCATAATTGACGCGTTCCACCTCTTGGCGATAAGGCTCAGGGATCATGAAGACGGCGTGGCCAAGGGAGAAGGGGTCGTCCCGCAATGCCTCCAGCGCCTGGCGACGCATCGAATAGCGGTCTTTGTCCGCGGCTTCCATCTCGGCAAAGGTCAGCGCCTGGCCCGCCGGCACGAACATATCATCCCAGCCGAAACCGTCGGTCCCGCGCAGGGTTTCGGCGATGCTGCCGGCTGCGTTGCCCCCGCGGATATGCACCTCGCCCCCGTCGAAGACAGCGATCAAAACTGTGGCGACCGCGCCACGATCGCGGTCCCGCAGCCAGGTTTCGGCGATCATGCGCCGCATTTCGATATCTTCGGAGAAATCCTTGATATAGGCGCCGGGGCGGCCGTTGAGACCGCGACAAGATAGCGAGGTTTCTTCGACCAGAATGGGATTGTAGCCGTTGGCTTTGAAGGCTTCGATGGCTTTGTGGCGCACCACTTTATAAGGATCGAGGCTTTGGATTTCTTCGATATCGAGTTTGACGCCGACGATCTCGCAGTCGGGCAGGATGCGGCGGAATTCGGCGAGTTTGTTCCGGTTGGCGGTGGCAACTTCGATGTAAGGATGGGTTTGGCCCCGCGAGCGCAGGGTGTTGATGACCTTGGGCTCGGTCATGTATAGGGGTCTGGGCATTAGAGGGTATTCCGTGATAGACAGGATATACAGTCGAATTATCGCAGATGCCTATGTTTTGCGGTAGTCGCAATGAGCCAAGCTGACTTCAGCGTTCACGATTTATCACTCGCTCTCTACTCTTATTTTTGCAACTCCTTAACGCTAATCTTATGCCGAAAATATCATAATAGTATGGTATGATAGGAAATCAGTCAGGAAGACGCTGCGGGTTCTGTGATGAGCGAAGAGAAGTATTCAGTGACGTACAAACGAGGCTTCGTTTATGCCGTCGTGATTATCGCGATAGTGACAGTTGTGTTGGCTGTGGCTGCTGGGCGTACGCCAACCGAAATCTTGGCCTATCTCGGCTTCACAACAGGCATCGCTTACATCTTCTTCGGCTGATGCATGAGGTTTGTATTATACAGCCTGTGCGTCCTTATTATACTGCTTGCATCCTTTCTTTTTGTTTTAGGATATGACGGTACGCAGATACGTGAGTTCCTGCTTGGTATCGCTGCAATTGTTGTCGTTGCTTCCCGCATTATTGGGCCTCGCCGAGACAATGACGACGATAAAGAGCAGGTCGATCAAGGCGAAACGCACCGTGAAGAACGCTTGCGCATTGAAAACGACGCGTCTGAGCAGGTTGCAGAACCCCGAGAATCTTCCGAGAAAAACCGGACGCGCTGACCAAATCCGCTACGTTGAAAAGCTGTAATTGGTTCCAGTCGTATATATGGTCTATGCAGCCGCCCGCGCCACAAACTGCAGCCTTAAATCAACGTCGTCGGTGACATTGGCCACGGAGGGCACATCGGGAATGGTCAAGCCGAAGTCTCCGTGCAGCACATTGACCGTGGCCAGGCCGCTCAACTGCGATTCGCTATCCAGCGTGACTTCGGCCGTGAAGGTGACAGTTCGGGTCACATCAACCACCGTCAGATCGCCGCTGACATCGAAGGTGATGGTCTCGCCGACCGCGATCGAATCCGCCGAAAAATTGTTCAGTTCGCGCGGCTCGAAGACGATGAATTCGTAGGCGTCCTGCGCCGATTTCAGTATCTGGCCCCGGATGGCGCGGTTGCGGAAGTTATTGTCCGTTTCCAGCGTACGGGCGTTGATGATGATGACGCCGATGGAGGAGGACGCGGGATCGGCCAGGTTGACGTTGATCAGCCCGGCGACTTCATTGGTGGCGCCGACAACGGTGGTGCGCGCGCCGCGCAGATCTTCTTCGAGGGTGAATGTGGCTTGGCTTTCCGCAGGGACGATGCTGAATTGCACCGGCTCAACCGCTTCCTGCGCGGCGGCAACGGTATCAACGACCTCGTTAATCATCGTATCCATGGCGGCGCCGACGGCAAGGTCAACCGCGTTTGCCACCGCGGACTTAACCGCGTCAGGCAGGGTATTGCTGATGGCGTCGCCGACTGCCGTGCCGACCGCCGCCGCCAGCTTCGCGTCCTCCGCTGTGCGCGTGGCGAGGGCGTCCTCTGCGGAAAGGCTGGCTTCGCCGGATCCGCCGCTGACCCAGATCCAGCCGAAAATGCCGGCGCCGGCGCCAACAGCCAGGGCGATGACAAGCGATATCAATATGGTTGTGGTAGACAATCCGCTACGGTTGCTGTTGCTCATTATCTGTTTAGGCTCCTGCTCTAGTAGAGAGAGTCGACTTTGGACGACAATGCACAACCGAGTCAATTGGCTGTTCAGGCTCGGTTGTAGAAGAATATTGTAGCCACAAGTCAATCAATTGGCAGTGTCAATCGAGCAGCCAGCAAGCGCGCAGAAGCGATTATCCCAAATTCAGGCGCAAAATATCCCAATTACCCAAATCCATCATCGCGATTTCTCCCGCGTGACCGTCGATGATATTGGCTTGTCACATGTCTTCCCGCAGCCAGAATCCACACACCGACGATCTTGTAATTTCTATCGTAATAAATCTGCTTTTGAACAGTAAGCTGCAAGACTGAGATCTGATCGCAATGGCAAAATTGCAAAGGATTATCCCAAATATCCCAAGAATTTCGACATTTATTGGGATAAAATCAGCCAAAACAGCCAGATTTTGGGAAAGTCTTGGGAAATAGCCGCTCGGCGCGTAACCGGCGAAAAGGTCACAGGAATGTCCCGCTCACGCAAAACCGCAAGCGTTCTCGTCGCATGAGCGACGCGTTTACGTAAACAGGAGCCAGGTCATATTCCGTTCAACATGTTTCTGAAGAGCTTGCACAGCGCTTTCCGGGGTTGCAGTTGGCGTAGATAATCGCCGAGCAAGTTACGATATTTTATGTCATCTGTCGCGTACCCGCGCTTTCGCCTGGAACATAGGACGGTGTTACAATCGGGGACGCCCTTTTACCGCGATAGCGAAATGGAGGAGAAAATGGCAGTTACGATCAGATTCCTTGGTCACTCTGGTTTTGAATTGGATATCGACGGACACAAGCTTTTGATTGATCCTTGGTTGTCCGGCAATCCCGCCGCGACAACGGCAGCTGAGGACCTTGATGCGGAGGTCATATTGCTCAGCCACGCGCACGACGACCATGTCGCCGATGCGGCCGGCATCGCTGATCGCAGCGGCGCCACTATCGTTTGCAATTTCGAGATGGGCAATTGGTACATGGCGCAAGGGCAAGAAAATGTCTTTCAAGGCAATCCTGGCGGCAGCTTCCACAATGACTGGATGAGCGCCAAGTGGACTGTCGCTCATCACAGTTCATCCTTCGGCGACGGCAGCTATGGCGGGCAGCCCAACGGCTTTGTCATCCGCGGCGGCGGCTGGACCATCTATCACGCCGGCGATACCAGTTTATTCGGCGATATGCGCTTGATCGGCGACGAAGGTCTGGATGTAGCGATTATTCCCATCGGCGATCTGTTCACCATGGGCATCGACGACTCAATCAAGGCGATACAGTTCCTGCGCCCCGATATCGTCGTGCCGATGCACTACAACACCTTCCCGCCAATTGAGCAAGACGCCGCAGCTTGGGCGCAGCGCGTCGAGAGCGAAACCGATGCGAAGCCTATTATATTGTCGCCAGGCGAATACTTAGGGCTGGACTAGTTGAGATCGTCGGATGCCCATAATGCGCTGATGTAAGCTTCGATTTGCTCGTGAGAGTTGGTGTCCAGATTGTAGCCCAGGGCGTCCCCAAGCTCGCGCGAGATGCTGCGGAAGAGTTTGATCTGCCGCAGAAGGCTTTGCCAAAGCGCCGCGACATCCCAAGCGCTCCAGATCTCTGCGATCGCGGCGTAGGTTTCGCCTCCAGTCCATTCGCGGATGCGCTTGCCGAGCAGCCAGGTGTTCACCGGTTTATCGCTGGTGGCGCGGGCGTGCCATTCCAGCATCCGCAGCAGATCGCATTTCATGGTCCAGTCGCGGAACTTGACCACCCAGAATTCGCGCCGGCGGATGAACTGAGCCACATGGATCGCTTCGAAATAGAATTCGTTGATGACGGCTTCAACTTGCGCAGCGCTCGGCGGATCGGGTCCCGGGAAGATCTGCGGCGAAGGGGGAAGATCCCGGAATAGCCCATCCTTATCGAGGGCGACGACATATCCGCGCAGGTACTCATCGGACAAGGCGCCGTTACAAATCATCTGGTGTATGGCATCGACTCTCAGGAACTGAAAATCGACTTTCAGGCCGCCGGCGAACCAGACCAGCTTGTACGGCAAATCCTGATAAAGCGGAAAGCGAATCCATACCTCGCCCAGCCCGTCAAGCCATCCGTCGTCGGCGATGTATGAGGCATAATCTCTCGTGATTATTTGCGCATCGAGATCGGACCAGGGATCTGCGGACCCGTCGCCGCGCGCCAATGAGCCGGTGACAACCACGGCGCGGATCGGCTCTTCATGACGCGCCCAGTCCAAGACTTTTGTCAGCATGCTATGTTGCGATATGTGAGACGATTCAGGCATTTTGATTTTTCGGCATTGAGCGGCTCAACCGCTCGCCCGTCATTCTTCTAACCGAGTCGACGCCAGCCATTATGGCAGGTCGGGGATGCGCTCGCCATATAGCCAGGCGGCAAAGAGGTCCTCCAGTTCGGCTTCGCTGAGGCCTTCGGCGACGGCGATGAAGTCCGCTGTGTCGACATTGCTGTAGGCGTTTTCCCGGTAGAAGGTTCGCAGTATTTCGAAGAAAGTTTCGTCCCCGACTTCGCCCCGCAGGGCATGCAGGACCAGCGCGCCGCGAGCGTAAACAGACCATGCAAACAGCTCTGATTTTTCGGGGTTGCCGGGGGCCTTCAATGCCATGGCAGACGTCCGGAGCGCGTTGATAAAGGTGCTATAGGCATCAGCGCCAAATTGTTTTTCTCGCCAAAGGGCAATGAAATAGGTGGCAAAGCCTTCGTGCAGCCAGATGTCGCTCCAGTGAGCGAGCGTGACGCTATTGCCGAACCATTGATGTAGCAATTCGTGAAGCAGCACGGAGTCGGCGGGGCCCGAGGCGCCAAATATGGACAAGCTTTGGGATTCCAGCGCTCCCGGAAAACCCGGTACGGCAACCACCCCATATTCGGCAAAGGGATAGGGACCCAGCAATTCGGTGAGCCAGGCCATCATATCCCCCGTTACAGCGTATCCGGCAATGGACGCGTCGGAAGCGCCGACCGGGAAAAAGTTCCGGATCGGCACGCTGCCGCTATCATCACGCGCTGCGACGAAATCGCCGATAGCGACAAGCGCAAGGTAGCTGGCCATCGGCTGTTGCATCTCCCAGACGAAGACGCGCGTGTCATTGTCGTTAGCGATTGTCTCGCGCAGCACACCGTTGGCCACGGCGGTCAAGCCTTGCGGCACGGTGATTCGGAAGCTATAGGTTGCCTTGTCCAGCGGGTGGTTATTGCAAGGGAACCAGTTCATGCTGCCCGACGGCTGGCTGACGGCGGCAAAGTAGCCATCAGCCCATTCTTGCCAGCCCAACTTGACCCACGGCACGGCCGGGTCGGCTATCGGCTGCGGAACACCCGCGTAGGTTATCGCTACTTGAAACGCGGCTCCCGCCGGGATGTACGCCTCTGGCGAAATGACGAGTTCGGCTTCCTCCCGCGTGAAAGCTGCCCGTATATCATCGACCCGGACGCTATTCACGGTCAATTCGTAAAGGTCCAGATTGAAGGAGGCGAGATCAACTAATGCGACAGCTTCGAGGAGGGCGGTTGCGGCGATGGCCTTGCTTTCCGGTTTGAAGGCCAGGTCGATGCTGTAATGCCGCACGTCGTAGCCGCCGTTGCCGAGCCGCGGATAAAGGCGGTCGCCCAGACCGTCGGCGCCCGGCTGCTGCGCGAAGACGGCAGCGGATGAAGCAAACATCAAGAGCATGAGGCTAAGGGCAGAAAGCAGATGCAGTTTGACTGCAGTTATGCGAATTGAGGTCATGAAGCGTTCTCAAATAGTTGAACTGTTTCATGGAATCGGCAGCACTATACGGTTTGAACGGAAGTATTAGACCAAAGCGCTTGGTAGATTATCTTACGATCATAAACCAAGATTTCCAATGACAACCGTCCATTAACTAGACTCTGTGTCCTCTTTGGTGAAAAATAATTTGAAGTGATTGCACTGGCGTCGGCTTGATTCGCTTCTTGCAAAATTCTCCCGAGTTTTGAGCAACAGTATAAATAGCGTATCCATAGCGGGGATGTTGGTTGGGGACACGACAGGTTCTTATTGGGCAGAATCTCGCTCCGAAACCTGTAGGTCTTGAGATATTTTCGGGCGACCTAATAGGTCGCCCCTACGGGTTTCGAGGTGATTGTAGATGGGTTTGGCTGGTTCGTTAACAAATAGGCTCGAGGGTGTGTTTTGGGCGATCTGACGGGGCGCGTAGACACTGACCGCGGACACTGCAGTTCGCTCGCCTCTACAGATTTTGCGGTTGGGGGTGGAAGACGGGAGCTTGATGCGCCAATAATCTGAAATGCACCCGGTCTGGCACAGCGTGTAGGCTAAACAAATCTGCTGTGCTACACTAATTGATACGATTGACAAGAAGATATGGAGAAGCATCATTTGCCGTCATTAGACTTCGCTCATCATATCGTAGACTTGATTGAAGATCGCAAAGCCGAGGACATCCTGCTACTCGACTTGCGCCCCGACAATATCATCGCCGACTTTTTCATCATTTGCACCGGTGACAATGACAGACATTTGCGCGCGCTGACAGAGACGGTGCGCCGGGATGTAAAAGACAGCTTCCAGCAGATTCCATTCACCAACGAAGGAACGACAGAAAACGGCTGGGTAGTGATGGATTATGGCGATGTCGTGGTCCACTTCTTCTCCCCGGACAAGCGCGAGTACTATGCGCTGGAGGAGCTTTGGGACGCCGCTTCCAAAGTGATGCTTCGTATTCAGTAAACAGCCTCGCGGATTCACGTTCAAAAGCTAATTCGAGATTGGAGGAACGCTTATGGACGCGCTCTATGCCGATGTCATTAGTCGTCTGGAGGCGATGCACGAGGACTACTTCGCCTATTTGGATGGTTTGTCGAGCGAGGAACTGGATTGGGCGCCGGGTCCCGAGATGAACTCCCTGTGCGTACTGGCGGTGCATGTGACCGCGGCCGAGCGCTTTTGGATCGGCATCGCCATTGACGATGTGATCGAGCGCGATCGTCCCGCCGAATTTCGGGCCAGGGGTCATTCGCTGGACGAGTTGAAGGCGCGCTTCACCGCTAATATCAGCTTCTACCGGACCGCCTTCGCCTCGCAGTCAGTCGGGCGATTGAGTGAAGAAGTGTCCTTCGAGTTCCTGGATCGCAAGATCAACTGCAGACGCGGTTGGGCGCTGTTGCATGCCCTGGATCACAGTGCCGAGCACCTGGGGCACGCCGGCATGACGCGTCAACTGCTGGATCGGCGCTAGCTCAGTCATTGTCCGGTTCGATGTCCGTCGGCGCGTTTTCGGCGAAGCGCTTGAAAGCTTCCATGCTGCTGCGCGTTTGCTCGCGAAATTTGCTGCCGGGGATGAAAAGGGACATGATGCGCATGAAACTGCGAAATTGGAATTCGGAATCGAGCACCCAGCGCGTCTGCTCGCCCTCGTCATAGAAGTAATTGCGCACGATATTGTGCACGCCAGAGGCGTCGTATGTGCCGGAGAATTCGTCGGGCAGATCCCGTTCGATAATCGTCTCGATCATTTCCATGCGGCGTCTGCCCATATCGTAGAGCAGGCGCGTTTTGGCGCCGGGCCGGCCCGGATCACCGCTGATATGCTCGAAGCTGACCAGCCCTTCCTGCCACTTCTTCAGGTTTTCAAAGCTATCGAATAGTTCAATGACGCGTTCGCGCGGCAGATTGATGATGACTTCAGTTTTGTAGCGCATGATTTGATTGCCTTGTCAGCCTCAACAGCGGGATTGTAACCGACCTTGCGCCAGTTGCGCCAGAAACGATGGACGATGCAGCGACTCGGCGCGTAATCGGCGAAAAAGCCTCCGCGCGCGCAGAAAATAATAAACCTTCTCGTCGTATGAGCGACGTGGTTTACTAAAAATGAGATAATTTAGATAGAAGCCTTCATTTTACGCGGACTGCGGAAGCAAGAGGCGCAGCGCATGCAGACAGTTATGGTGTACAACGAGAAGGGTGGCGTTGGCAAGACCACCCTTAGCGCGCAGATCGGCACGGGCTTGGCGATCCTGGGATATAAGGTGCTAATGATCGACGCCGATCCCCAAGCGCATCTCACTGTCGCCTTGAAACAGAATAAACGTCCCTATTTCTATAATCTGTTGGTCCGCGATGACATCGACGGCGGCGCCTGGAACCAATGCTTGAGACAGATTGATCCGGCCCTTTTTCAGTTCCCCCATCTTGCGGCCAAAGGGGCGCTTTACCTGGTGCCCGGCAATTCGGAAACTGCGGGCATCGTGGGCAATATTGCGGATTCATTCGCTCTCTACAACAAACTGGAAGAAGTCGAGGATGTATTCGACTTCGTTTTCATTGACACGGCCCCCACGCGTTCGACCTTGCACGCCATGTTATATCTTGCCAGCGACAGCATCATCATCCCCACGCAGTTGGAAGCGATGAGCTTTGACGGCATCAAGCAGACTATGCAGAGCTTGCAGCGCTTTAGCAAGCAGCGGCGGGCTATGGGCTTACGCGAAATCGAGTTGATCGCTTTGATCCCCAATATGTTTCGGAAATCAACCTCGCTGCATAAAGAGAACCTGCGGCTCTTGCAAAAGCCGTTCGCCAAAGTGATCACTGAGGCGATACCTTTGACGATCCTCTGGGGGGAACTGACGCAGAGCGATTCCGCCAGCATTTACGCTTATCATCCCAAGTCTCGGATTGCGCAGATCACCTGGCAGATTGTGAAGTGCATTGCGGAAAGGGTAGACAATCATGAGTGATGCGGCCCGCAAACGCGGCGTCAAGTATGACGAGAACCTGTTTGATGTCGGCGCTGCGGCGAGCGAAGGCTTCGGCCACGATATGGGCTATTCCGCGGTGGACATACAAACCAAGGAGATCCTGCGCGCCAAGCCAATCGATATCTTCAGCATCAAACCCAACCCCATGCAACCGCGTCGCGTGGTGCCTTCGCGGTATCGTGAGGGCCCGGTCCTTGAGCAGATCGGGCGCTGGCTGGCGGAGGTCGAGCGCGGGACCGGGCGCGCCCTGCCGCTGATGGGCGTGATCAAAGGCGAGGTCGAACTTCGGACGGCGGATGGCAACGGGGATTTCGGCGCTGCCCCCGAAGAACTGCCACTGCTGCGGCTGGCTGACTTGGCGGCGAGCATCCGCCAGGACGGGTTGACCAATCCGATCACGGTGGTGAAATCGGGCGATGACTTTCTGATCGAGACTGGCGAGCGTCGTTGGGTGGCCTATCATCTGTTGAATGGGATCGTCGAAGGCGACGCCTATGCGGCGATACCGGCGCGGCGTATGGCGGAGCTCAACTTGTGGCGGCAAGCCAGCGAGAATACCGCGCGGGACGCGCTTAACGCGATCGCCCGCGCCCGGCAGATCGCACTGCTGCTGATGGATCTGCACGGCTGGGACAAGTTCGCGCCTATCGAATCCTTTGGGCATGAGCAAGACTTCTATGCGCAGGTGGGGGATGCCGATCGCTGGCGGATTCCCTACGGCAAGTCCGAGCAGCTATGCCTGGCTTGCGGATTCGAGAGCGCCTCGCGGATTCGACAGTATCGCGCCCTGCTGAAGCTGTCGCGCGAGCAATGGACTTATGCCGACGATCATGATATCTCCGAATTCGAGATCAGAGGTTGGACGCCGGGCAAAAGTGTTACGGCAGTAACGGATTCGCAAAAGCCCGCAGACAGTTCCAGAATCCCGGGCGCTATAAAGCGCCTGGAGCGGCACCTCACCGAGGCGGAATTCCAGATGATGGACGAGGCTCAACGAGCGGGGGCGATCGAGTGGATGCGCGCCCAGTTGAAACGGCTGGAAGACTGGCATCGCTCCGGCTAGATGCGCGAATGTCTAAAGGTCCGTGCTGCGCAAGACGGCAACCGCCAGCTGCGTGTCCGCGACCAGATGCGTGATCAGCCCGGTTCGCAGCGCGCCTACGACCGCATTTGCTTTTTCGATGCCCGATGCGAGCGCGATGCGGCAGGGGGTCCCCCGCAACTGATCAACGCCGACGCCGATCATGCAATCGGTCAGCGGCGTTTCCAGAACGTCGCCGGACGCGTTGAAAGGATGCACACAGACATCGCCGACCGCGCCTTTCGAAATCAGCATGGGCGTATAGGCATCGCCAATGTAAACGATCATGCCCGGCGTTGGCGGCAAAACGCCGATGCCGAAGCAGGCCACGGTCATCCGATCCCACTGCCGCGCCACTTCGTGCATCACCATGTCGCGCCACAGCATATCGCGCAGTTCTCGCGAGCCGACCACCATCGGCGCCAGCAGAAAATGTGGCTTGCCGCCAAAATGTTCGGCCGTGCGCAGTACCATGTGATTCATCTGCGAATAGTTGCTCTCCTGGCCGCTTTCGCCCAAGAGTGGAACGACATCCACCGAAACCGCGCGGGTCGGCGCCAGCAGATCTACCATTCGTGAAGTGGTCCGTCCCCAGCCGATCCCAAAAACGTCACCGTCCTTGACGCGCGCTTCGATGAGTTTAGCCGCTTCAGCCGCCACTGCTCGCCGGGTCAATTCGTCCGATTTGTGGCCGTAGGGGACGAGAAGAGCCTTTTCGATAGCGAACTTGCGACAAAGCTCCAAAGCCAGATGGGCCGAATCGTCGCGGGGATCCATGATCTCGATGCGGACCAATTGCTGATCGCGGGCGCGCTGCAAGTAAGTGGCGATCAGCGAGCGCGACACGCCGAGTTGATTGGCGATCTCTTGCTGTGACAGATTGTCCTTGTAATACATATTGGCGATCTGGACCAAGGTCGCCAATTGATCGGATGGCAGGTCGGGCATCGCGCGCTCGCGGACTCTATGATTACAGTATCGTGCAAGAAAGGTCGAAATGCCAATACGGGCACTGTCTATATATCACCAGGCTCGGATGGCCCTATGGACGACCCCTTCTTCCAGCATCTCCCCGGGGATGAAGCCCTCTGCCGCAAAGACATGCGCGGCAGCGCCCCACAAGGCGGCATTTGGCATAGACTCGCGCAGTACGCGCAGATCGCGCTGTGCCTCAGCGGTCATCAGATAGGCGCGGATATCGCTGCTGATGCGCTCGATGAACCAGGGCGCCGCTTCGGTCACGCCGCCGCCTACCACGATCAAGCTGAGATCGAGCAAGTTCACCATGCCGCCCAAATTGATACATATCAAGCGAATAGCCGCATCGACAATCGCGGTTGCGGCTTCGTCTCCCAGTTCAATGGCGCGGAATACCATAGGCGTCGTCACCTCGCCGTCAAGGGCCAGCGCTGACAGGATCGCACTCTTGCCCGCTTCCCGGGCAGCTTGCCCGGCGCGGGCGATGGCGGGGCCGGCGACAAAGGTTTCAAAGCAGCCGCGCCGGCCGCAGCCGCAGGGATAGCCATTGACTTCGTCGAGCGTGATATGCCCGAAATTGCCAGCGAAGCCGTGAGCGCCACCGTAGAGCCTGCCATTCAAAAACAGATATCCGCCATAGCCGGTGCCAACCGTCGCCCAGGCGAAATCACGCAGTCCCATGCCCGCGCCCCAGGTCGCCTCGGCCAGGACCGCCTGGCGCACATCGGTAGCGACACAGACCGGCAGACGAAAGCGCTCGCTGAGGAGCCTGCCAAAGGGCAGGTTGCGCCAGCCCAAATTAGGCGCCAGGATGGCGTCTCCGCTGACGAGATCAACGTTGCCGCACAAGCTGACGCCGATCATGGGTTCGCCTCGTAACGATTGGCGAGCGCGCTCAACATGTGTCGTCATCAGATCAAAGAGCCCGGCCAAATCGGCAGCGCCATCGGAAGAGAAGGGCACTTCATACTGCGCTATCTCTCCGCGCAGCGCGCCGTCGACGCCGATCAAAGCCAGACGCAGGCTGGTACCGCCAATGTCAATCGCAAGTACGGGGTCGGGTGAGGCAACGCTCAAATCTGTGCCCTCAGTTGATGCCTAGCCGCTTCCAGGGACTATTGCCAACGCGGGCTCTCTACGAAGTTCGGCTTGCCATCGCGCTCGACGACCAGTTTGCGAAAGCCCTTGTCGATGATGGGACGGTAGTCGTGCCCGGCGCTGAGGTGGTAGGAAGCGACGAAGACCAGCATCTCGTCACCTGTATTCACAACGCGATGCGCCCACATCGGCGGAATGTGAGAAATCGTGCCGGCTTGCCAGGGCTCGGCGCGGAACTCGCCGTCGATGGTCTGCAGCAGCAGATAGCCTTGGCCCTTTACGCAAAAATAGATCTCCGGCTGATCATCCTGTTCGTGGATATGCCCTTTGGTCATGTGATACTCATCACCGATTTTGCCGGGCAACAAGCGTGTCACGCCCAGCGCCATATCGCTTTTACTGGTCTCGAAGGGATGATACCAGAGTTCATAGATCAGCGGATCTTCGTTGGCGAGAATGCAGTTGATGGCGTCTTTGTCGTGGTACATCATGTGCAGATCGCTGAGCCTGCGGTCATCACGGATCTGAACTGGATCAAAGGTACCGGCTGCGAAATCGAATTGCACGCTGATGGGATAGTCGTTCTCGTTTAGCATGTCTGCTCCTCGCTGCTCGGCGTGCCCGGCCCTGCCTAGCTCTCGCTGGCAAAGGACTCGACGGCGCTCTTTAGCGACGCCAGGAAGGCAGCGGCCTCCGCGCCGTCCAATACACGATGATCACAGGCGACGGTCAGGGACATTATGCGCGCGATCTCGGTTTCTCCGCCTGTACCGGGGATGACAACCGAGCGGGCCGCCGCTACGCCCAGGATGGCGGACTGCGGTGGATTGACAAGTGGCGTGAAATGGGTGATCCCGGTCATGCCCAGGTTGCTGAGGGTGAATGTTCCACCGGATACTTCGCCCGGACTCAGGCGATTTTCGCGCCCTTTTTCAGCCAGTTCGCCGAGCTTGCCACCAAGCGCAGTCAAACTCAACTTGTCGGCGTCATGAATCACCGGCACGCGCAAGCCGTCTTCCGCGGCAGTAGCGACGCCGATGTTAATGGCGTCGAAGACAGTTATTCCGTCATCTTCAAAGCTGGCATTGAGCAAGGGATGATCCCGCAGCGCCATAGCGGTGGCATGGATCAGCAGCGCGGTCAAGCTGAAGTTGTCGCCGGTCGATTTCGCCCCCTCGCGGAACTTGAGCAAGTTGCGGATGTCGGCGTCAATGGTCAAGGCGAATTGCGGCACGTTTTGCGCGCTCTCCAGCATACGCTTTCCGGTGAGACGTTTGGCTTGGTTCAATTCGATGCGGCGTCTGCCAGCCGCATTTCCCGTTCGAGCGGTCTGCCGCGCATGCGCTTCGACATCCGCGCCGCCGATCTTCAAGCCGTCAGCCGGCACTACGGATGCGAGATCAACACCCAGTTCCCTGGCTTTCCGCCGCGCGACCGGCGATATCTTGATCTTCGCTGGAGATTCCTCGTCCGCAGCAGGTATCGATACAGCAGTATTAACTGTAGAAATCGGGGAAGTGTCTTTTGCTGGAGATTCGCTTTCCGGGGTCCAGCTTTCGCCTTCGCGTCCGATGACGGAGAGCAGCTCTCCAATGCTTACGGTTTCGCCTTCTGCGGCCACAATCGCCAGCAAAACGCCATTCTTGGGCGCTTCCAGCGGCAGGGTCGCTTTATCGGTTTCCAGGTCCGCCAGTTCGTCTCCGCGTTTGATCGCGTCGCCGACCTGCTTGTGCCAGGCGACCAATACTGCGGAGTCAATCGATTCGCCAAGGTGCGGCAATCTGACCTCAGTTGCCATGTTCCCCTCCTAGACTGACAAGACGCGCCGAACGGCGGCGCGGATGTCGTCGACTTGCGGGATGACGTGGCGCTCCGAGGCCGGAGCAAACGGGATCGGCGTATTGGCGGCGGCCACGCGCTGCACCGGCGCTTCCAAGTCGTAGAAACAGTGGTCGTTGATGGTGGCCACCAGCTCGGCTGCGACGCCGGCGCGCGATACGTCTTCGGATACGACCACAACATGATTGGTCTTGGCGATTGAGGCGCTGATAGTGGCCACATCCAGCGGCACCAGCGAACGCGGATCGATGACTTCAACCGAGATACCCTCCGCGGCCAGTTCTTCGGCGGCGCTAAGGGCGCGATGCAGCATCAACAGCGTGGCGATGATGGTGACATCCCGGCCTTCGCGTTTGATATCCGCAGTGCCCAGCGGGATGGCGTAGGCTTCCTCCGGCACATCCGTTCCGATGGCTTGAATAGCGGAGTCGGAAAGGGCTTTGCCGCCGCCCGGCGATGCCGCGCCGTATAACAGTTTATGTTCGACAAACAGCACTGGATTATCGTCGCGAATGGCGCTGGTGATCAAGCCCTTGGCGTCATAAGGCGTGGAGGGCATGACGACTTTCATACCGGGGCAGTGCATGAACCAGGCTTCAATACTCTGCGAATGTTGAGCGCCGCGCCCGGTCGCGCCTTGTGGACCGCGCAGCACCAGGGGCACCTTGGCGCGGCCGCCGGACATCAGCCTGATCTTGGCGGCTTGGTTCACGACCTGGTCCATGGCGCAGAAAATGAAGTCGAGATACTGGTATTCGACGATCGGCCGCAAACCGGTGAGCGCCGCGCCGATGCCCAGGCCGGTGAATCCCGCTTCCGAAATCGGCGTATCCCATACGCGCTCGGCGCCGAATTCGTCCAGCATATCGTGGGTGATGTGAAAGGCGCCGCCGAATTTGCCCACGTCTTCGCCGAGCAAGATCACGCTGGGGTCCAGGCGCATCTCTTGGACGATGCCCTCGCGAATGGCGGCTGCCTGACTCAGTTGTCGCATGAATGGCTCCTAGTTCTCCGCAGTGATGTAGGACAGATAGTCTTCGGCGCGGACGTCAGTGCAGGACTGCGCATATTCGATGGCATGCTCAATAGCCGCTTCCGCTTCGGCGCGGATGGCGCTCAATTCGTCTTCGCTGGCAATCCCCCCCGCCACCAGTCCCGCTGCGAGCCGCTCGATGGGATCGGCATTCTTCCAGGCCTCGACCTCTTCCGACGAGCGATATCCCGCTGCTTCAAAACGGGCGTGGCCCCGGATGCGATAGGTCAGGGCTTCGATCAAGGTGGGACCGTCGCCGGCGCGGGCGCGCCTCACCGCTTCGCGCGTCGCTTCGTGGACGGCTAGCACATCATTGCCATCGACGCGCAGGCCCGGCATGCCGTAAGCGCAGGCCCGGGATGCGAGGTCGGGTACCGCCGACGATTCGGCGACGGTCATCGATAGGGCATACTGATTGTTTTCGATGATGTAAATGGCGGGCAAGTTCCACAAAGCCGCCATATTGAGCGCTTCATGGAAGATGCCTTCGTTGACAGCGCCGTCGCCAAAAAAACTGACGGCGACCTGCCCGCTGCCGCGCACACGCGCGGACAGCGCAGCTCCGGTCGCGATGGGTATTCCCGATCCGACAATGGCAAATGCGCCCAACATGCCTTTGTTGAAGTCAGTCAAGTGCATGGAGCCGCCCATACCGCGACAACTGCCTTCTCGTTTGGCGAACATCTCCGCCATCATGTCATTGAGCGGCACGTCTTTGGCGACGCAATGGGCGTGACCACGGTGGGTGCTGGTGATGGTATCGTCGGGATTGAGGGCGCTGACCACGCCGACCGCCACAGCCTCTTGGCCGACAGCTTGATGCATGGTGCCGGGCATGGCGGTGGTCAAAAACAGGTAATAAAGCTGTTCCTCAAATTCGCGCGCCTCAAGCATTTTGCGGAACATGCGCAGCAGAAGCGCCCGATCATGCCCGGCGCAGTCGACAGGGTCGCGCCGGATTTCCATTAGTGTGCTCATACGCTATGCTCCATCTCGAAGGCGACTACGCGCACGGGAAAGGCTTCCGCGCCTTTGATCTTAACTGGCAGCACAAAGGCCAGGAAGCGCTTGTCCAGCAACTGATCGAGATTGGTCATGTACTCGATCAGGGCGACGCCAGCGCCCAGCAGCAGTTCGTGATTAGGCTGGCCGGGCAGGGGAGCGCCGTCTTCGCTGCGCACTTCGTGGCCGGAGGTATCAACGCCCATCAGCTTGATTTGCGCCGCCCCTGCCAGCCAATCGATGCAATCAGTGCTGAACCAGGGCCGGTCATGCTGTTGGTCGGTATAGTAGTAGGCGTCGTTGCCCGTGTAGAAAAATACCATGTCCCCCGGTCGAATCTTGTCTTCTGCGACCGATTTGAGAGCGGGCAAGGTGATTTTGCTATTGTTCGCGCGCCAGGGGGAGATATCAACAACGACTCCCTCGCCGATCAAATGCGAAATCGGGTAGTCCGCGGCGTCTTGCCCGTGTTTGACATGGTGATAGGGGAACTCGATATGGGTGCCGCAATGGGTGTTCATCACGATCTCGGAGATAATGTACCAGGCATCCTCCTGGCGCTGGTATTTACGGAATTGCGGCCAAGCTTCCGTGAAGCGCGTATCAAGCGCCATGCGATATTCTTCCCGCGCTGGATCAGAAATGTGGGATAACTCGATTGGCTTGCTGATATCGATGCAGAGCTTGCTCATCGGGTCTGGTCCTGGCTGAAAACCTTCAATGACTTCCCTTGTTTCATAGTTTATCATCTATCCTATGCAAGAATTTGACATATGTCAATTGACATATGTCAGAAGGCGCGATAAAATAGTCTCATCTGTAATACGGCTGGTATTTTGGGGTATTTCTGACAAGACGGTAGTATTTCCGCCTGCCGAGAAAAGGAGGCGATCTTTGGATAGAAGTTGCGAATTGACAGACCTCAAGCGACGGTTTCGTATTTGAAGAAAGGAATTACCGATCATGCGCAAACTATTAAGCGTACTGTTATTCGTGAGCCTCGTTGTTTTTCTGGCTCTTCCCGTGGCGGGGCAAGATACCGTCACCATCGGTTATGGGGCGCCGGAATTAAGCGGCGGTCAAGGCGTGATCATGAGCGGCCTGGTCAACGCGGCGGAGGCGAAGGGCTGGGAAGTCATCAGTTCCAACGCCAATTTCGACGCCGAAGCCCAAGCCAACCAGATCGACAATTTTATCTCGCAAGGCGTGGACGCCATCGTTGTGGTGCCTGTCGACAGCCAGGCGATCTGCTCCTCGGTACAGCGGGCGCAAGACGCGGGCATCCCCTTCTATACCATTGATCGCGCGCCCCTGGGCTGCGAGATCAACATGACCGTGCAGTCGGACAACTACATGGCCGGGCAACAAGCTGCCGAAGGCTTGGTGGAACTGCTGACCGAGCGCTATGGCGAAGCGCGCGGCACGGTACTCGAGTTGCAAGGCGATCTGGGCCAGAACGTGGCGCAATTGCGCGGCGGCGGTTTCAACGATCATCTCGCCAATTACGAGAATATCGAAGTCATCAGCCGCCCCACCGAGTGGCGCGCCGAGAACTTCAGCCAGGCGACGCTGGACGTTGCCGCCAGCACCGAATTGGATGCCATCTACATGCACTCCGATTGCGTCGGCACCAAGGTCGTTACTGCGGCCCTCGATCAAATCGGGCAGTTGGTGGAACGCGGTGGAGATGGTCATATCTTCCTGGTCGGCGTTGACGGCTGTCCTGACGCTCTGGAGTCGATTCGCATGGGTTACAGCGACCAGGCTTCCAGCCAGCCGCTGCCGGACTTCGGTATCATCACCGACTGGATCGAGATGGAAATGGGCGGCGCGATGATCGAGACCGGCGATGTTATTCAAGAGGGCGCGCCTTGGTCGCCGGCCAGCATCACCGACTCCGACACCGGTTACATGCTCAACCTGGCGACAACCAGCGTCAACCCGGGTAATGTCACCAGCGGTGCGCTTTGGGGCAACCAAGCGGGCGGCGCCGCTGAAGAAGAAGAAGAAATGGTCGCGATCATGGAAGGCGTTGTCATTGGTTACGGCGCGCCAGAACTGAGCGGCGGTCAGGGCGTGATCATGAGCGGCCTTGTCAATGCGGCGGAAGCCAAGGGCTGGGAAGTCATCAGCTCCAACGCCAACTTCGACGCCGAAGCCCAAGCCAACCAGATCGACAACTTCATCTCGCAAGGCGTAGACGCCATCGTAGTCGTGCCCGTGGACAGCCAGGCGATCTGCTCTTCGGTACAGCGGGCGCAGGACGCGGGCATCCCCTTCTACACCATCGACCGCGCGCCCATTGGCTGCGAGATCAATATGACCGTGCAGTCGGATAATTACATGGCCGGTCAGCAGGCAGCCGAGGGCGTCGTCGAGCTATTGACCGCGCGTTACGGCGAGCCGCGCGGCACGGTTCTCGAGCTGCAAGGGGATCTGGGCCAGAACGTGGCGCAGTTGCGCGGCGGCGGCTTCAACGATCACCTCGCCAACTATGCGAATATCGAGATCATCAGCCGTCCCACCGAATGGCGCGCCGAGAACTTCAGCCAAGCCACGCTTGATGTCGCGGCCAGCACCGCATTGGATGCCATCTACATGCACTCCGACTGTGTCGGCACCAAGGTGGTAACCGCCGCGCTTGATCAGATCGGTCAGTTGTTCCAACGCGGAGAAGAGGGCCACATCTTCCTGGTCGGCGTTGACGGTTGCCCGGACGCGCTGGCGTCCATCCGCGCCGGAACGTCCGATCAGGCATCGAGCCAACCGCTGCCAGACTTCGGCATCATCACTGACTGGATCAACATGGAACTGCAAGGCATGATGATCGAGACCGGCGATGTCGTACAAGAAGGCGCGCCTTGGTCACCGGCCAGCATCGCCGATTCCGACACCGGCTATATGCTGAACCTGGCGACGACCAGTGTCAATCCGGACAATGTCACCAGCGACGCGCTCTGGGGCAACCAAGCTGGCTAACTTGACTTTGCGAAGCATATGAATTTGCATTTGGGAGCGTTCACGTCAAAATGGACGCTCCCGCTGCTTTGGGGACGCGGACATCAGCCGACCCCGTTAGATTATGGGGCGAGCTGCCGCCGGCGGTTCATTTGTTATCGAGTCATTCCGGTATTATCATTAGGGGACGAAGATTCCGTCGCGGTCGTCTATGCGCAATAGATTATTCTTGACGTATTCCATCCAATCCGAGCGCCGTTAATCAGGAGAACACTCATGACGCGGACTGGACCCAACCGTCTGGTCTCTCTGATGGTTGACAACCTGATCTGGCTCTTCGTCATTAGCGCCTTTATCGCTTTTTCCCTGCTGTCGGATCGCTTTTTATCCCCTTATAACCTGGGCAATATCCTGCTGCGATCGGCCGCGTTCGGCATGCTGGTGCTCAGCCAGGCCTACACCTTCATCACAGGAAATTTTGATCTCTCGGTAGAGTCGTCACTGGGTTTGACGGCCATGTTTGCCGCCTTGATGCTGGTGACAAGCGAAGCCGGCGGCTGGGGCTGGCAACTGAACCCGATACTGGTCATCGTGCTGATGCTGGTCCTGGGCGGCGCGATCGGTTTGTTCAACGGCGTCCTGATCACCAAAGTCGGCGTCAACAACTTGCTGGTGACAATCGCCATGCTCTTCGTATTGCGCGGCGCTACCTACGGCATTTCTCCCGGCACCAGCATCAGCTTCTTCCCAAAGGAGTTTACCTGGCTCGGTGGCGGCACCCTGGCGCGGGTTGTGACCGACGACGGAAACTTTGTGCTTTCAGTGGCCGGCGTCTTCGTGATTCTGGCATTCCTGGTTGGCCACATACATACGCGCTATACGCAATTCGGGCGCAATATGTACGCGGTCGGCGCTGATGCGGACGCCGCGCGCGCTGCCGGCATCAACGTTGACCGCGTCGTCATCATCGTCTATATCATCGCCGGCGTTTGCGCGGCATTCGCCGGTTTGTTGCAGGCCGGCCGCCTCAATGCGGCGACGCCGACCATGGGCGCCAATTTGATCTTCGCGGTGCATGGCGCCGCCATCATCGGCGGCATGAGCATCTATGGCGGCCGCGGCAATATCATCGGCGCTTTTGGCGGGGTGCTGCTGTGGTCGATTCTGGATACCGGCTTGAATATCATGGGCGTGTCGCCCTTCTGGATTGATGTCAGCCGCGGTTTGCTGCTGCTCTTCGCGGTATTGCTGGATGCCCTGCGCGTACGCTATCAGCGCAATGTGCAACTGCGCATGTCGCTGGCGGATACGACGATCGGTTTGGAAGACAAGGCTCACGGCGATGACTGAGGCGACGACTGAGGCGACGACAGAGAGACGCAAGGACGAGATCCTGCTTGATATGCGCGGGATCAGCAAGTCCTATCCCGGGGTACAAGCCTTGGCCGATGCCGATTTTTCGGTGCGCCGCGGAGAGATCCACGGCGTGGTCGGAAAAAACGGCGCCGGCAAGTCGACCCTGATGGGCGTTTTGATGGGCATCAGACAAGCCGACAGCGGAAGCATCGCCATCGACGGCAGGGCCTTGCGCCAGGCCTCGCCACAGATGATGCTCGATGCCGGCATCTCCTACGTGCCCCAGCACATCAACCTGCTCAACACCTTGACGGTCGCTGAAAATATCTTGGTCGGCAACCTGCCCAGGAACCGATTCGGCCTGGTTGACTGGAAGGCGGTCAATGACGATTCGGGGGCGCGGCTGGAACGCCTGGGGCTTAAGCTGGACGTTCGGCAGCCGGTCGAGGGGCTCAGCGTGGCCGAGCGAACTATGCTGGCGATCGCCAAAGCGCTCTTCAACAATGCCCGTCTGATCATCCTGGACGAACCCACCGCCGCGCTTGCTCGAGGAGATATCGACCTGCTTTTCAGCTTCGTGCGAGCTCAGCAGGAACAAGGCGTGGCTTTCATTTACATTTCGCACCATCTCGAAGAAGTCTTCGAGATCTGCGACCGTGTCACCGTCATGCGCGATGGTCGTATTGTCGGCACGCGAGAAATCAGCGAGATCGACGTGCCGGAACTGATACACATGATGGTGGGCGGCGGCGTACAGGAGTACGAACGCGGGACTACGGCCGGCGCCGAGATTGTCTTCGAAGCGAAAAACCTGTCGCGGCGCGGCGCTTACGAGCAGATCAATTTCGCGCTGCGCCGCGGCGAAGTCGTTGGTCTCTCTGGCTTGCAGGGCAGCGGCGTCGACGAATTGGCGCAGGCGCTTTTCGGCTTGGAGCGGCTCGGCGTCGGCGAGGTGCTGGTAGAAGGCGCGGCTTTCAATCCCGACAGCCCCCGGGATGCCTTCGACGGTGGGCTAGCCTATTTGCCGCAAGACCGCCACCGCTTCGGTTTGATCCAATTACGACCGGTGCGCGAGAATGTCACCTATTCCGTGCTTGATCGTCTAGTAAGTCGCGTGGGCATTCTTATGCGCAAGCCAGAGCAGCAGATCACAGAAGCCTACATCGACAAGCTGGGCATTGTGACGCCGGGCGCCGAGCAGCGGACCATGCTGCTGAGCGGCGGCAATCAACAGAAAGTGGTATTCGCCAAATTGGCGGCGACGCAACCCAAGGTGCTGATTTTGCACGAGCCGACGCAAGGCGTTGACGTACAAGCCAAAGTCGATATCTTCAATATCATCGATGACCTGGCTGCGCAGGGGGTCGCGCTGCTGGTCATATCGAGCGAAGTCCGCGAGTTGATCGGCTTGTGCGACCGCATTCTGGTCATGTATCAGGGGCGCGTCACCGACGAGTTCACGCGCGCTGCCGCCAACATGAAGCCGGAGCATATTTTGCTGGCGATCGAGGGAGGCCGTGGCCATGCAAACGCTTGACCGCCATCACCTGTTCGAATTCGTATCGCGGCATTTTATCTGGGTGGTCTTGATCGCCACGGTACTGGTATTCGGCTTGACGATCGACGGCTACCTGCGCATATCCAATATCACCAATATTTTGATCACGGGCAGCGTTCTGGGTGTGATGGTGATCGGGCAGGCGCTCTGCTTGATGGCGCGCAAGCTTGATTTGTCGGCTGAGGGCACCGTCTCGCTGGTCGCGGTGACGGCTGCCTGGCTGATGCTACCCTATCGCGAGACCGATCTGGCGCAGGCTGGCGGCTTGGGCATCGAGCTTGATCCCTTGTTGGTGATCCCCTTGATCTTGCTCCTGGGAACCGCCATCGGTTTTGTCAACGGCTTCATGATTATGAAGCTGAACATGAACTTCTTTATCGTCACGCTGGCGATGCAATTGGTCTTGCGCGGCTTGGCGCTGGCGATCAGCAGCGGCGCGATCATGCCCGGCACGCCGGCCGCCTTTAACTGGCTGGGCGGTGGCCGCGTTGCCGGCATACCGGTCTCGGTGATCGCGACCATTGGTTTATATGCCGTATTCGGCTTTGTCATGAGC
Source organism: Chloroflexota bacterium (assembly GCA_011525385.1). Taxonomy (GTDB): domain Bacteria; phylum Chloroflexota; class Anaerolineae; order Aggregatilineales; family Phototrophicaceae; genus UBA6055. The sequence continues at coordinate 17,787 of WTGF01000117.1, read as the reverse complement.
CGCATGCAATTCGGCCGCAAGGTCTATGCTGTCGGCGCCAACGAAGACGCCGCCCGCGCTTCCGGCTTTAATCCCGCGCGCACGGTGATCCTGGTCTATATGGTCAGCGGTTTCCTGGCGGCGCTGGCGGGCTGGATGCTATTGGGCCGTCTGGAAGCCTCGGTCCCGAACCTGGGCGTGGGGATAACGCTGAATGTGGTTGCGGCGGCTGTGATTGGCGGGGTCAGCTTGAAAGGCGGCGAAGGCTCGATCATCGGCGCTTTTGCCGGTGTGCTCTTCCTGGCGATGGTCAATAACGCCTTGAACCTGATGAATGTTGATCCGCTCTGGGTCAATGCGGTGCGCGGCTTGATCATACTGGTGGCGCTGGTTATCGACGCGCAAAAGTCCCGATATCGCGGTCGCGCCGGTCCAGCCGAGCCCAAAGTGAAGACTGGCGCCAAAGCAAAGCAGACTGCGGCGCTCTCCTGAAGCAGACTCTTTACTATCTCATTCTAGTTTGGGATGAATGCCTTGCTTCGTGCTGGCGACTTAAGCGCAGACCGGGGCGTCGGCGGACCAGCGGTGCGTGACCGGGCGCTCCGTCAGCCCGGCCAGGTAATCGCGCGCGGCGTGCCAGGCATCGCGCCATTCTTCGTAGGACTGCACCTGAGCGGGATTCTCGCGGCTGCGCACGATCAAGCTGGGGAATTCATCGCGCCCGGTGGGTTCGCCTATGGGCTGATAGCGCAGGTCAAAGCTCCAGCGAATGGTATCGCTGACATTCACCAGGGAACTATGCTGCGTCAGCCGGTGCATAAAAATGGCGTCGCCGGCTTTTATGGGCACGGGCAGCGCTTCGCCCGCCAGCAAATGAGGCGGGATCAGCACTTGGTCGAAGGGGCAGTGTTCGGTGATGCCGGTCAGGTGACTGTAGGGCACTACCTGCAAGCAGCCATTTTCGATGGTCGCATCGGTGATAGCGAGCCAGACCGTGAGGATTTCGGTATCGTCGGCGTTGGGTCTGTGCACACCTTGGTCCTGGTGCCACTTGGTTTCCGTGGTCAGGTTCACCATACCGGCCGCGACCTTCGCTTCCGCCGGTTTGATGCGCACATGCTGGATCGGATTGGACAGGATCTCGCCGCCGATGACCTCTTCGACTTTGTCCAAGAGGCATTCGTTGCGTATGAGGTCATAAACGGCGCGGCTGACGTTGATACCGGCGTCGCTATGCACCGTTTCGTTGGACAAGGCGATATCCATGTGCGAGAAGACATCTTTTTTCGCTTCGCCCAGGATGGCGGTCAAGCGCTCATCGAAGGGAAGCCCTTCATAGGCGGAGGAGATGAGTCCCTTGGCATACCATTGAGGCGCCATGCGATCGAGCAACTGATGATAATCATCAATGATTGCTGCCAGAGCTGCATCGTCCAGAACGCCCTCGACAATGACGTAACCCTGCGTTTCGATTAATTCTTTGAGATTACTGATCATGGCGCGCCTCCCCTATGCCTGGGAATCTAACACAGGCTGGGCCTAGTGTCAACTTGGCGCAAGCCTCAGCCGCGTTCCCCCAAAAGCGAAAAGGCGGACTTGAGCGCAAAGACCGCGCCGAAGAGCGCGCTCAGCGTCAGCACGATGCAGGCGCCGGAGGGAATATCCAGGTAGTAGGAGGCGTAGAATCCCATAAGACCGCTGACGATGCCGATCAAGCAGGCGATGAGTATCATATGATGCAAGCGCTTGACCAGCAGGCGCGCTGTGGCCGCCGGCGTGATCAGGAGCGCCAACATCAGGGCGATGCCGACCGCCTGCAGACTAACCACGATGGTAACCGCGATCAAAACCAGCAGAGTCAGGCGCAGGATTTCAACCGGCAGCCGCAAGCTGTGCGCCAGGCTGAGATCAAAGCTGATAATCAGAAACTCTTTGTAGAGCAGGGCGATAATGACCGTCACAACCGCCGACATGGCCGCCATGAGCAGCAAGTCGTTCTCGCTGACGCCGTTGATGCTGCCGAAGAGGATATGGGTTAGATCGACCGTGTAACTGCCCTGTGTGCTGATAATGGCGATGCCCAGCGCGAACATGGTGACAAATACGATGGCGATGGCGCTGTCTTCCTTGAGCTCCTGGTTGCGCGTCAACCAGGCGATGACCAAGGCGGAGACGATGCCGGCGCCTAAACCGCCGACGAAGAGATTGCTGCCGACGTAACCGCCGCTGGCGGTATAGGAAATCGCGATGCCGGGCAAGATGGCGTGAGCCAGGGCGTCGCCCAGGAAGGCCATGCCGCGCACGACCACGAAGCAGCCGATGATGGCGTTTATGCCGCCGACCAGCACCAGCGCCAGCATGCCTCGCTGAATGAAGGCGTAAGTGAGGGGCTCGGAAAGGAAATTAGCGATGTCCACGCAGGGCGCCTCCGTTCTTGTCCTTGCTGAACATCAGCAATTGCTCGCCATGGGCGAAAACCGGAAGCGAGCCGCCGAAGGCGCGCGTCAGATTTTCTGGCGTCATCACAGTGGCGGGAGCGCCGTATGCCAAGATCTTGCCATTGAGAATCAAGAGCTTGTCGAAGCGCAGCGCGGTTTCTTCCAAGTGATGGGTCGAGAGCAAAATGGAAATGCCGTGGTTGGTCAGGATATCAAGGGTCTCGATGATCTCTTGCTCGGCGTGCTGATCAACGCCGAGGAAGGGTTCGTCCAGCACCATGACGCTGGTGTCCTGGGCCATGGCCCGGGCGATGAAGACGCGCCGTCGCTGCCCGCCGCTCAGTTCACTGATTTGTCGGTCCGCCAGCTTGTCCAAGCTCAGGTGTACAAGGATGTCGCGGACGATGTCGCGGTCGTCTTTGCCCGGCAAGCGGAACCAGCCGATATGGCGGCAGCGGCCCATCAGAACCACGTCAAAAACCGAGGCTGGAAAGGACCAGTCGATGGCGCTCTGCTGGGGCACATATCCGACATGGATGTGGCTGCTATAGCAGTCCGCGCCATGGATCGAGATATGGCCGGCGCTGAAAGGCAGCACACCGACAATTGCCTTGAAGAGTGTGCTTTTTCCAGCGCCGTTAGGACCAATGACGGCGACGCGCTCGCCCGACTCGACGGTGAAACTGACGTCGATAATCGCCTGTCGGTTGCCGGGATAGCCCGCCGACAGGCGCTCGACGCGCAGGGCGGGCTGCTCTCGGTCGCGATCGCGCGTGGGCTGCTGTAATCTCAGGATGGTCATTCGCCAGTTCCTGGCTATTCCCGGCCCGACAGGGCGTCAACGATAGTCGTGACATTGTAGCGCATATAGTCGAGGTATGTGGCGGCAGGTCCCCCGGCGTCGCTCAAAGTATCGCTGTACAGCTTAGCCAGTTCCGCGCCGGTTTCCGCTACGATGGCGGACATGATGGGCTGTGGCGCGAAGGGATCCCCAAAAATCGCCGGAACGCCTTCGTCGCGCACCGTGTCAATCAGCGCCGCGACATCGCGGGCGCTGGGTTCCACCATGGTTGAAATACCTGCCAAGGTGAAAATGAGTTCAAAGCGGTAGGTCGTCGCCAGATAGCCAAAGGCCTCGTGGCTGGTGACCATGACGCGCTCGTCGACGGGCAGGTCCATCAAGGCGGGCAAGATGAAATCGGATTCCAGCGCGAGCAATTCCTGGTTGTATGCGGCGGCATTGGCGGCATAGATATCGGCGTTGCCCGGGTCTTGGGCCGAGAGCGCATCGCGGATCTGCAATACCCAGAGGATGACATTGTGCGGGTCCATCCACAGGTGCGGGTCGCAAGCGCCGTGACCGTGGCCGTGTTCGTCATCGTGCCCGTGTCCACCGTCGCAATCGATTTCACTCACGCGTCCCAAGGTTTCGACATGCCCGCGCTCAGCCGCTTCTTCGCCGATGAGGGATGCAACTTCGGCGTCATGGGCATCGCAGTCGCTTGCGCCGTTCATGTCATGGGCGTGGTCGTCGTCATCATGCTCATGGGCGTGGTCGTCATCGTCCATATCGGCGTGGTCGTCATCGTCCTCATGGGCATGGTCGTCATCGTCCATATCGGCGTGGTCATCATCGTCCTCATCGGCGTGGTCGTCATCGTCCTCGTCGGCGTGGTCGTCATCGT
>WTGF01000117.1:0-13585 GCA_011525385.1 Chloroflexota bacterium | reverse complement strand
CGTGGTCGTCATCGTCCTCATGGGCATGGTCGTCATCGTCCATATCGGCGTGGTCGTCATCGTGATGCATCGACGCGCCAGCCGGGATAAGCCGAACGCAGGCCGAGGCCACCACGATATTGACCATCTCGCCGGCGCTTTCTATGGCGTCCTGCAGGGCTTCTTCATATCCGGCGCCGACGAGGAATACCAGGTCCGCCGCGGCAACGGTTATAAGATCACTCGGCGAGGGAATGAATGCATGAGGATCAGCTCCCAATGGCATCAAGGATTGGACATCGGCTTTGTCTCCTGCGACCTGGCGCGCAACGTCGGCCAGGATGCTCTGCGAGGCAACCACGTTCAGCGTGGCCGCCTGCGCCCCGGTAGAGATTGATATTGCTAAGGCCGCTATAAGTATCGTAAATATTCCTAGAGCTTTTCTTGGCATCTGTCTTGTCTCCCACTTTTCAGAGCATTACGAGAATTGTCCTAACTGAATGCTACATTGTTTAGAAGCCGAACGCCAGACCTAATTGATACTTTGTCTCATTAACGTCTTGCCAGACCCTCGCCCCAAACCCCTGTCCCCCCGATCTCTGTGGGGCGGACAGTTTTCGACAGGCGGCCAAGGCGCGAGCGCTCGATGGAGCGCAATACGTCCTCAAATGCTCGGAAGATGCCCTGATCTTGCCCCCTTTTTGCGTAACAGTATACATACAGTATGTATACGGGGGGGGGGGGGGGTACCCCCTGCCCCGATCTGAGGACGTGGCAGTTTTCAGCGAGCAGAAGATCGTCGAAAACCCTGTATTTTCTTGGTTTTTTTCGGGCGACCTGACAGGTCGCCCCTACATAGCTCGTCCCTATGTTGTGGTTTGGGTCGCCAAATGGTGTTATTTTCTTGCTGTCGGACGCGTATTTTTGTCCATTCAGATCACCAGAATTGAGTACCGGACAAGCCGTACAGTTTTCGTCATAAGAGATGTCTCGGTTTCGGTTTGAGTTTTGTTCGTCTTTGTTCATTTGCGGGCAGGGCATATTGTTTGGGAGATTAGCGCCTTTTTTGGAGAATGTCGCCCCGTGTGGCGCTAAGGGAAGCATAGAGCAAGGCGGGGAGAAAAGGGCGACTATATGGTCGCGGTTTCGGCATAGAGTCGCGGGCTAGCGGGAGGGCAGCGAGTCAGTTGGCAAAAGTGTCCGCTCCTCAGCCCAGGGCAATTGCATCAAAATGAGGCGACTGGCATGGTACGAAATTGGACTGATTATTAACCACCGAGGGCACCGAGGGTCGCGTAGACACTGACCTACAACACCGAGAAAAGCAAAGTTCATAGCTCATATCATATTTCAGGCTTGCTTTTCAGCCAGAGATGAAATTTCGCTGGCGACTTTGCCGTATTCGGTGATGGAATTAGAGGGAAATTCGACAAACGACCCTAAACTCGGTGCTCTCGGTGTCCTCGGTGGTGAAAAAATAATTTGATGCGATTGCCCTGCTCCTCAGCCCAAAACCGCTGTTCAGATGCGCTCCCGCTCGGTAAACTCAACTGTATGAATGTAGATTCTTCCCAGGCAGAGGATACCCAGCCCTTTCGCGCCCGAGCGGAGGATACGCGGCCGCTGAGTCCGCCGCCGCTTCGGCGCCGAGCAAGCCGGGGTCGGCGCTGGCCGCTGCTCTTGATTATTGCGCTGACCTGCTGCACGCTGGTTATCAGCAGCGTACTTTTTATCCGCAGCCTTCCCCCTGATTTATTCTCGAGTATTGGCGCCGAGAGGCAGGTTACGATCAATCGGGATGGTTATCCGCGCCAGGTATCCACGCGCGCCGAGACAGTTGCTGACCTTTTGGAGGAATTGGATATTGTAGTAGCGCTGGATGCCTCGCTTTCTCATGACCTTGCGGACGCGATATTTGATGGCATGACCATCATGATAAAATCCGCGCGTGATGTGACGATTGCGGTCGGCGACGACGTGCAGGTATTGCGGACCGCGCTGGACAATCCCCTGGAGATCTTGAACAACGCTGGAATCGCCGTCACTGACGCCGACAAAATCCGCGTGAACGGCGCGCCGGCATATAGCGACGCTTTGGCGGACTGGACGGTCCCCGCCGAACATATCGAGATTCGCCGACCGCTAAGTTTGACCGTCATCGACAATGGCCAGCGATCCACCCTTCTAACTACAGCCGAAACAGTGGGCGCAGCTTTGGCCGAGTCCGGCGTGGAGTTGCACTCCAAGGACGAGATCAAACCGCCGCGGGAGAGCGCCATCAGCGGTGACATGACGATCGCCATCGAACGGGCGATCACGATCGCCTTGCGGCTGGATGGCGTGCTGATCGAAGTGCGGACCCGAGCCCGGCGCGTAGATGAGGTGCTGGAAGAGCTCAACGCGCCGCTCTTCGGCCTGGATTATGTGATACCGGACGGCGACACCGAGATCGTCACCGACATGCTCATCGAAATCGTGCGTGTCACCGAAGAAGTCAGCGCGCGGCAGGAGACGATAGCCTTTGAGCTGCGCTATGTGGCTGACGCCGGATTGAGCCTAGATCAAACGGTTCTTGCGCAGCCGGGGCGGAACGGGACGCGGGAAATCCGCAGCTTGGCGCGCTATGAGAATGGCGCCGAAGTCAGCCGAAATATTAGCGAAACTGTCATCACGCAGCCGCCGCAAGACCAAGTCATCCGCTACGGAACGAAGATCGACCTGCGGACAGTTGAAACGCCGGGGGGAGCGCGTCTCTATTGGCGGGTGCTGTGCATGTTAGCGACCAGCTATCATCCGGCGGCGCTGGGCGGCGACAACGTGACCTCGATTGGCTGGACGCTGGAAAAGGGCATCGTCGCCGCTGACCCAAAGATCATTCGCTATCGCAGCGAAGTTTTTGTTCCCGGCTATGGCAGCGCTTTTATGGCGGATACAGGAGGACCGCGCAGCTCACGCTATTGGATTGACCTCGGTTACAGCGATGAAGACTGGGTTTCCTGGCGTCGCTATGTCAAGGTCTATCTCTTGACCCCGGTCCCGCCCGAAATCGACTATATTTTGCCAGCCTGGACGCCGATCCGCAGCGTTCCCGGCGGCTGCGGCGATTAACCCTCCGGATCGTAAATCGCGAGCGCTTCTTCCTGGGATGGCAAGGGATTGAAGGACCCCAGCCAGAATTCGGGCCAGGGCGCGACCACAGCGCCTTCGCGCACATCGAGGATGCGGCGGATCATGGGCGCCACGACTTCCGAGCCCTCGCGGGAATTGGCCATGACACCGGCAAAGGCGATCTGCGGTTCATCAGCCGGGTAATAGGCCACGAACCAGGCATTGGGTTGGCCGGCGGTTTCGGCCGTACCGGTCTTGCCACAGACCGTATATGGCGCCCCCTCGAAGACCCACCAAGCCGTACCTACATCCGGTATCGTCGTGACCTGACACATGCCCTCCCGCACAATCTCGAGCGCATTCGCGTCCAATCCCTGGCTCGGCAACAGAGTTGGCTGGTTTTCTTGTCGATAGTTTTCTGTACCCGGCACACCCGTATGGCTGACGATATAGGGTTGATAGTGTTTGCCGCCATTGGCGATCATGGCGGTGGCCCCCGCCATCTGCAGGGCGGTCACCGTGACATTGCCCTGTCCGATGGCATTGTTGATGGCTTCCGTCGGCTCTTGCGGATTGGGATAGGCGACATTGCCGGCGGCTTCCACCCCCAAGCCGTTGACGCCTGTCGCGCTGCCGAAGCCGAGTCGCTCGGCGTAACTCGCTTGCAAGTCGGGATCTTGCCGGAACATGAGCGCGCCTACTTCCCAGAAGAAGGGATTGCACGAGGTCGCCAGCGCGCGGCTCATATCGACCTCGCCGGTAGCCGGCCTATTTTCCAGCAAGCGCCAATCGTAGCGAATGGGAATGGCGTCGCCAAAGCGCTGCTGCCCCTCCCACTTGATATCGCAGAAATAGGGGTAAGGGTCCGGCAAGACGCCTTCCGAGGCGGCGGCAAGCAGCGTGACGATCTTGTAGACCGAGCCGGGCGTATGTTGTTCGGCAATGGCTTTGTTCGTGAATGGCGAACGTATATCACGGTTCAGGCGCGCCGTTCGATCCGGCACATCGTATTGCGTATCGGGATTGAAGATATGCGGGTCAAAGCTGGGATAACTAGCCATGGCCAGTACCTCGCCGGTGTTGACATCCAAGGCGACGATGGCGCCGCCGAGCGTAATGCCGCCCCAATTGAGTAAAGCGTAATTCACCGCGTCCGACAGGGCCTGCGCGGCCGACTCTTGCAGATCGCGGTCGATGGTGAGCGTGACCGGCTGCGGCGCTAGACCTGTCGACCCGCCGAGCGCGCGGACGACCGTGACGCCTTGCTCTACGATCTGCAGCGTCCGTTTCGGTTCGCCCCCCAAGACGCTTTCATAACTGAATTCGATGCCCGCGCGCCCGACCAGCGCGCTCTCGTCTCGTCCGCGCGCCTTCCAAAAGTCTAGCAATTCAGCCGGGATGCGTCCGATATAGCCCAGGACGTGGGTGGCGATGCCGTGGCCGTAATAGCGGCGTGTGCGATAGCGGGAAACCGTAGTGACGCCACAATCGAATTCCAAGTCGTCACGGTAGGCGTCGTAGCGTTCCGGATCAATCTCGGCAATATGAAACAGCGTTTCCGGCAGATAACCGGTGAAGATATTGCGCATGGTATTGATCTGCTGTCGAGTGACAATGGCGAGCGTGTTGAGGCAGTCGTCGACATTGTTCATGTCTCGCTGGACGACATACAGACTGTCGACCAAGCCGCCTTGTTCGGCCAGCGGCCGGCCCTCCCGATCGTAGATGTTTTCGCGTTGCGCGTAGCTGGTTTCTTCCTTAAGGCGCGCCCGGGCAGACATGCCATCGAAGATGTCCATCTGTGACCAGGCGATCTTCCAGCCGCCCTCGTCGACCATGCGCATGGTGCGTTCCCGGTCTCGAATACGCCCGAAAGTGGGGGACTCGATGACGATGTCGTAGTCGACGACAGCGGTGCTGCCCTGGTAGGTGACCGCGCTGCGCGCGAGCGTGACGCCGGCGAAGCTGATGACGCTATGCGCCTCGGTATAGCGATTGATGAATACCTGCCTGGGATAGAGTTCGCGGCTGCGCCCGGCGATGAGTCGATACATGCTCTCGTAGTCTTCATCGTTCCAGACGTCGATGAACTCGCGCAAGACATGTTGCGGATCGGCGCTGCTGGTTTCGAGGACTGAGGGCGGGGCGGTCGCTGTCAAAATCGCATTTCGTTCCAGCAGGATCGAGTCGCAGGCGCCCAGTGTGAAGAGGCCGATCAAGAGCAAGCAAAGCAAGGGTTTGGCGGTCATGTCTCGCGCTTTGGGCTGAGTTCCATTTTCGAGCGATACGCGCCGTGATCGCGTCTTTCTCCCCGGGCTGTCTAGGCATTATCGCCTTTGTTGCGACGCAAAGCAATTGCGCCGGCGGGAGCGTTGGTTGATCGCTCGAGTCTCACGACCACATGAGCGGCAGCGTCTTGCTCCGACAATTCAGTAAACAGAAGTCGCGGGTCTTGACACCTTCCGCAGCCATACGCAGCTCCGCAAATCAAGTATACTCTTTCTGTATCGACTGAAAGCGAGGGGTATGTGACTCCGTCCTCCAAGTCCGTGAGCAGAAGCGATCAGACGCGTCAGCATATCTATCAAAGGGCTACCGAATGCTTCGGCGAGAGAGGATATGATGCCGTCAGCATGCGGGAGATTGCGGCGAAGGCAGACGTATCGGTCGGCCTGATTTATCATCATTTTGCTGGCAAGGAGGATATCGCCCGATGTTGGTACATCGAGCAAGTCGAAGCGCTAGCGGCGGCGATGGTCGGCTTGCCGGCGGGGCAGCTTGCCGATCGCTATCGTCAGGCGCTGGAATTGAACCTTCGTCGCTTGCGCCCCATGCGCGGGGCGATGTCGGCGCTATTCGCCGGCGCTATGCGTTCCGATGCCGCAGCTTCGTTGATGGACAGCCCGCCGGGACATCGCCTGTCGAGTGCTTATCGCCAGTTGGTACTGGATTCAGACGACGCCTTGCGCGAATCCGCCGCCACGGACCTGGGCATTGTACTCTATATGTTTCACATGCTGCTGATTGTCTTTTGGCTTTATGACCGGTCGCCCGGGCAAGCGACGACGGAGAAACTTCTGGCATTTTGGCACGAGATGTTCAAGTTGCTGCGGCCGCTGTTCTTCTTGCCAATGGTACCGCAGGGGATGGCAAAATTGGCGCGGATTGTCATGCCGGATGGCCAGCACAGGACTAATTCAGTAAGCGCCGCTGCGGAAGACGACGCGGGGGATGGTCAACATGAGAATCTCGATATCCATGGACAGTGACCAGTTATCGATATAGTAGATGTCCATGGCGCACATTTCGTCGAATGGCACGTTGCTACGTCCGCGCACTTGCCACCATCCGGTCATGCCCGGCGTGATCCCCAAGCGGCGCGTATGCCGCGCTTCATAGTGTTCCACTTCATCCGGCGTCGGCGGGCGAGGCCCAACCAAACTCATTTCGCCGCGCAAGACATTCAGCAGGTTTGGCAGTTCATCGAGGCTGGTGCGGCGCAATAACTGGCCGAGGCGGGTGATGCGCGGGTCGTCGACGAACTTGGGATGGCGGGGGTCCTCGCCGGAGGCTTGCAGCATCTCCTCGTGCATTGCCTCGGCATCCGCCACCATGCTGCGGAATTTAAGCATCTCGAACTTTTGTCCGTCTTTGCCAACCCGCTCTTGTCGGAACAAGACCGGACCTTCTCCCTCCAGTTTGAGCGCGATCGCTACCAACAAACTTACCGACGCCCACAAGGGGAAACTGAGCGCGACAAGGATCAGATCAAGGCCGCGTTTCAGCACTTGATCGGCAGAGGTGAAGGGACGTTGCGCGCCGAAGCCCAAAAGCGGTATCCCATCCAGGTTTTCCACCTGCACCTGGCGGATGCTGAGCTGCATGAGTTCTGGCACGATGCGCAAATCCGTGCCGGTCCCGCGGCAAATTTCCGACAATTCCTCGATGCGATCGTAGTGCTTCCAGCGGAAGGTGATGACGACCGTATCAACTTGCTGCGCCCGAATGATCTCTTCAAGTTGGTCGGTCCCGCCCAAAGCCGCAACGCGACCTACGCTGTCTTCCGCTTTGGTCTCGTCATCGTCCAGGAAGCCGATCGGTCGGTAACCGAAGTCGGGGCGCGCCAGCATCGTACCCAGCATATCTTGACCGATATCACCCATACCGACGATCAGCACGCGGCGAATGCCAATGCCACGATGGCGAAAATATGCCAGCACCCAGCGTCGTACCAGGCGCGACAGGGCGCCTATAATCAAAGTTAAGGCCGCGACGTATATCAACATCAAGCGGCTGGTTGCGGTAGGCTGCAAGATGAAAAACATCGCCAACACGATCACGATCGATACAGCGACGCTGCTGGCAATCAGATAAACCTCCTCCAGCCAGGAGCGCCCGACAATATATCGATACAGACCGTTGCGTTGATAATTCATCCAGATCAGCACAGCGTAGACCCCGGCATAGGGGACATAAGGCATGAAATCGCGCTGCGCCGGATCAAGAATGGGGCGGATAACCTGCAGTTCGTAGCGCAGTACATAGGCGAGGGCGAATACCAGAAATGCCAGAATGCCGTCAAGCAGCGGGAACAACCAGCGTGGCTCAATCGTAGGGCGCTCGGAAAGCGGACGGTTGGCAGTCATAAGCAGTTGTCAGAGCCGCTCGGCGCGCAATCGGCGAGAAGATCCCAGGAATGTCGAGTTCGCGCCAGGATGGTATCTCGATTGTCGCATGAGCTCCATAGTAGCCATAAACAGTTCTTGCTCAACCCTCATCGAATACGATAGCGTGCGGTTCTTGGGTTGCGCCTGCGGAATTATGTCGGAGTCTTGATTGTCCAGTGGCAGGCCGCGGGCGGCCAGCGCTTTGCGATAACTGTCGAGCGTCAATGCCGCGGTGCGCTCCCAGGAAAAGCCCCCCGCGCGATCCAAACCCCTTTCACGCGCTTCCTCCCGCCAGTCAAGATCACCCTTGATGTTGACCAGCGCAGCCGTCCAAGGCTCAGTGTCCTCTGGCGGCAAGCACAATCCCGCGTCACCAGCAACCTCGGGCAAGGACGATACGTCCGCCGTGACGACCGGCGTGCCACAAGCCATCGCTTCGAGTACCGGAAGTCCAAAACCTTCATATAGGGAAGGATACAGAAAAGCCTCCGCACTATTGTACCAAAGCGGCAGATCCGCGGCAGGGACAAATCCAACATGCCGGACACTGTCCCCCAAGCCCTCGCGCTCGATTGTCCTGAAAACGTCATCCGCCATCCAGCCTTTGCCCCCGGCCAGAAACAAGGGCAGGCGCTGCGAGCGCGGCAGGCGGGCATATGCTCGCAGCAGCATCGCCAGGTTCTTACGCGGTTCCAGCGTACCAACAAAGAGCCAAAAGCGGGCGGGCAAACCCTGGCGCGCGGCAAACTGCTCGATCGTCGCGGCGGGCAAAGGCCGGAAGACCGATCCGTCGTAACCAAGCGGCGTCACATCGATATTGTCCGGATTTACGCCGAGCAGCCTGGCAAGATCTCTACCCGTGCTGTGGCTGATCGCCAGGACGCGCAGCGCCCGGCGACAAGTCAAAGCCGTAAAATTGCGCAGGTACCAACGCCTTGCGGCGCTCAATCGTCCGGGAAAAAGCAGAAAACTAAGGTCGTATACGGTGACTACCATGGGCGCCTTCAAATAGAGCGGGGCGACAAATGCCATGGCATGATAAAGGTCGAACTGGCGCAATTGCCGGGCTTGAAAAACTTGCTCCCATAGGATTCGCCGCCAGGAAGACGATGTATCGAAGCGGGAGCGGGATATCGTGATTCCGTTAAACGTAGCGCGGCTGGACGCGCCTACCATCGCTTGAAAGCGCCATTCAGCAGGAGCTTGCGCCGGCATATGCCTGAGCAGATGGGCGATATAACTGTGAATACCAGCCGAGCGATAACCCGACTGATACGACAGCAGGTGCGCGTTGAGCCCTATTTTCATGTGGTGAATTATAACATACGTCGCTTGCCGGCGAGCTCGGTCGTCGGGCCGGCGGAGGATTCGCCCTGCACGGACCTTCCCAGCCCCAATAAAATGAAGGGCGCTAAAGGAACGAGTCTTCTGATGCAAAATAGTATTCTGATTGCCAGCTTTTACAAATTCCTTCACTTGCCGGATTACAGAACCTTGCAAGCGCCGTTGCGAAAGTGTTGCCAGGACGCCGGCCTGCGGGGCACGATACTGCTTGCGGAAGAGGGCATCAACGCCACCATTGCCGGGAGGCGCGGCGCGGTCGAGCACGTGATGGATATCTTGCGGAGGGATCCGCGCCTTGCGGATCTGGAGATCAAGACCTCGTTTCATGATGCAATTCCCTTCCAGCGCATGAAAGTTCGTTTGAAGCGCGAGATCGTCGCCTTGAAAGTCCCGGGCCTTGATCCTAACAAGAAGGTCGGCGCTTACGTAGACGCGGGTGATTGGAACGACTTGATCGGGCAAGACGATGTCACTGTCATTGACGCGCGTAATGACTACGAAGTGCAGATGGGCAGCTTCCAGGGCGCGCTGAATCCCGGCACCGAATCCTTTAATGAACTGCCACAATTCCTGTCGCAGCGCTTAGACCCCGAGACGCATACCCGCATAGCCATGTTTTGCACCGGCGGCATCCGCTGCGAAAAGGCAAGTGCGTATTTGCTGGAACAGGGATTTGGCGAGGTATATCATTTACGCGGGGGCATATTGCGCTATTTGGAGCAGGTGGATCCAGCGGAGTCGCTATGGCAAGGGGAGTGTTTCGTCTTTGATGAGCGCGTGACTGTGAACCATAACTTAAAAAAGGGCCGCATTACAATCTGCGACGACTGCAAGTCCGTCGTTCAGGCCGCGGACAAAAGATGCGCGAATTGCGGCTCGAGCAATTTCCTGTGATCAAGAATCTGCAAACGCTCACGGGATTCTCGGTTCCCCGCAACCGATGAGCGCGCAACAGGCGCGGAGTCCCTTACACGTGATTTAACCGCGCACAAACTGAAATTGTTTTCGCTCAGCTCGTCCTGTCAGATACGTCAATTCAGAAGAGAGCCGGTTAGCCGGCCAAAGATGGAATCACCAGAACCAAAGCGGCCAGCAGCAGCACCGCCAAAACCCAGAATAGCAGCGTCATTGCCATACCCCCCTTTGTAATCGTCCCCTTGTTACAGTCAAGAACTCATGCGCTATATTCAATTATTATCAGGTAGCGGAAAGCTTTGATGCTAATAACCATGTCTTACATTGCGCTCACCCCAACACGAGTTGAGCATTGTGCCACAGGAAATTGCGAGATGTACCAGGCGCGCAAACGCGCTAAAGATGTGCGTTTTCTCTATATAGCTTATCATAGAACGTACAGAGAACGCAAGTGCTTGGGAACGAATATCGTTGCAAGTTCACCTGCTCGCTTTAGCTTTCCGGTTGCAAGCGCGTATTCCCTTCCGAGAGTACGGGTAGTGCTCGACATTAGTCTAATAATACATTATATCAAAATATGTTATAGTAATGAAATATAACTATGTATTATGCTCATACTGATGTTCATTAATAGTGGAACAGCATTTCTTCGGTTCTCAGACGATCCGAAGTCAAAACGCCGGCAGGTGGATAAAGTATCAAGCCATTCCGGCATCAAAGTAACTGAGTCAAGAGACCGCCTGGGCAATTTCTTGCCTCTACACAGAACCCAAGCTGACGTATAATGACTCTTGTAGTGAACGGTTAAGGTCTGGTGTGGATGCGAATTGGAATCATTTCAGATGTACATGCGGACTACAATACGCTTCAAGAGGTACTCAGTCGATTTGAGGGACATCATCGCGTAGATCAGGTATTGTGCGCCGGCGATTTAGTCGGGCGTGGACCGGAACCGGACCGCGTGGTCGACTTGATCCGCGAGCATGATATTCCCGTGGCGCGGGGCAACCACGATGAATGGGTCTATGGATTGCGCCGCGAGAATACGCAGTATCTGAAGAGCTTGCCGCTTGATTGGCAAGGCGAGTTGGCGGGCAAGACGGTCTACATGTGCCATGGCAAGCCCGGCAACAATATGTGGGGCATGTACAAGGATCATTTGTCCAAAACGTATTTGAAGATGGTCTTGCGGTCGCTGAAGGCCGATGTGCTGGTGACCGGGCATACGCATATGCCCCTGCATCTGGAGACGCAATGGGGCTGTCTGGTCAATCCGGGATCGTTGTATACCTTCAAATGCGCCAGAGCGTCGTCCTGCACTTACGGTGTACTCTCCCTGCCGGATCTGAGTTTCCGGGTATATGACGCCCATGCTGACTGCAGCCAGGCGCCGCTCGAAATCATCTAGACCGGCGCGGGAGCAGGGCCCTTTTGCTTGCGAGCGGCGATTCAGTAGTTCCAAAGATGTAATGAGAATTTGGAATGCCGCTATTCTAACCCCTCCCCCGACCCCTCCCCAAAGCATTGGAGAAGGGAGTTTAGTCGCCGAGAATTGCAGTTTTTTGCATGACTTACCTGGATTTACTTGTGATACTTGTCTCGCGGGTTTCCCGTATAAGCAATAAAGAGCGAAAGAGGCGATCATGAGCCTGCTGGGTAATCTCATCTGGTTGGTCTTCGGGGGCGCGATAGCCAGCTTAAGCTATATCCTGGCCGGATTGGCGCTTTGCTTGACGGTTGTCGGCATTCCCTTTGGCATCAAGGCGATACAATTCGGCGTGATGGTATTGCTGCCTTTCGGCAAGGTCATCGACGGCGGCGGGTCGGGGACGGGCTGTGTGGCAATGGCCTTTAATATCATCTGGCTGTTGACAGTCGGCTGGTCGATCGCGCTGACGCATCTGCTATTCGGGATCATGCTGGCCTTTACGCTGCTTGGCATTCCCTTCGCCATTCAACACTTCAAGCTGGTGCCGGTGGCGCTATTCCCCTTCAGCTACAAGTTGGGCAATTCGCCGACGACCTGACCGGCGACGTATGGGGGAAGAAGCGAGGGGCACAATATGCGCGTCTTGATGCTCTCCAAAGCTTGTGTCGTCGGCATATATCAGCCCAAGTTGGAAGCGATCGCCGGACGAGGCGTTGACCTCAAAGTTCTGACGCCGCCCTCCTGGAAGGACGAACGCGGCGAGCAGATTTTGGAACGCGCTCACACCGCCGGTTATCAGTTGCAGTCGATCCCCATCCGTTTCAACGGAAGTTTCCACTTTCATCACTATCCGACGCTGGCGCGAGAACTGAGCGAATTCCGGCCACTCGTCGTGCATATCGACGAGGAGCCTTACAACCTGGCGACTTGGCAGGCGCTGTATCAGGCGCGGCGAATCGGCGCCAAAGCGCTCTTTTTCACCTGGCAAAACATCAAGCGGACTTATCCGCCACCCTTTTCCTGGGCTGAGTCCTGGGTCTACCGCAAAGCGGATCATGCCCTGGCAGGCACCGACGATGCCGCAGATGTGCTGCGCGCCAAGGGATATACCGGCCCGGTAAGTACGATCCCGCAATTCGGCGCCGACGTCGCACTTTTTCAGCCTGCGTCCTCCCGGCCGGACCGGCCCTTCACCGTCGGTTATATCGGACGCATTGTGCCGGCGAAAGGCGTGGATCTCCTGCTGCGCGCCCTGGCGGCCCTCGATGGCGATTGGCGGCTGCGTCTGGTGGGCGGCGGACCGGCGCTGGGCGAGATGCGGACGCTGGCAGGTACGCTCGGCATAGCCGATCGCGTCGACGTCGTTGGTCAGTTGCCGTCGACCGAACTGCCAGCGCAATATCAGGCGATCGACGTTCTAGTCTTGCCCTCATTAACCCAAGACAACTGGAAAGAGCAATTTGGTCGCGTTCTGGTCGAAGCGATGGCCAGCGGCGTAGCGGTCATTGGCAGCGACAGCGGCGCCATCCCCGGCGTGATCGGCGACGCCGGCTTGATCGTGCCCGAGGGCGATGTTCCAGCGCTGACCCGCGCCATTCGCGACTTGCGAGACCGACCGGCCTTGCGGTCGGAGCTGGAAGAACGCGGACGGGCGCGATTCTTGTCGCATTTCACCAATGACAGCATCGCCGCGGCTACGGTGGCGGTTTATCGCAAATTGTTGGTTTTTCAATCCTGATGTATTAAGATATGGTAGGTTTAGCGCTAAGCACGATCTGTTAGACGTGGAAGATGACGAGGCACAAAGTGGAAACAATGGAAACGCAGGATCTTCGGATCGATAGACTTGATAAACTGATAGTTGTCACGATTGAGAACCAGACAGCGACCTTAGGTTTGCTGCGCAGTATTGAGGGGCAGGTAAACCAGCACTCTGCTATTCTCAGCGAGCACTCTGCTATTCTCAACGAGCACTCCGCTATTCTCAAGGAGCATTCCGCTATTCTCAAGGAGCATTCTAATCGTTTGAGCAACCTGGAAGACCTGGTAGCGCGCATATTCGAGGAGCTGGTTGCGATAAAGGATATGCTAGCTGTATAGTATCGGGTTATCATGGTGTCATCTCGAAGTGCGAAAAGGAAGC
>WTGF01000087.1 GCA_011525385.1 Chloroflexota bacterium | reverse complement strand
CCCTCCTTGTGGGGGAAGGGGCCGGGGGATGGGGGGTTAGTTAGCGAGATTCGCATGACTTACTTGCATCTACTGAGGACACAGAGAAAGGCTTGTTAAAATACGTTAGTTTATGTGACTTTACGACAACATAATGATTCAAGGCAGTCCACGAATCTGCAGATCTGTCAATACAAGAATCGGGTTCGCGAAAATTCCGGGAAAATGCATAACGACACTTGATTATTCTCGTCGCCCTCAGTGAACTCCGCGGTTAGAAAAGGGCGAGCCGCCGGCTCGCCCTTTCTCGTCTTCGTGCTCTTCGTGTCCGTTGTGGTTTGAATCATCCCACAATCGTATGCGACTGCTCGCGCATGTACTGCTGCAAGTAGTACCAACTGCCGGAGGCTTTGTTGCTGCCGGTGCTGCCCTTCCAACCGCCGAAGGATTGATAGCCGGGCCAGGCGCCGGTGGTGGCGCCCGCCTCGCGATTGACGTAGAGCACGCCTGCTTCCATATTGTCCAGGAACCAGTCGACCTCGTCGGGATCTTCACTGTAAATGCCGGCGGTCAAACCCAGCGCGACATCGTTGGCGAGCTGTATCGCTTCTTCCTTCCCCTCCACCGCGCGCACGGCGACGATCGGGGCGAACATCTCGTGCCGCCACAATCGATGGTCATCGGGTAGATCCGTCACCACCGTCGGCGCTACAAAGTAGCCATTGCCCTGCTGCAGCGTCCCCCCGCCGATGCGGATGTCTCCCGCGTGCATCTCGTCGACATAGCCTTGATAAGCCGCGTAGGCTTCGGCGCTGATTATCGGACCCATATAGGTGTCGAGGGCGGTGGGATCGCCCACCTTGATCTCGGCGGTGAGATCGACCAGCTTGTCGACGAAGGCCTCTTTGACGGAGGCTTCAACATAGACCCGCGAGCAAGCCGAGCACTTCTGCCCGGTCAAGCCGAATGCCGAGCGCATCACCCCCAGCGCGGCTTTGTCGAGATCGGCCTGGGCGGTGACGATGGCGGGGTTCTTGCCGCCCATCTCGGCGATGACCGGTCGGTAGTAGCCGGCAGCGGTTGTGAAGTTCTTGATGATGCTCATGCCGACATCGTAGCTGCCCGTGAAGGTCAAGCCAGCCAGGTCGGGATTGGCAGTCAAGGCCTGGCCGGGCGCATCGCCGCCAAAAACGACGTTGAACACGCCCTTGGGCAATCCGGCGTCCGCCATGCACTGCGCAATCATGAAGGCGGTGAGCGAGCCTTCGGCAGCCGGCTTGAGCACAACGGTATTGCCTGCGACCAGCGCCGCGCCGCTGGGACCGCCGGTGAGCGCCGCAGGAAAGTTGAAGGGTCCGATCACGCCCCAAACGCCGTAGGGCTTGAGCACGCTGCGGTTGAAGTGCTGGTCGGTCTCGCTGAGCAGTTGCCGGTCGAAGCCTTGATTGTCGTGTATGGCGTCGACGCAATAGCGGATCAAATCGGCGCTTTCTTCGACATCGCCGATGGCCTCCAGGCGGTTCTTGCCGATTTCCATACTGACGACGGCGGAGATCTCGAAGAGGCGCTCGCTGATGAGATCAGCTACCCGATTGATCAGGTCAGCCCGTTCAACCCAGGGGGTATCGCGCCAGCCCGGAAAAGCCGCCTTTGCCGCGGCCACCGCTCGATCGACATGCGCGTCCCCCGCGCGGGCGAAGTCGCCCAGAACCCAGTCGGTGTTGATCGGCGAGCGATTTTTGAAAACCCCGTCGCCCGCAATCCATTCGCCGTCGATATACATGTCATAGGACTTGCCCAGGTTGGCTCTGAGTTCGGCGACGTCTTCATCGAAGTATTCGTGCAGAAGCGGGTCGGGGCTGCCCAACGTCGAATAGGTCACCTTGATATGCTTGCGTTCCTTTGTCATCAATTCCTCTCCTCAAACTGCAACTTGTCCCCAGGACAATCTATCTACATGGTACTCGAATCCAGATGATGACGCGCCCCGCTTAGATAAATTAACCAAATGTCGGGACAATTCGCCTTCAGGTCAAGTCGTCGCTGTCCATCGTGCGCTTCTTGATGCGCTCGACGCGCATGATCAGGCGCTCGTCTACATCCGGGCAGGCGGCGACAGAATCGTAACTGAGCCAGTCGTTCTCGGCCAATTCCCGCTGCTTTGCCGCCAACAGGGGCAATACCGCGGACAGCGCATAGATGCAGAAGTGCTTGCCCGCCGGGATGCGCAGCTTGGAGCTTTCGGTCAATTCAAAATAGTCGCCGACAGCCATGCCACAGACGGATCGTCCTTCGATCCGCTCGACGGTAACGCGCAGGTCATAGAGTTCGAATGGTCGATTCATGCAGTGCCTCGCGTTCTAAAGGAAAGCGACCCTATTCGCCCGGGAATTCGTACGCGCCGATATCGCAGGCGACGCCACCTGGCCGCGCTGTGCCTGCCTGGTCGGTAGCTGTGCAGTGCTCGGGATCGGCGGCGTCGATGGCTGGGCTTTCCGGCAGCAGCGGGAAATAGGCCGGCGAGCCGTCCTCCGGCTCGATCAGTGTTCCTAGCTTGGGGTCGCCGCTGATTGCTGCATCGCAGGCGCCGTCTTCGATCAGGTTGGCGCCATGATGGCTGAACGCGGCGGAACAGTCGCCGCCCTCGTTGCCGGCGATGAGGCTGTTATGCAATTCCCCAGCAGGTTCGGCGCCCCGTTTACGGTAGATATGGATTCCGCCGCCTTCGCCAGCCGCGTTATTCACCACAGTGAGCTGCGTCATTCTTGCCGGGACTATGGTCGAAAGCGAAATGCCACCGCCACTGTGGTCGGCTTTGTTGGCGCTGAACGTGGTGTCCGTTATTAGCAGAGCGCTTGCGGAACTTTCGATGGCGCCGCCAAAGACGGCCGACGTATTGGCTATGAAACTGCTAGCCGTGATGCTTTGTACGCCATCGCCAGAAATAGCGCCGCCATAGTCGGCGGTGTTGGCGTCGAAGCGACTGCCCGCCACGCTCAGCCGAGCCTTCTCGCTGCTGACGTCGTTGCGGCTGCTGATAGCTCCACCATACAAGGCGGCATTCCCAGAGAACTGACTGTCGCTGATGGACAGGGCGCCATTTCTGTTGTTAATCGCGCCGCCGGACGTTTCGGCCGAATTGCCGGCAAACGCGCTTCCGATGACGCTTGCCTCACCGGTGTTAATCATTATAGCGCCTCCCAACGCGTCGGCTTCGTTTGCCGAAAATCGGCTGTCGCTTACCTCCAACACGCCTATAGAAGTGCAGATAGCGCCACCAAGATTTGCAAAGTTGCCAGCAAAGTCACTGCCGGAGACGCTCAGAATGCCATTGCTGTCTACCGCGCCGCCAGACGCATCAGCGGAGTTTTTCTCAAAATTACTGTCGAAGATGGCGACTTTGCCATCCTTATTGGCTATAGCGCCGCCAATGAATTCGGCCTGATTGCCAACAAAGGCCGTGTTCTTTATGGTTACTTCGCCCGGTTCGCCGTCTTCTCCAGAATTGTAAATGGCGCCGCCCGAACTCGTGACATCACCGAAGTGGTCCGCCCTGTTTTCCAAGAACACGGAACCGGAAATGGTCAACTGTCCTGTATTGTAGATCGCGCCGCCGTTATTCTTGTAAGCTTGGTTTTTGCTGAAGCTGCCGTTCTCGATGAGAACGCTGCCCGAGTTATGAATAGCGCCGCCTTGGCTCGCGTAGCCATCTCTCAGGGTCACATGATTTAGTGCTAATCTGCCTTGGCGACTCACACGGAGGATTCGATAACGGCTGTTTCCGGAGACGCTGTGCCCATTGCCTTCAATCGTGATGTCCGATTCAATCTCCGGGAGCGGGACGTCGACTGTGACATTGTCGGTGAGGCGGATTGTATCGGCGCCGTCCCCGGCCGCGCATCCAGCGGATGCGCGGTCACCGTTAGCCGCATTGATCGCATCCGTTAACTTGCAGTTTGTATCGACGGTGATGTCGGCGGCGAAAGCTGAAAGGACCGGCGCTAGGAGAAAAAGCGCGAACAAAATTAGACTAACTGCAATGACAATTGCTGTGATCCTAGTCATCAGTTAATCTCCATTTTCCTGTCCAATTTTAGTGTAGTCTCTAAGCTGCAAATATACGGAATGATCAGCAACCGGTATCGTGAGAAATGTGAATTATTGTGCTTTTGTTAGGAGTCGAAGACAAACATCGCGCACGATGATCTCCTCCCCGGGATTGAGCGTCATGGGATTGAGTCGAAATCGCGTCTCGTCCACATCAAAGACCGAGATTGCCGGATCGCCCTCCAGGAAGGCGGCAACCAACTCGCTGGCTGATCTGCCCAGCGTCCCCGGATCGACGGTGATCAGGCACCAGGGCAAGGGCTGATTGGCTTCGTTGGGATAGTCACGTTCAGCGCACACGCCGGGCAGCGGATTCAAAGCAGCGCGCCACAGTCGCACGCAGTCTTCACAGTATGCCTCGCGGGCGGCGTGGTCCATGTTCAGATAGCGCTCGACAGCCGCCAGTACGCCCATCATCTCTTCTTTGCCGACCTTTAAGGGACGTCCAAGTCCGTGATTGGGCACGCTGATGACGCGGATCGATTCGATCATGTCGCGGCGGCCCAGCATCAAGCCCGTCGGCTGCGGTCCGCGCAGGTCCTTGCCGCCGCTGAAGAGCGCCAGCGCCGCGCCCATCTCTGTGAAGCGCCACAGGTTCTCGGGCGGCGGCAGTTGCGCCGCCGCGTCCACCACAACCGGCAGGTTATGATCGTTCGCGATGGCGATGACCTCTTGCAAGGGCGTATCGGCTTCCCCGACCAACCTGCCCGCGAACCAGAATATGCAGGCGGTCTTTTCGTTGATGGCGTCGCGCAGCGCCCTCGGCGTGGGATCAATCTCGACGAAGCGCATGCCGGTCTGTTGCACGGCGAAGTCGTATCCGTTGCGCTGGTTGCGATGGACGATGGCTTCGTTCTTGAGCGATGCGATCCGCGGAAAATCCATCCCGACTTCGGGATGGTGGTACAAGACGCAGGCGGTCGCCGCCAACATAACGCCGGCGGCGGCGCCGGAGGTGACATAGGCGGCTTCGTTCCTTGTGAGTTCCGCGATGCGCTCGCCCACTCTGCGCTGTAGCAGTGGCAAATCAACAAAAGAATTGGCGGCCTCGTTCATGGCGCCCAGTACTTCGGGCGGCATCAGCGAACCGCCGAGTTTGGTCAAGGTGGCGTTGGCATTGATGATCGGGCGCAGACCCAGGGCGTCGTAATTGCTCATGTCAGACAATTTCCTTCGGATAACGGATTTCCCAATAGGATGGCGGCGCCTCTTCCCAGGCGGGCGCGGAACGGCCGTTGACATCGTAGACGATCTCGCCGGCGCGTAGCGTCATTTCGCAGCTCAGTTTGCGACTGCCGCTCATGCGAGCCTGACCGCAGTCTACATAGCCGAATTCGCCCTCGCATAGCTCGAGAACCGCGATGTCTGCCTCGGCGCCGACGCTCAAATGACCAAGCTCTGGATGACCAATCTCTTGGGCCGGGGTCACAGTGGAGCGATAAATGACCTCGTCGAGCGGCATGCCCATACACAGCAGTTTGGACATCGTCGTCAGCATATCATGCACCACGCCGTTGACATTGCCGATGTGCAAGTCGGTACTGATGGAATCGGGAGCGAAGCCGCCCTGAAAAGCTGGGATCGCTTGGCGGAACCAGAAGCTGCCCGCGCCATGCCCCAGATCAAAGATAATGCCGCGTTCCCGCGCCTCGAACATGAAATCGGCCGGTTCGTTCTTGTCGTTCAAGATGGGGAATTGCTGAGCATAGACATGGGTGTGGATATCGCCGGGCTGCATTTTCCGCAGCAGTTCTTGATAGGTCCGTCCCGGGCGATGCCAGAAATCGACCATCAGTGGTTTTTCGCAGATGGCGGAGGCTTCCAGGGCGCGGTCGACGGCGGCC
The DNA here is from genome assembly GCA_011525385.1 of Chloroflexota bacterium. Taxonomy (GTDB): domain Bacteria; phylum Chloroflexota; class Anaerolineae; order Aggregatilineales; family Phototrophicaceae; genus UBA6055. The sequence continues at coordinate 1,814 of WTGF01000087.1, read as the reverse complement.
CAGGGCGGGTGCGCTTCGTCGAAAGGTTGCGATACCCAGTAGTGCGCGGTCTTGATGCCAACGCAGTCTTCAGGATACGCGAGCACGATCGAGGCGGCTAATTCCGGGTCCATCTCCCCGATGTCTTGTTCGAAGGGTCCCACCATGCCCGACTTGACAATGTTGATATATGCGTAAATGCGCGTCCGCGCCCGGTCGATGACCGTCCGCTTGAAGTGCAGGAAGTGCTTGGCGCCGGCAGTGCCGGTATCGACGACAGTGGTAACGCCGGAGCGAAAGCAATGGTGATCGGCGATCACGCTCAGGGTCTCTGGTTCACGGGTGTGATACACGTGGACGTGCATATCGATCAAGCCGGGACTTACGATCAGTCCGGCGATGTCGATGCTATGCGCCGCTTGAGCGCTGGGGATGTCTTGGGCGACTTTGGCGATTTTGCCATCGCTGATCGCGACGTCCCTGGCCGCGGCGATCCCGTTCCTTGGGTCGATGAGGCGGCCGTTTTTGAGCAGCAAATTGTATTTTGTCACGGGAGCGATCCTTGTTGCTGGTTGTGAAATGCGGGTTCCACCCGGCTCATGTTTAACACAGGTTGAATAAAATCACCACAATGCTCGGCAGTGTATCCTTTTCGGTTGAAATAAAGAACAACAACTACCAACAGCCGGTAGGGGCGATCCGCTGGATCGCCCGACCCGTGGAAATTGAATGGGTATCGGGCGACTCACCGAGTCGCCCCTACCAAAATCGTTGCTATTTTGGGCTTGGGATCTCATGTCGAGAACTGTAAAAGTATTTAACCGGCTGTCAGGGTGATGGTTGTATTTTATCTCAAGCAAATAAAGATACATGCTCTGTGCTCGAAGCAGCGAGAGGATTGCGGTCGTTCTGCCAGTGGAGAATATGTTATGCTCATGTGAGCGGAAACTGGCGTGGAGAGTTGAAGATGGGCAACTTCATTGGACAAGTGGCGATTATCACCGGGGCTTCGGGGCTACTCGCTTCGGGTATCGTGCCGATCTTTCGCGCGGGCGGGGCATCGCTGGTTTTGACCTGTGGGGACGATCGACTGTACCAGCGTTTTCCCGATCTGGCGGGTGATCGGGCGCACCTGTGTTATCCCGCTACCGACTTGTCCAGTGCGAAGACGGTGGACGGCTTGGTCGCGGCGGCTGTCGAACGTTTTGCTCGCATTGATATTCTGGTCAACATCGTTGGCGGCTGGGACGCCGGAAAGCCCGTGCATGAAATGAGCGTCGAGACCTGGGAAAGTATGCTGCGGTTGAATTCGACGATTACGTTTTTGATGAGCCGGGCAGCGATCCCGACCATGTTGAAGGGGGGCAGCGGCAAGATCATCAATATTGGCGCCCGCCCGGGACTGCGCTCGAGCGGGAACGACGCCGCTTATGCGGCCTCAAAAGCGGCCCTGCTGCGTCTGACGGAGAGCATGTCCGAAGAGTACAAGCGGCGGGGAATCCGCGTGAACGCGGTGCTGCCCTCGGCGCTCGTCAGCGAAGAGCAATTGGCGGCGGATCCTCATTCGGGCGTTACGCCCGCCCAGCTCGGCAAAGTGATCGCCTTTCTCGCTTCCGATGCGGGCGGCGTCATCAGCGGGGCCGCCATCCCGGTCTATGGTACGAAGTTTTAACACGCCGTCCGCGGGTTAAGCCTGAAGACGGGACAGGTTTGCAGGTGCCGGTACAGTAGCGACGGGTCGGCCAAGGCTGCCCCCTGCAAGTAGAATTTAGGTCGAAATTTGTAGACCCTCGCGCTGCACAGCAGCGGCCCACGCAAAAGGCTTTGCCTGCTTC
>WTGF01000039.1 GCA_011525385.1 Chloroflexota bacterium | reverse complement strand
ATCCTGATCCACGACAAGAAGGTCAGCGCGGCGCAGGATATCATCCCGATCCTGGAAAAACTGCATCAGATCGGCAAGCGCGAGCTGGTCATCATCGCCGAGGATGTTGACGGCGAGGCCTTGGCGACCATGGTTGTCAACAAGCTGCGCGGCGCGATCAACGTCTTGGGCGTCAAGGCGCCGGGCTTCGGCGATCGCCGCAAAGCCATGCTGCGCGACATCGCTGTCTTGACCGGCGGCACTGTCATCAGCGAAGAGACCGGCCGCAAGCTGGATAGCGTCACGGTGCAGGACCTGGGTCGCGCGGCCAAGGTCGTCAGCACCAAGGACGATACCGTGATCGTTGATGGCGCTGGCGAAGAAGGCGCGATCGCTGGCCGTATCGAAGAGATCCGCCGCGAGATCGACAACAGCACCAGCGACTACGACCGTGAAAAGCTGCAGGAACGCCTGGCGAAACTCAGCGGCGGCGTGGCGGTGATCCGCGTTGGCGCTGCAACCGAGACCGAACTGAAGGAAAAGAAGCATCGCGTCGAAGATGCCTTGAGCGCGACCCGCGCCGCCGTTGAAGAAGGCATCGTGCCTGGTGGTGGCGTGGCGCTCATCAACGCTGTCAGCTCGCTGGACGATGTCAGCATGAGTATCGCCGACGAAAACACGGGCGTGACGATCATGCGCCGCGCTTTGGAAATGCCGATGCGCAAAATCGCCGCCAACGCCGGCGAAGATGGCGCGGTCATCATCCAGAACGTGCGCCGGGCGCAATCCGACAGCAGCAACCATCGTGTCGGCTTCAACGTCATGAACGGCGAATATGGCGATATGATCGAAGCCGGCATCCCGGATCCCGCCAAGGTGACCCGCGGCGCCATCGAGAACTCGGCGTCCATCGCCGCCATGATCTTGACCACCGAAGCGCTGATCACCGATGTGCCGGAAGAAGCGCCGCCTCCGATGCCCGGTGGCGGTATGGACGGCATGGGTGGCATGGGCGGCATGATGTAAGCCGGCTTCTAAGCACCTTGGAAGTTTCAAAAGCAGGGACTGTCGCAGGGCAGTCCCTTTTGCTTGGAAAATCAAACTGTGTTAGACTCAAATTCCATCCCAAAGCAGACAATGCGGAGACTAAAATGGAAAAGCAGATGGAACTGTATGAAATTCGCCTGCATCGCCTGGAGCAACTGACGACCTCAATGATTGACAGCCAATCGACAATGGTTCAACTCTTGCAGGAGCATAGCAATCGTTTCGACCGGATCGAGAAGCGCCTGGACAACGTGGAGAAGCGCCTGGACAACGTGGAGAAGCGCCTGGACAACGTGGAGAAGCTGCTTGAACTTGCGCTAACCGATCTGGCGTTTATACGGGATATTCTCAAGCCAGGGGGTTGAGTTTTCGCGGAGTGCGGCCTGGAAACGGGTCAAGCGCCTCCAGAATCCTAAAACACAACAGGGTCTGTCAAGTGACAGACTCTTTTTGCTTGGGAATGCGATCTAAAAGCGAGATCTGTCGCTGTAGTTCAGAATTGCGCATATCAAGGGCAACCGCAATGCGGGACTATACAGCAGATACTTGGGTTATGAAGCGTAAACTGTCTAGAAATGAATCAGAGGACTGTCGTAGGGCAGTCCTTTTTGTACTATACCGCGTATCCATGGTATCCTAACCGCAAGCGACGTATGTACCTTTTTTGGAGAAGCAAATGGAAGAGAAGAGAAAACCCTTTGTGACCATATTTATCCGCAAACCGCGCGTTTCACGCTTGGTCTCGGCGGTGCTGATTCTACTGCTCATCGTGGCCATGGGATTGTTTGGCATACAAGAGGTCGAACGCTGGCAGGCGAAGATGCGGGAAACGGAACGTCAACTGCAGGAACGTTCGGTTAGTCTGCAAGAGGCGGAAGCGCGACTGCATGAAGCCGAAAGAAAGTTGTTACAAGATTCGCCCCTGTGGCAACTGCGCGAACCAGTGGGCTACTATCTGGGATATTCCGGTTTCGTGACGAATCTCGCTGAGGCGACACTGGTGTTCTGTGAGTTGGGCGCCCTTGATGCGCAAGGCGAAGAATCTGCTGTCGACGGCCACTTATACTTTTTGACGATCAGCACGCATTTGATCGCGGACGTAATCCCGCCAGTCGATTACCAGCTTGTTGGGCGCGATAAGGACAGCGCGAGGTGGGATACCGAGTACTTGAGCGATGATTATTTCATGGGCAAAAGAGTGCTGGAAATATCCCCATTCACATGGTCATCCGCGAAGGACTGGGAAGACAACTTCCAGGATTGGCAGGATCATCTGCGCGCATTCTGCGACGAGACTTTCAATCCATAACGGATAAGCCGAAAAAAGCCGCCGTGGTGCAAGCGGCGGCTTTCGTGATTCTTGAGATGATTGCAGTCTGACTCAGACCGGCGCCTCGAGTTCGTCGGCGACCTCGTCCTCTTCGACGCTCATCATGATGAGCGCCCCATCGTCATCCAGGTCGATGCGAACCACGCTCGCCAAGCCGAACTCTCCTGACAGGATGCCGTCCGACAAACGATCTTCGATTTCGTTTTGAATCAACCGGCGCAGCGGGCGCGCGCCGTATTCGGGATCGTATCCGTTTTCCGCCAGCCACTCGCTGCCGGCATCGGTCAATTCCAGCGTTATGGCATGCTCGAGCAGACGTTCCCGAACCTTATTCAGTTCGAGGTCGACAATCTGTTTAATCTCGTCACGGGTGAGCGAGCGGAAGATGATGGTCGCGTCGACGCGATTGAGGAATTCCGGACGGAACATGCGATGCAACTGGTCCGTCACATTGCGGCTCATGTCTTGGTAGGCTTCTTCGTCCATCTTGTCGAGATCGAGCCGTGTATTGAAACCCAGACCGGAATTGGGCTTGATCAAGTCCGCGCCGACATTGCTGGTCATAACAATCATGGCATTGCGGAAATCGACGCGGCGTCCGCGGGCGTCGGTCAATGTGCCTTCTTCCATGATTTGCAGCAACATGTTGAAGGCTTCCGGATGCGCCTTTTCCACTTCGTCAAAAACGATAATGCTATAGGGACGACGGCGGACGGCTTCGGTCAACTGACCAGCGTCTTCGTAGCCGACATAACCGGGTGGGGCGCCTACCAGGCGCGCCACCGAGTGCCGCTCCATGAACTCACTCATATCGAGCTGAATTAGCGCCTCTTCGCTGCCAAAAAGGAATTCCGCCAGCGCTTTTGTCAGTTCGGTTTTGCCCACACCGGTGGGACCGAGAAACATGAAGGAGCCGATCGGGCGCCGCGGATCCTTCAGGCCGGCGCGGGCGCGGCGCACGGCTTTGCTGATAGAGACGATGGCCTCGTGCTGGCCGACAATCCGCTCGTGCAATTTGTCTTCCATCTCCATCAGGCGTTCGCTTTCCTCGTTAGCGATCCGCGTGACAGGAATGCCGGTCCACATAGCTGCGACTTCGGAAATATCGTCGCCGAGCAAGCGCGGCTGGCCGGTTTCTTCATTCCAGTTGTGGCGGATATCCGCCAACGTCGCATCCAGAGATGCGTGGCGCAACTTGAGCGTATCGGCTTCTTGTTGTTCGCCGGCGACTTCCGCCAACTCAATTTCGTCACTTAGTTCCTCAAGCTCGTCCATCACCCGGCGGACCGCAGCGGCTTCCGGACTCTTGTACATGCGCAGTCGCGCCGCGGCTTCGTCTATCAGGTCAATGGCTTTGTCGGGCAGAAAACGATCGGGGATATAACGCGCGGATAAATTGGCGGCGGTTTCGATGGCGTCATCGGTGATTTCGACATTGTGATGATCTTGATAAGGGAATTTGATACCTTGCAAAATCTCGATTGTTTCTTCGATCGTCGGTTCGTCAACCTGGATCTGCTGAAAACGCCGTTCAAGCGCGGCGTCGCTCTCGATGTGCTTGCGGTACTCGTCCAGCGTGGTCGCGCCGATACATTGCAGTTCGCCGCGCGCCAGCGCCGGCTTCAGGATATTGGCGGCGTCGACGCTGCTGCCGGCGGAACCGGCGCCCACTAACATATGCACTTCGTCGATGAACAGGATCGTGTCCGACGCCTTGAGCTCTTCGATCACACGCTTAAGCCGTTCTTCAAATTGGCCACGATACATGGTGCCGGCAACGAGAGAGCCAACATCCAATTGCAAGACACGCTTGTTGAGCAGCGGCTTGGGCGTGTCGCCCTCGACGATGCGCTGCGCCAAACCTTCAACGATGGCAGTCTTGCCCACACCGGGTTCGCCGATCAAAGCAGGATTGTTCTTGCGTCGCCGGCTTAGCACCTGGATCACGCGCTCTATTTCCATTTCCCGTCCGACCACCGGGTCCAGCTTTCCGGTTTCTGCCAGGCTGGTCAGGTCGGTGGCCAGTTGATCCACCAATGGGGTATTATCCTTGCGCGAGGGCCTGCCCGTGGGGCGGTCTTGCATTTTCTGCTGGGATTGCACGGGGCTTTCTTGCAGCACCTTGCTGGTCTGGCGACGCACTTCTTCCGGGCTCACACCTAGGCGGCGCAATACATCCAGGGCTATGCCTTCTTGTTGGCGCACCAAACCGAGCAGCAGATGCTCGGTGCCAATATAGTGATGTCCCATACGGCGCGCTTCGTCCACAGCGAGTTCCAAAACCTTTTTGGTTCCCGGGGACAGATCAAGCTGAGTATGGCTGGATTTCCCTTCGGAAGTAGAGAGACGCGTTACCAACTCTTCGACGCGTCGCAGGTCCAGTCCCAGGTCGCGCAGTACCCGGCCGGCGACCCCGCCTTCTTCTCTCATCAACCCCAGCAACAAGTGCTCAGTACCAATCTGATGATGTTGTAAACGTTCCGCCTCGTCCTGCGCCAGGCTTAGCACGCGCCGCGCCCGCTGTGTAAAGCGTTCCATTTTGTTTGGCACGGTTCATCCCTCCATCTTCAAAGGTGCGCGCCAGAGTTGACTGCAACTGTCCTATTGACATACGGATACGGACGTGGGCGCATATTTTGGTGGTATCCGCTTGAATATGAGCCGTTCATGCGCAAAACATGTCCCTGTCCATTACTCGCGCCGACCCAATTACGACCGTTCGCGGCAAACGACATTGTTCTTGCATTGGACTGCTCAACAGGACTGTTAATCTGCACCTAGTTTGTCTTTTGGATTGTGACCGCAGGCGGCGATGTTGTATCTTGGGCGGTCCGGCGAAATCACAAAACGCGCATCTCAAAAAACAGAACGTGTCGGCTATTATACCAATTGCTATGCACTAAGCGGTAGACCTCCGTTGCGGGATCGCGAAAAAACTTTTAGTAAAAGATATTCATCGTATGCTAGCGGAGACCGCAGAAATTATCAACGCAGAACCGTCATTTTGCACGAAGAACTTACTAATTATTTAGCCGGAACAAAACTGTAACACATTTGCCGGAGAACGAAAAAGGCACCTACGGCGGTGCCTCTCTTAGCAAATCGCAATTGGCAGGTTTGCCTAATCTTCAGTATGCGCTTCCGGCTCGGCTGGCGGATCAGCCGCCGGGGCATCCTTTGGCAATGAGGCGGATTCCTGGATTGCCATTTCCCAGTCAAGGTCCAGATACTCCGTCGAATTCACGGATTTCAAACTCAAGCCGAGGCGTCGTTCTTTGATATCGATCTTAACAATACGCAAGACCAGTTCGTCACCGCGCTTGACAACCTCCCGCGGGTGGCTAACACGCTCGCCGGATAGTTCCGAAATGTGGATCAAACCTTCTACCGCGTCGTTGTCGATCAAGCGCGCGAATGCGCCAAACTTGGTGAGTTTGGTGACGCGACCGCGTACCAGTTGGCCCCGTCGTAACGAGCCGGCAACTTCGTCCCACGGGTCACTCATTATGCGACGCCGGCTGAGGCCAATCCGCCTCGCGTCGGAATTGATGCTGATGACTTCAACCTCGACTTCTTCGCCGACGCTGACCACCTGCCGGGGGTGAGTGATGTGCCCCCAGGCCAACTCGGTCAGATGTACCAGGCCCTCGGCGCCGCCGATGTCGACAAAGGCGCCAAATGTCTCCAGGCTGACGACCGTCCCTTTGCGGATCTCGCCCAGGGTGAGCTCTTCGATCAGTTCTCGTTTGCGCCGCTGACGGACTTCGCGCATGGCGGCTCGTTCGGACAGGATTAGACGATTGCGCTTGCGATCAACTTCCATTACTTTGACGCCGATCGGCTGGTTAACCATCGGGCTGTAACGCTCTTCCGGCGTTCCGCCAGACATGCCCCTCGCGCGTTCCTCCGCCAGTTGGCTCTGCGGGACGAAACCGCGCAATCGCCCGAAGCGCACGATCAATCCGCCTTTGTTATAGCCGCCGATCAAAGCTTCGTAAACATTTTTGGATTTGGCGAATTCTTCGGCTTTGCGCCAATCAAGCTCTTCAAGCGCATGGTTGATGGACAAGACGGTCTCGCCACGGTGGTTGCGGGGATTCACGACGTATACATCGACTTCGGCGCCGACGACCAGGGATTCGAGCATTTTGCGCGTCATCAACTCCAGTTCGCGCCCGGGCACCAAGCCCTCGTCGCCGTCCCCGAGATCTACGAATACCGCAGTAGGCGAGGTCTTGGTAATGACACCGCTGCAGATCTGACCTCGACGGTATTTGGGCGGGTCGTCGTCCTTGGGAGCCTGTTCTTTCTTGGTCTGGGCGGGACTCTCACTGGCGGGCTCCTGGGCTTCAGATTCCGCAGGCGCTGCTACTTGTTCAGGCTCTGATTGCTCTGTAACCGGATCTGATGTGACATCCGTTCCATCATTCGACGGTACGCTGTCCGCCTCGCTTGCCTCTGCCGACGCATCCGCTTGAACGGCGGCATTTGATTCAGCGCCGGGAGACTCTAATTCATCCGGATTATCGTTGTCCCCGGATCTTGCCTCTGTCGCCACGTTCTCGCCTGTCACGCCAGCGTCTTCCGTTGAAGCGTCCGCTTTCTCGGCGGCAACCGCGTCTACCTGCGACAACTCGGCGGACGACTCGCTCTCTAGGACCTCGTCGTCCTTACCTAGTTCTTCTGCGCTCATAGTTGTGTCCTACGTCCGTTACCCAGAGTTTCGGACACAATTATAGCCAGTGCAAAGGCAGAATCAAAGGACTAATTGACCAACAGGACATAATTGGCGCGGGCTAGGAGTTCTGTCATCGGCGCCGAATATAGCGAAGCGCGGGAGTCGTCTGGATCTGCCTTGGCGGGACGGCAATCGGGAACTGTTCAGTTCTCGTCATCCGCCGTTTGAGAGAGGAAATCGGCATATTCTTCGTCATCAAACTCGTCGTTGTAGTATTCGCCGTTCCGGTAGCCACCGTCGTAATAGTCCTCAAGCTCGCTATCGTAATCGTCAGCGCCGTCGGCGTAATCGCTTTGTTGGTCGACATGTCCGGAGAAGCGAAGCTGTCCATCATGCTCGTCGATGACGATTAGGTCGCCGTCATCAAAATCGCCCTTGAGCAACTGTACGCTCAAGGGATTCTCGATATGCCGCTGTACGGCTCTGCGCAGCGGACGGGCGCCAAATTGAAGATCGAAACCTTGTTTCGCCAGCCAATAGCGCGCCGGTTCTGTGAGATGGATCGCCAAGCCCGATTCCTGCATCCGTTCCGCCAATCCTCGGATTTGCAGGTCGACCATTTGCTCGACGGCTTGAAGGGTGAGCGGTTCAAAGATGATGACCTCGTCGATGCGATTGAGGAATTCTGGCCGGAAGGTATCGCGCATGGCCTTTTCGATTTCACGATGGTCGGCGATGGCGCGGTCGTCATGCTGCAAAAATCCCAGGGCGCCGCCTTGCTTGGCAAACTCCGTGCCCAGGTTGCTCGTCATAATCAGCACGGTATTGCGGAAATCGACAATGTGGCCCTGTCCGTCCGTCATGCGTCCGTCTTCTAGCACTTGTAGCAGCGCGCTCCAAACATCGGGGTGCGCCTTCTCGATCTCATCAAAGAGGACGACGCGGTAGGGACGACGGCGCACAGCTTCGGTAAGCTGGCCGCCCGCTTCGTAACCGACATAACCGGGCGGCGCGCCAAACAGGCGGCTGACCGTATGCTTTTCGCGGTATTCGCTCATATCGACGCGGACCAGCGTGTCTTCGTCATCGAACATGAACTCCGCGAGCGCCTTGGCCAATTCGGTTTTGCCCACGCCGCTTGACCCGAGAAAGATAAAGGAGCCGATCGGGCGTTTGGGATCCTTCAAGCCGCTGCGGGCGCGGCGAATTGCATCCGCAAGCGCGGCCACAGCATTTTCTTGCGCTATGACGCGCTCGTTAATAACCTCCTCCATTCGCAGCAGTTTTTCCGTTTCGGTTTCGAGCATGCTCTGCACCGGGATACCGGTCCACTGCTCAACCACCTGGGCAACATTGTCCGCGGTGACAACCTCGTCCAGTGTGTGTTCCTGCCGCCAAGCGTGGCGCGCGTGATCGAATTCTTCCTCCAACTGGATGCGCTGCATTTTGCAGTCGGCGGCCCGCTCATAGTCTCGCGCCAGGCCAGCAGCTTGCTCTTCTATCGCCAATTGATCGATCGTTTCACGCATTTCTTTCAAGCGTGGCGGCATGGAAAAGAGCGCGACGCGCAGCTTCGCCGACGCTTCGTCCAACAGATCAATGGCTTTGTCAGGCAGTTTGCGCTCGGTCAAGTACCTCGCGGACAAACGCGCGGCCGCTTCGATAGCGTCGTCGGCGATGGTCAAATTGTGGTGAGCTTCGTAACGATCGCGGATGCCAAAGAGCATTTCTATCGTGTCTTCAATATTCGGCTCTTCCACGAAGATCGGCGCGAAGCGGCGATCAAGCGCGCTGTCCTTTTCGACATGTTGTCGATACTCGTCCATTGTCGTGGCGCCCACCGTCTGCAATTCGCCGCGCGCCAATGCCGGCTTCATCATGTTGCCGGCATCCATGGCCCCCGAAGCGGCGCCTGCGCCGACTACTTGGTGCAATTCGTCAATGAAAAGAATGATTTCGCCATCGGAGCGCTGGATTTCGTCAATGGTCGCTTTCAAGCGCTCTTCGAATTCGCCGCGGAAACGGCTGCCGGCCAACATGCCGCTGAGGTCGAGGCTGAGTACGCGCTTGCCCAAGAGCAAATCGGGCACGTCGCTGGAAGCGATCTTCTGCGCCAGTCCCTCTACGATCGCAGTTTTGCCGACGCCCGCTTCGCCAATGAGTACCGGATTGTTCTTGGTACGGCGGCTCAATACTTGGATGACGCGCTGGATCTCTCCGTCGCGGCCAACGACGGGATCCAGTTTGCCTTCCATCGCCATACGTGTCAGATCGCGGCTGTATTTCTCCAGGGTGCGATAGCGACTTTCGGCTTGCGGATCGGTGACGCGCTGGCCGCCGCGGATATCTTTGACCGTATCGGAGACGCGATCTCGTGTAATGTTCAAATCTTCAAAGAGTTTGGAAATGGCGGTATTGCGCTCGCCGAAGAGCGCAAGGAAGATATGCTCGGTACTGATGTATTCGTCGCGCAAGCGGTTCGCTTCTTCGTTGGCGCGGTCGATAACGCTCTTGAGGCGCGGCGTGATGAAGACCTGGTTTGTGCCGTGGCCGTAGATCGTTGCTGTACGCGGGCTTTGGCGGAGCACGTCATCCACGCGCGAACGCATCGCGGCTATGTCTGTGGAAAGACGTTCCAGTATCTGCTGGACGACGCCGTCGCTCTGTTCCAGCAGCGCGAGCAAGATATGCTCGCTGTCGACTTGCGTATGGCCATAACGTTGCAGAATATCATAGGCGCGGTGGGCTGCGTCTTGCGCGCGTTCGGTGAATCGGTCAAATCGTAGCATTGATGGTCCCTCGCGTCTTTGGCGGCAGGTGCAGTCAATTGTAACTCGATTTTAGCGGAGAACTGTCGACTCTACATGGCAACGTTCGATGTATCTGGCTGTTACATTTGCTAGCATCCCGCATTTGAACGTGGACGATAACACCGACAGTCATGTGAAACAAAACGCAACAGAAACGGTGAGTTGGCGTTAGTTGCCGCACAGATTTTTTTCACTTGGGGCTATGGGTTCGATTGCTACGTCGCAAAGCTTTTGGGAAGCGAATACCCAATGCAAAATGCTACCGTTTCAGCGATGAGGTCAAGTTGGCTGGGACCTACCACTCTAATTGCCTTTTTCCCGAAGCGCTTGATGGAGACTGATTTGACTTGAAAACTGTCTGCGGCTGAGTCGTGAATCAGCTTGTTACTATTGTCTCTCGCAACTTGAATTAGCCAGAAATATCTATTGTTAGCATAGTGCGCTTTCCATTTGGTCAAGGGTACCACGATATGCAGTTCGCGGTGCCAACTCGCCACGATGTTCATCACAATTGCGGGGCGTGGCTTGTATATTTCATCACCAGTTGTCGGCAATAACGCTTGGGGCGTTCCTTTTGGCGGGTTCGGGGCTGAAGGGGGATTGTTGAAATTTACTAACCAAACTTCTCCCCGTTGGGGTTTGATTGGTATATTCGGATTACTTGGCTTCATTGATCGCTTCGGCATCGTAGACCTCATCGTAATCATCAAATATCTCGTTTGCTTCGAATATTTCAAATTCTTCTTCCGCGGCCAGCGCAAACGCCTCTTTCATAACTGCCTGCCGTTCTTCTTCAGGCATCGCGAGTAGATCACGCACGGTCAAATGAGTGGATTCTGCTTTTTCCCTATGTGACTCCGGCATTTCGATACCAACTCTTGAAATGCGATCAGGAGACATCAAGCCTTCAGCTACCGCACGTTGCGCCATCTGCTTGAGTTGAAGTGGCTCCTCGTCGCCGAGATATTCGCCTGGCTCGTTTTTGTGCCAACTATGGACTTTAATGAACCGATTCATTGACGTATATGTTGAGTCATTTATTATGTCTAAGTCGCGTGCTCGCCGTACCCACGCAGCCATGCTCATACCGTATTTGCGTTTGAGCGCCTCCAGTTCACCCCAATCGAGATGATGACGTTTTTTGCCCAACTCATGATAGGCGTGATCGGCCGGCGCCAAAAGCGCCGCTGCGAAACGATACGCTAGTTTCTCTTCTTCCTTACTGGGCATTTCTTCAATATCCATAACGAGATGTCCAAGTTCGTGCGCTAAGCTCAGTCGTTGGCGATCAGCAGGAACACTTGTGTTGATTACTGCGATAGAACGACCTTCGCATATGGCCGATAGTCCATCAAATAGTCCGGTATTGTCTTTCCAACTAACCACCACAACATCTCGATCCTCGGCAGTTTGCGCGAGATTATCCAATGGACGATTACCGACGGCCCAGTATTCGCGCAATTGTTCGGCCGCTTTCTCGGCCTCATCAAGATTTGCGACTTTAACGGATGGCAACTCGCATGAAGAGCCTGGATAAAGCAACTCTCTTAACTCAATTTGGAGTTCAACGATATCGCTAGCAAAAGCCTTTATTTTGTTTCGTTCGGTTTGGCTTAGCTTCTTCCGGCAACGAAACGCCAGCCACTCAACAGTTTTATTAGGTTCGTGCGTGAAATATGTACTCGGAACGCCCAACACAGAGCTTGCCAACAACAAGAACTGCGCAGAAGGATAGCTCTTCTCCTTTTCGTATTTTGATATAGCTTGCTTAGTGATGGGAAAGTCATATGCTCGTAATTCGTCTGCCAGCTGAGTCATAGTCATTCCCGCCAACAAACGTGCCTGCTTGAGCCGCGCGCCGATCATTCTATTTTCCCCTTTACTTCTGTTGACAAGTTTACAATAATTGGTCAAAAAGTCAACGGCCAACTAAGAGAGTTGTCTTTTGTGAGCCCTAGGTTTTCAGCAGTTGCAGATATACCGATTCGAGTTGTTTCCCGACTATATCCCACGCATATCTTTCAACAACGAGCTGCCGCGCCGCCATACCCATGCGCGCGCGCAGATCTGCATCGACGAGCAGTTCGCGCAGCTTGATCGCGACAGCATCGACTGTGGCATCGGCCACGAAGCCAGCACCCGCGATTTCGACTTCCGGCATATTGCAGCCCGGCGAAATGACAGCCGGCAGCCCGCTTGCCTGCGCCTCCAACACCGCCATCGACAAGCCTTCGCCTCTCGCGGGCAAGGCGAAGACATCACTTGCGGCCAATGCTTCCAAGCGCTCGTCGCTGCCCAAATATCCGGTGCAGACAATACGGGAGTCCCCAGCCGCCAATGCCCGCACCTGTGATAGCATACCTTCGTCGGGTCCGACGATCAGCAGACGCGCATGCTCGACTTTAGCGCGCTGAAAAGCGCGGACAAGTACATCCACGCCTTTTCTCGCTTGCAGACGGCCCATATACAAGACAGTTGGCGCGTCGGCCAGGCCATGACGACGCCGGAAGTGCTCAGCAGGGGGCAATTCGGTGAATTCCTTCAGATGAACGCCGTTGGGAATGACACTGAAATTCGTAGGCTTTTGACGCTTGCCGAATCGCGCCCATATTTCCCTGACCTCGCTGAGTTCCGTTTCGGTCAAAGCGATCACGTGGTCGATACGCTGGGCGACCGAGGGGGAAAGCAGCCGGTCCCAGGCAGCTTTGAGTCGTCCCCGTCCCGTGGACATATTCAGCGTTCCATGGGGAGATAGGACGATTGGAATGCCAAGCGCCTGTGCAACCGGCGTCACCAGCAGGTTTTCAACGGTGCGAAATTCGTGAGCGTGCAAGATGTCAACGGTTGGCAGAATGGAAACAGCGCTCCGCTTCATGCTGCGAGGGGTGGAAAGATTGAGCCGGCCACGTAGCCGAGTAGATAGATTCGGCCGTCGCAAGATTCTTACGCCATCAATCGTCTCTTCTGTCGGTTCGATACATCTCGTTGTTTGGTCCAGGGCGTCTGTGGTCAATACCGTGACCTGATGCCCGCTGGCGACAAGCGATACCGCCATGCCTTCGGCTGCCCGCACTACGCCGCCAAAGGCATAAGCCGGTTGGTAATAAGGCGTCACGTGCAAGATCTGCATTTCTATGTCACCAACTCAACTCGACATCGCGCTTCCAGAAGCGGGTAACCAGGCTGCCACCGGGTAAAGCCGCGACCAGTCTGTACAACAGGTCCATGTCTTCGCTATTGAAAACCCTTGCCAAGTGCATGCTCAAAGTGTAGACGATCAGCCCGATCAATAGCGCCGGCATGAAATGAAAACTGCGTATGCCGATCGTGAGTAAAGCAACTGGCGCAGCGATGAGTAAAAGACGAACTACGCTGTTCGCGATCCGTCGCCATTGAAAACCCACCGAAGAAAAGGACGAAAACAGTAAAATCAGCACAAGTGATTCGGAAATGACCGACGCGATCGCGGCGCCTCGTGGATCTCCCCACCCCGTCAGCAGGATCGTATTGAGCGCGATGTTTAACCCTAGACCGAGGGCGCGGAAGGCGAGCAGAAGTCGCTGGCGATTCTGAATCAACATGGCTTTGCTGAAGACATTACCGATCATCGTGAGCGCCGTATACCAGATCAATATGCTCAGAATGCCTGCGGTTACTGCGTTCTGTTCCCCAAAAAACGAGCTGATCGCGTCAGACGCCAGCAAGCTGACGAAAAGCGCCGTCGGCAATCCAATGACGACCATGTAAAGTGTCAGCTTCTCGATCAAGAAACCAAAGATCGGATTCTTGCCCTCGCCGTGATAACGCGACAGCAGCGGATAAGCCGCCACCAGGACAGTCGTGCTGAAAAGCTCGATCACGCCGAAGTTGATGACAAAGGCGACAGTCAGATACCCGGTGCCCTCAACACCCAGGATGCCGGTGGTCATGAGTTTGTCCGTATGTTGGTAGGCTAGGGTCAGAAAGGCGGAGGCGGCCAGAGGTACGCTGTTGACCAGCAGAGGCCTGCTTATACCCCGGTCGATAGGGAAGGTCGGGCGCAAACCGTCGCGCAGGTTGAGCCCCGCCAAGACCAGCGAGCGAAGCAAACCGGAGGCGATCGCGGCGCCGTATATTCCCAGCAGTCCCCAGCCCGAGACGAGCGCCAGCACCGCCAGCCCAATGCGCAGCAAGATGTGCGCGATCTCCACCAAGGAGGTCTTGAGCATTTCCTCGCGTGCCAGCAGCAAGTCGTAACCTATGTTTCCAAAGAGGTCTACGAAGAGGTTTAACCCGGCCAGCGCCACGAAACCGCGCAGTGCGTCGTCGTATACAACTGAAAAACTGTTGATTCCGACATACGCGATCAGCGCCAGGGCGGTCTGCCAAAATACCATCGCTGACCAATAGCTGCCGGCTTTATCCGGTTCGCGCGCCACATCGCGGATCACAATCAAGCTCATGCTGAAGCTGGTGATGGAACCGGCAATGACCATCAAGCCACCGACTGTTCCGTAGATGCCGTAGTCATGCGCGCCGAGCCAGGCGAACAAAACCAATTGCCAGACGAAGAGCGCTCCTTTGCTGATTACGCTCGCGACGACCAAGGCGCTGACATTGCGCGCGGCGCGCCTGGCGTCACTTCCCGATAATTTCTGGGATTCGCTCATATTCGCTCGTATTTTGCAGGAACATTTAGCCTTTTATACTACGAAACGTTTGGCCTGTGGAGAAATTATGTACTACTTAGTTGTATACACGAAATCGCTTGGTCGTACCCGACTGAATACGGAGGCATGTCGCGTCGAATCTCCGGACTCGGCTAGGGATGTCGCGAAACATCAGTTATCATCGCAGCCATCGGCAAGTCATGGGAACAGCTTGTGTTTCACTCAAAAGAGTCAGCGCTTGATTACATATTCCGGACGCGACGGCGGCTGGACGATGCGCCGCGTGGCTTGGACGAAGATACGCGAGACACGGCGACGACGCGCAAACTGCTGCGCCTCGCGAATTTGCCAGCGGCGCCCTGCGAATTCGTAGTTATAACGGGAAGTCGTGGCAAAGGCTCTGTCGCGTCCGTCATGGCCAAGTTGCTGGAGGCGCTTGGCTATCGCGTCGGCATGCTAACCAGTCCACATCTGGTCCATTGGAACGAGCGAATTCGCGTCAACGGGACTATGATCCCGAATGATGACTTCTTGCGCATCCTCAGCGACTTGCGACCGCATATCGATTCGGTCACAGCTGGTTTGCAAAAGCGGGGCTACCTCAGCCCGCAAGGCATATTTCTGGCGATGGCGCTGGGGTACTTTGCTGAAAAGCGAGTTGAAATAGCCGTGTTGGAAGTGGGCCGCGGCGGACGCTTCGACGACATTGCAGTTGTGCCGAACCGGCTGTCCCTGTTCGCGCCCATATTGCTGGAACATACGGCACTGTTGGGTGACACACTGGAAAGAATCGCCTGGCACAAAGCGGGCATCATACCCAGCGCTGGCATCGCGCTGAGCGCGGCACAACCGTCGGAGGCGGAAGAGGTCTTGCGGCGGGAAGCGGAATTGCAAGGAGCAAGGATTCACTTTCTGGATGAGGCGGATTGCGCGCAATTGCAGACCGACACAGACGGAGGCCAGTTGATTCGCTTGGCGCCCTATGGCGAGATGCTGTTGCCATTGCTCGGGCGCTATCAAATTGAGAATGCGTCGCTAGCGATTCGCGCTGTAGAGATTCTGCAAGCGCGACTAAGCGCATCATCACTTGAAGACGAAGGATATATTGAGTCGATTCGCTTCGGCTTGGCACAGGTCAAGTGGTTCGGTCGCGTCCAAAAGCTGGACCAAAAGCCCTCGATATATGTGGACGGCGCGATCACAGTTCCTTCGGCAGAGTCCTTCATCGCGAGTCTGCGGTCGCGGCTCTCCCAACCGGTGGCGGCCATCGTCGGTATCCCGCGCGATCGTGATTATGCAGGTGTCTACCAGGTCATGGCCCGTGTCAGCAAGAAGCTGATCATTACTGAAACGAATATCAATCCCAATACGCGCTTCCCGTCGCGCGAGGACGCGCTGCGAGCTGCGCAGGCTACCAGCGCCGATGCCGTTCATACCGGTAACTTGAGCGAGGCGCTGGACGTGGCGCATGAGTTCGCGGGCGAATCGGGCACGATTTTGCTGGCCGTCTCGCTCATGTTGGTCGGCGAATGCATGTTGATCTGGAAGGTGGATACCTCTCAGATCTGAAGAAAGGTTTGCGCTGTCAGTCTTGGCGCCCGTTTGCTGATTTGACAAAGGCGCGCTTTTTGATTAGGCTTCTTGCGCTTATGTTCTCGAAAATCTAGGCTTTTCCAGGAGATCCGAAAATGGAACATCCCAAGCAAACACAAGAAAGCATGGCGGCGCGGGTCATGCGCTTTGACGAACTCAAACACAAGGGCATCCCCATCATGTTCATTGATAGCATGCTGCCCGGTCATCATCGCATGAATTACGCCGTGATCGGCGATACCGCGGCCGAGAACCCGGACTACAGTATCAAGCGGGCGATCACCGAGCCTCACCGATATCAGATCGGTATGTGCTGGGCGCCGCCCGGTTGTGGACCTGCCTGGCACACGCACGACTACACCGAGTCCTTTTTCATTCTTACCGGACCCTTTACATTTTATTGGGGTAACGAGGATGACCCCGACAAGGTCGAAGGCGAATTTGTATTGAACGAATGGGACATGATCTCGCTGCCGCCGGGGATGTATCGCAGCTTTGAATACAGCGGCGATTCAATCGGCTGGTTTTACGCGGTGTTGGAATCGCACGAGGTTTTTGAGGGCAAGGATCCCTACTGGTCGCCGCAGATTGAAGAAGCCGCCTTGCGCAATGGCTATGAAGCGGACGCCAAGGGCAAGATGGTGCACCCGCCCGATTATGAAGCCCAGAAGTCACGACAAGATGCCTTCTTGCGGGAGCAGTTCCGCAATTTGACCGGCGTCGATTTGCAGGACTACCGTCCGCCGCAGTTTCTGAAGGACAAATGATATGAAGACGAGCACCGAGCGCATCTTGACGACGCATGTGGGCAGCATGCCGCGCCCGCAGTATGTGGTGGACCAGTTGTTCGCGCAGGACCAGGGCCAAGTGTACGACGCCGCCGAATTCGACCGCGTGATGGGACGCGCGGTGCGCGAGGTTGCTGCCAAGCAGGTGGGGGCCGGCGTCGACATCATCAGCGATGGCGAGATGAGCAAGATCAGTTACGCCACCTATATCCGTCACCGCTTTACCGGCTTCGAGATCGCTGATGTGCCGCGCGCCACGCCGAAAGACCTCGACGATTTCCCAGCTTACAAGCAGCGACTGGCTGATGCCGGCGGCACGCCGAAGTACCACCGCCCGGTTGTTCGTGGCGAGATCAAGATCAAAGACTTGGCGCCGCTGGAGAAAGATATCGCCAATCTCTTGTCAGCCAGGGACGAGTCCGGCGCCGAAGAGGCCTTTATGAATGCGGCATCGCCCGGTGTCATCGCCGTCTTCCAGCCCAATGAATATTATCCGGACGACGAGCAATACCTGGGCGCGCTGGCGGAGGTGATGCGGGTCGAGTACGAGAAGATCACCGAAGCCGGCTTGGTTTTGCAAGTCGATTGCCCGGATCTGGCCTTGGGCAGACATATCCGCTTCCGCGATGCCGATATCGCCACCTTTAAGAAGGCGGCGCAGGCGCAAGTCGAAGCCTTGAATTATGCTTTGGAAAACGTGCCAGCCGATCGCGCCCGCATACACATCTGCTGGGGAAACTACGAGGGACCCCACCACCACGACGTTGATCTGCGCGAGATTATCGACATTGTTTTCTCCGCCAAGCCACAAGCGATTCAATTCGAGGGCGCCAACCCGCGCCATCAACATGAATGGGCGATCTGGGCCGAGGCCGATATCCCCGACGACAAGATCCTGATACCGGGTACGCTCGATACCACGACCAACTTTGTGGAACATCCGCAACTGGTGGCGCAACGCATCGAGCGCTTCAGCCGGATCGTTGGCAAGGAACGGGTTATCGCCGGTACGGATTGTGGCTTTGGCACCTTTGCCGGCTTTGGCGCGATACATCCCGATATCGCTTATGCCAAATTGGGTTCGCTGGCGGAAGGCGCGCGGATAGCCAGCGAACGGCTCTGGAATTAAGCCCCCCAAAATATGTGATTGACGATCTTGCAGGAGATTGAGCCGAATGGCGATTCGATACATTAAGAAGGGCAAGTCCGTCGAGCAAAAGGCCGAGGCCGATGCTGAAGTACAGGAAACCGTGCGCGGGATCCTGGCCGATATTCAATCGCGCGGGGACGAAGCGGTTCGTGAGCTGTCGCAGAAATTTGACAACTGGAGTCCTGCGAGCTTCAAGTTATCAGACGAGCAGATCCAAGACATCGTCTCCAGCCTGCCGGCACAGGCGGTCTCCGACATCAAGTTCGCGCAGGAACAGATACGCAAATTTGCAAAAGCCCAACGCGCGGCGCTGCAGGATGTTGAAGTAGAAACGCTGCCCGGCGTCGTCCTGGGGCACAAGAACATACCCGTCAACCGGGTCGGCTGTTATGTGCCGGGCGGGCGCTACCCGATGGTCGCGTCGGCGCATATGAGTACCGTGACCGCCAAAGCGGCCGGTGTCAAGGAAATCATCGCCTGCACGCCTCCGATCAAAGGCGAGATTCCTGCGGCCACAATCGCGGCGATACACTTTGGCGGGGCGGACGAGATCTATCTTTTGGGTGGCGTGCAAGCCTTGGCCGCCATGGCATACGGCGCATTAGGCATTGAACCCGTCGATATGATCGTCGGTCCCGGCAATGCCTTTGTTGCCGAAGCCAAACGGCAGCTATTTGGCTTGGTGGGCATTGATCTATTAGCTGGACCGACCGAAGTACTGGTGGTCGCTGATGAAACCGCCGATGCCGAAATCTGCGCCACGGATCTGCTGGGGCAGGCGGAGCACGGTCCCACATCCCCCGCTGTTTTGCTGACGACAAGCGCGTCACTTGCCGAGAGCATTGAAGCGGAAATCGGCCGCCAACTGGAGACGCTGCCGACCGCCGATTTGGCCGGCGCAGCCTGGCGCGACTACGGCGAGGTGATCCTGGTCGATACCGACGAAGAAATGGTCGGGGTCGCGGACGAGATCGCCAGCGAGCACGTCGAGGTGCTCACGCGCGATCCCGATTATTTCCTGGAAAACATGAGCAATTACGGCGCGCTCTTCCTGGGTCCCGAGACCAATGTCGCCTATGGCGACAAGATCATCGGCACCAATCACACCCTGCCAACCAAGAAAGCCGGCCGTTACACCGGCGGACTGTGGGTGGGCAAGTTCATTAAGACCGTGACCTATCAACGCGTGACGGAAGAAGCGAGCGTCGTCATCGGCGAATACGGCAGCCGCCTCTGTGATCTCGAAGGATTCATGGGGCACAAGGAGCAGTGCGATTTGCGGGTGAGGCGGTATGGCCGCGGGAGTTAAAGACTAGGATAACCAAACGTCTGCATCATTGACATGAAGAAGTCCAGAAACTGTTCAGTTGAGCCAGGCGCTAGTTCAGGTGGAGTTGCCGGAAAGCTCGGCGTTGCGTCTATTCGCAGCCTTGATGTTCAAGCCCGCTCATCCACCACCACAGTCCCCGCCAGCTTGTCGTGCCAAGTCTGCTTCTCTCGGTCGAACATTGCCCAGAGATATCCCAAAAGGAACATGCCGCTAATCGTATAACCGAAGACATTGCGAATGATGGCGTCCAGGATGCCGATGCGCTGTCCATTCTTCTTGATGACCCGCAGCTTCAGCATGATCTTGCCCAAGGTCTGTCCGTTGAACAAGGTCATGAAAGCGACATTATATACCGCGCTCACCAGCAAATTCATCGTCAGCACATCGTTCTGAAACTGTGAGGCGGCAGCCGAAATCATCGTGGGGTCATCAGAAAGCAGCGCCGCTTCTATGGTCGCGAAAGCGCCACTAACGCCCGCAAGCAACAGCGTCATGACCGCCACAATAAGCCCGTCGATTATGATTGCCAGCCAGCGCCTGCCCACCGACGCCAGACGTACCCGTTGCTTCGCGGGCGGGGGCGCTGGAACGGGCGCGGCGTCTGGAAGTTCTTTTGGGGGCGCGGGAATAATTTGAGCCAGTTCATCGCTGGCCGCTTCAAAATCGGGATCCAGTTCCAGCGCCGAGCGTAGAAACTCAATCCGTTGACCGTGACTGAGCGCTGCCTGTGAGGCCAGGTAATAGGCATCGGCGCTCGGATTCTCCTCAAGTTCCTCACTGATCAGTTCCCGGGCGCGGTCCATTTGGAATCGGCCAATCGCTTCTTGAATTTCCGCTAATCTGTGCGCCATTTTTGTCACCGCCACATTTGCATTACCGCTAGGGTATCATACTTGATAACAGTCCGCATGTGTTATGATATGCTCCGCAATGGCAGGGCAGGCGCGCGGATGTCTGGCCAGCCCGGAAGGACGAGCCCACTTTCATGAACGAGAACGCCGGACGCATCGCCGCCAGCAAAGCCGGTCGTCGCTTTATCGCCCAGATGAACTTTTATAATGCTGCTGATTTCAAGCGCTTGCGGCAGTTCGTCCATAGCAGCTATTATGATCTGATCTTGATGGAGAACCCGGCAGATCGCCGTATGCTCGATCTTAAGGTCACGCGTAAACTACATGGTCGCTTGAAGGTTGTAGCGATCGAAAAGGCCGATGATTACGCGATAGATGTCATCTTGCAAGGCGAAAAGGGCGCGTCGCGATTGCGCCTTGAAATGACCGTGAACGAGAGTTACCCGCATCAGATTATCCACTATGCTTTGCGACCAATTGAGCGGGGCTGAAGCAAAGGTGCTGCTATGAACGCGGGAAAAACCGGCCTGATCCTGGATCGGCTAAAGATAAACACGGAACTGGCGACGCGTATTTTGACCGGTTTCATTCGCGACAGCATCACAAAGGCGGGGATGTCGCGTGCCGTGATTGGACTGTCCGGAGGCATTGATTCGGCGGTGTCCGCATATCTGTCCGCGGAGGCATTGGGCGCGGACAATGTTTTGGCTTTGCGCATGCCGTACAAGACCTCTTCGGCCAGCAGTATGAACGATGCTGAAGCGGTCATCGAAGACTTGGGATTGCCACATCAGACGCTTCCAATCACCGATATGGCCGAACCCATGATCGAACGATTCCCTGGCATGAGCAAGCTGCGGCGGGGCAACATTATGGCCCGGCTGCGCATGATCACGCTCTATGATCAATCCATGGCCTGGGGTGGCTTGGTGATGGGCACGAGCAACAAGACGGAGTTCCTGTTGGGATACAGCACGATCTACGGCGATAGCGGCGTGGCTTTGCATCCGATCGCGGACCTCTACAAGTATCAGGTGCGGCAACTCGCGGCTCATCTGGGAGTGCCGCGTTTCATTATTGACAAGCCGCCCTCTGCCGACCTGTGGGTGGGGCAGACCGATGAGGACGAACTCGGCTTCACCTACGACGAAGCCGATCAAGTGCTGATGCTTCTGGTTGACGAACGCTTCACGGTGGAGGAGGTCGCCGCGGAAGGCTTCGACAGCGAATTTGTCGACCGCATTTGGGAACGGGTCAAGGCCAACCACTACAAGCGGACCATGCCTAATATCGCTAAACTATCCAAACGCAGTATCGGGCATGACTTCCTGTATCTGCGCGATTACACCGGGCGCGCCGGTCGCCTTTGATTGCCCCGTTTATGTAAACCACGTCGCTCAAACGACGAGACGACTTTCTATTTTGCCTGAGCGCTACAGACCTTTTCCCTGCCGAAGGTCAGTGTCTACGCGACCGCCGAGCGGCTACATGCCGTTGACCCTGGTGGGACGAATCTTGTAAATCACGCGCTGTTCTTTGCCGCGGCCCTCGGGATTAAAGGAATAGTAGTCATCGTTGCCCGCATACAGGCCCGACAGCTTGTTGATATGCGCCACTGCGGCAGCGCTGTCGTCAAACTCGACGACTTCGCCGCGGACCTCTACCCAGTGAAACGGGTTTTGCGGATCCAGGGACATCACCGTGACTTTGGGATTGGCCCGGACATTGCGATCTTTCCGGCGTCCGACCGCCGAATTAATCCAGATCTGGTCGCCTTCCAGGCTTGCCCAGACGGGCGTCACCTGCGGCTGTCCGTCTGGATTGCTTGTGGCGAAGGCGACCACGATCGGCCGCTCCAAAAGGTCCTTGAGATTGTCTGCGATCGTTACGGACATGAGAATTAGCTCCTTCTATTGGCTGCTATATCGTTGATATCGACATTCGCTCGGACGTTGTTGGCTTCTGTTGTGTCGTCTGAAGGCTCGTTGAGTTTGCTCTCACTGGTTGAATCCGGATCTTGACCGCTTTCCCCGGGCGATGCGCCGGCCTCGGTGGCGGACTGATGGTGATAGAGCAATCCGCCCAGCAAAACTGTCAGATCATGTGGGATTCGCGCTTTGAATTCGCGATAATTCTCGCCCGGTAGCATGCCGTTGAGCGAGTAAGTGAATTGTTCGGGGATGCGGCCCCCAATCATACCTAATTCCGGTTCCCACTGGTCGATGACGTGCCAGGCAGCATTGCGGCATTGATACAGCTCAAAAACGATATGCGCTTCACCGGCAGTACCTTCGAAGCGTATATCCAGCGCGATCGGCAGGCTGCGATTCTGCTTTTCGATTCGGCGCAGCGCGGCTTTGCTCATACGATTGGCGATGGGATTTAAGGCTTTGTTCAACTGTTGATTGTCCATCTCGCCGGAACGCCCGGCGATCTTGTTCAACTGCTTGACGATCTTGCGCGGCATGACCGCTTCAGTGTGACTGATGCGGCCATAGATATCGTATTGCTCACTGCGAATCGCCTTGATAATCCATGAGCCGAGACTGTGACCTTCGGCATCGACCAGGCGCTTGACGACTGCCAGGTGATCCGGCGTACAGGGCGTATTGATGGCGCTATTCTGCGCGTGGTACTGCCAACTCTGGCGGCGCCCCTGTGTCGAATCCGGATCGAAATATGCGCCCGTGGCATAGGGTGGCTGCCAGACGTCAAAGTAAGGCGAACGCCGAAAGATCAGCCGTAGAATCAGACTGACGAACCAGAGCAACACCAGGCCCAGCACCAAGACCAGGATGCCGACGAGAATCTGCGTCCCCGAGAATACGCTATCGTTGATCTGAATGCCTTCTTCAAGATTCTTGATGCCGATGTTCAGCAGGGGGACGACAAAGTCATAGTCCGCAACGGAATCGGACGCGGACGAACCGGCGACTGTAGCCGCTTCACGCGCTTCGGCAACGTTGATGCGGATTAACTGGCTATTGTCGCGAGCGATCGGACTGCCCGCCAACTCGTATTGGTCAATCCCGACCTCGACTTTTAGAAAGACATCGCCTTCAGGAAACTGATCCAGCGTCAACTCCGCCGAAAAGGGATAGACCTCCCCCGAAGCAAGCGGGAGTAGGTCAACGCTTTCCACAATCCGGCCGGAGTCGTTGTAGGCAATCGTGATCGTTGATTCTTCAACTGCGTCGCTGCCTTGATTGCTGACGGTGAGCGCGACAATTGCGGTCGCGCCGTCTGACGAATAACTAACCAAGGGCGTTGTGATGGCGTAGTCGCGGGCTTCGTCTTGCGCTAATGCAACCGAAGCTACCGAGCAAAGTAGGGCAAACAGGCACCATACAGCGGCGCGCGTCGGAAAGGGCGAATCCTTTTGCCGAAGCGGAACTTGGGCGCGTAAAGGGCTATGTGCTTTGGTAGCCAGCGATGTGGGATCATTAGAGATCATGTCGAATTGCTTTCAAATTGCATTCGCTGCGCCAATGATTTTGGATCGTCGCCATACTATAAACGCCTTTATATCGTTTTCCAAGTCAATTTGGCGTCGGTTGCCGCGTTCTGGCGCGCTACAGCAGTACGCTAAATAATCGACCTTGCAAAGCGACCGGCGACAGCGCATCCGGCGGTTCCACCCCCGATCGCGATATAAAACCGTATATCGCTCCCGAATGGGTTACAATGGCGGGGTTGCAGTATATCTGTAGCGCGCTACCTCAGGATTTTATGAGCCGGGTCCGGACGCAGAGGCGAAGATGACGAGCGAAACCCAGATTGAAGCGCTTATCGACCGCTTGGCACGTGAAGACACGGCTGCCGATACCTTTAACGAATATGCTTATGCTATTGCCAACAACGATATTCGGCGGCAGAATCTGCGACTGTATTTGGGGGAGATGTCGCGGCTGAGGCCGGGCGCCATGCTGGTGATGGAAGCGCCGGGCTACCGCGGTTGCCGTTTGACCGGCGTGCCTGTGACCAGCCGCAAGATTCTGCTGGAAGGCGCGCCCGGATTCGACATATTTGGCAGCGAAGCCGGCTACCGCGATGTGGATGAAGCGGGTTTTGAGGACATCTACGGCGAGCAGACCGCGACTATTGTTTGGGGCGCGCTGGCGGGGTTGGGCGTGCTGCCTTTTATCTGGAATACCTTTCCCTTTCATCCTTGCAAGCGCGGCATCGCGCGCAGCAATCGCAAGCCCCGGCGGTCCGAAACGAAAACAGGCGCAGTATTTCTGCGCGAGGTAATGGAGATAATGCCCATTCAACGGGTGATCGCCGTGGGGAATGTCGCATTCGAAACGCTGGAAGAGATCAGCATCAATTGTGACAAAGTGCGGCATCCTGCGCAGGGCGGCAAAAACGAGTTTGTAGCCGGCTTGAAACAACTACTCAGCCGGTGATTCAGCTTCAGCCTCTGTATCCAGCGTTTCTTCTCTGTCTTTCGCCGGGCTGGTGATTGGCGATGTACGACCGCCTTCTTCTTCATAGACATCAGCGAAGAGCAATTGCACGGCGCCCTGCGGAAGGCGGCTCAATTCCTGGCCAGCTTCCTGACCGATCTGCGACATTAGCGCGTCTTGCTGAGTAGCCGTCGATTCAAAATAGAGTTCCAGAATACGGTAGAACTTGGGCGCGCCCTGCGGGCTGCCGGTGATATGGACCACTTGCCGGCGCAGAATATGGGGCATCCGTTCCACTAATGCCAAAAAATCTTGATAGACGTTTTCGAAGTTTTCGGGGTCCTCGGGTTGATCAAATACGATCATGAACTTGATCATCGCAGGCTTTCAGTTCGGTGGCCGGCTCCTAAACCATATACCATAGGTGACAAAAGAGCGATGTTCAAGCATTGATCGGCTTTCGGCGAAGGCTGGCTACAGGGGGTGCTATACAGCCCACGATCTCCGCATCAGGTGGCAAATCCGCGACTTCGGTGGCACAATTTGGGGGATATTACAGAATACGATACATCAGCCGCGATCACAGGCGGCTGAGTTTGCGAATAGGATCATGCCATGCCAAATCTGAAGGAAATCGGACGTTTGCCGGACCCGGGCGACAATTGCGCCATCGCTATCCGCGACCAGCCTGCGGGGACAGTCGTCGGGCAGGGCGATGACCAATATGCGCTTTCGCACAATATTCTCGAAGGGCATCGCTTTGCGGTTCGGCCTATCGGCAAGGGCGAGACCCTAACCTCTTGGGGGCAGCGCTTTGGCATCGCCACCCGCGATATCGCCGCCGGCGAGTATGTGATCAACGAAGGTGTGCAGATTGAGTTGAATCGTCGTGAATTGGATTTCGAGTTGCCTACGGCGCCGAATTTTGACAACCATATCACCCCTTTTGAGTTTGATGAATCGTCCTTTGTGCCTGCGCAACCCCTGCCCATATACGATCATTCGCGCTTCTTCGAAGGTTATGCTCGGCCGGGTGACCGCGGGGTCGGCACGCGCAATATGATTGTCCTGCTCGGCACTACTTCTCTGGTAGCTGGATTCGTTCGCACTTTGGCGCAACTCACGGCCGCTATGGCTGAGGAATACGACAATGTTGACGGGATTGTGCCGGTGGCGCATACCGAAGGCGGGCACAGCGATCCTAACAATCGCGAGTTACTCTTGCGCACTCTGGCCGGATTCGTCGTACATCCCAATGTCGGCGCAGTAGTGGCGGTCGACTACGGCAGCGAAGCGGTCACCAATGCCGACCTGCGCCAGTATCTGCTGGACAATGACCACCCTCTGGAGCACGTGACACATGCCTTCTACTCGCTCGATAAAAGTTTTGAGGTCAACGTCGAATGGTTCAAGGACTTGCTCAAGTCCTGGTTGCCCCGGGTAAACGCTACCGAGCGAAGTTTACAACCCTTGAGTCATCTCAAGATCGCCTTGCAGTGCGGGGGCTCGGACGCTTTTTCCGGCGTGAGCGGCAACCCGCTGGCGGCTTGGGTCGCCAAAGAAGTCATTCGCTATGGCGGTTCCGCCAATCTGGCGGAAACTGACGAGCTCATCGGCGCCGAATCTTATGTGCTGGACAGAGTCGAAAGATTGGAGACGGCGCGGGGGTTTCTAGCAAAAGTGGAACGATTTAAGGAATGGGTCGGCTGGCACGGGCAAACCGCCGAGGGCAATCCATCCGGCGGCAACAAATATCGAGGACTGTACAACATTTATCTCAAATCGCTGGGCGCGGCGGCCAAGCGAAATCCCGATGTGCCGCTGCATGATGTCATCGAATATAGCCAACGGATGACGAGCGGTGGGTTCTACTTCATGGATAGCCCGGGCAACGATTTGGAAAGCATCGCCGGTCAAGTGGCTAGCGGAAGCAACATGATCTATTTTGTCACTGGCAATGGCTCGATCACGAATTTCCCATTTGTCCCGACCATCAAGATCGTCACGACCAGCGCGCGCCACAACCTGCTGAAATACGACATGGATGTGAACGCGGGAGAATATCTGGACGGTACGCCCCTGGACGAACTCGGCGCGCGTACGCTTGATCTGACAATTGCTGTCGCCAGCGGGCAACGCTCTTTGGGTGAAAGAGCCGGACACTACCAAGTCCAGATCTGGCGTGATTGGCAGCAGACGCGCCCGCTCAATGTCACGGTGCTGGAAGATCGGTCCTATTCAGGAGAACCGCTGGACATCGCTGAGGATGTATATGCGCCTAGTGTATCAATACCCGTTTATGAGAGCCGTGGCAAAGTCACTACCGAACAGGTCGGCATGGTGCTGCCTACGAGTCTGTGTTCCGGCCAGATTGCCCGGATAACCACCGACACGCTCAATAGGACGGATTTGGCGGAGTCCGCCGGACTGTCGCGATTTGTCACGCTGGTGCATACGGAGGGTTGCGGCGGCACCGTCGTGCCCGAATACAAAGACACATTGATCAGCTATCTGCAGCATCCCAAACTGCGGCACGCGCTGCTTTTGGAGCACGGCTGCGAGATCACGCACAATAGCTATTTTCGACAGTTAATGGGGGAACGAGGCCTCGATCCGGCGGACTATGGCTGGGCAAGCATTCAGTTGGACGGCGGAATCAATTCCGTCACGCAAAAGATGGTCGGCTGGTTCCGAGAGCGGGTCGACGGCGACAGCGTCCCTGCGCCCAGTCCTGCGGGCATGGAAGCCCTGCGGCTGGGATTGTTGTCGGCTGGGAGGATTAGCGACAGCGCCGCGCGCGGCCTGGCAGTTTTGTGCAAAATGATCGTGTGCGGTGGAGGCACTGTCGTCCTCTCGGACAAAGACAGCTTGCTGGAGGGCGCATTTATGTGCGAGCTCGGGTTAAACGAGGAAACGCCCGCGACATTGGGCTACGGTCAACTGGCGGCGAAATCCGGCTTCCACGTGATGGCCAGCCCGCGCCAGCACTGGAGCGAAACGCTGACCGGCTTGGGCGCAGCCGGCGTAGAATTGATGTTGGGCGTAAACGAAGGCTATGCGCTGGCGGGGCACCCACTGGTACCTGTGCTGCAAGTGACCTTTGGAGCGGGATCGGCGGACGATCTGGATGCGATATTGCCATCCGACCGCGACTCCTCGGCGACTTTACTTGACCTGGTCGTAGATACCTTGCGCGGTGACCATGTCCCCAAACATGAATTGACCGGCACGCACGATTTCCAGGTCACGCGCGGCATGATTGGCGTTTCGTTTTGAGTGCCGATGGCGGCTAACCGCGCCTCAAAGCGAGGTCGCGCCAGAAGTTCGCGATCTGCTCGATCAGTTCAGCCTCGCTGATGTAGGTGGCATCGAATTCGACCACGTTTTCAGCTTGGCGTATTTTCCACTCGCGCTGCAATTCGCCGATGGCCAGCGATCGCTCGACCGAATCGTGATAGCGGGCGCCCAGCGTTAAGTGAATGCGGCGTAGAACAGAATCCAGTGATGCCACCAGGCAAACGACAAGTCCGTTACGCTGTATTTCTTGCAGGTGTCCGCTGTTGACAAGTGTATTGCCCGAGACGCGAATCAGCGCGCGCCGGTACAAGGCGACGTCATCCATGACATCTGTTTCGATGGCTTTCAACCGTTGTTCGCCGTATTGTGAACGAATGCGGTCGATGGTATCGCCGAAGCGCTCTTCGATTCGACGTTCGACATCGATCAACTCCATGCCAAGTTGCAGCGCCAGTTGTCGCGATATACGGGGCCTATTTGGTTCGATATAGCCAGTGATGATGAGGTTAAGATCGCCGTGGAGCGAGAGTTCACTTGCCATTTTGGCGCCAGTCCGGATACCAGTTGTCCAGCAGGCTCGGCAATTCGGCCAGCGAAGTCACGATCGCGTGCGGTTTGGCGAGATGCCTGTTGTCGCTTGCCCCTGGGTTCAGCCGGCGCACGGCGGGCATACCCACTGCCTGGGCACCGGCGACGTCCGCAATGGGATTGTCGCCAACAAAGACGGTTTCCTCTGCCAGCGTGCCCATTTTCTCCAAAGCGCATCGGAAGATGCGGGACTGCGGTTTGAGGTAACCGACATCAGCGGCGGAAAGCCGGCAATCGGAAAAATAGTCAATCAGGCCGTGTGCTCTCAATTCGTTGTCGCGCATCCACATCGGCAGCGAGGCATTGGTGACGATACCGAGTCGGATTCCGTTATTACAGAGCAATTCAAGCGCGGGCGGCACGTCCGGATAGACGACCGTCCCGGGCACGACGCTCCAATCATAGGCCGAAAGGACTTCGTCAAGGCAGGAAGCCGCTTCGGGGACACCCATGTCGGTCAAGGTTGACAGCAGGATCTCCGGCATTACCGGGGCGCGCAAATTCACGCGCGCTGCGGCCCAAGCCTCGCGTGTTCGCTCCGTGTAGGTATCGACGAGGCTGTCAAGGTCGGTCAAATCGTGCTTCGAACGGGCATTTATGAAAGACAGGACGCGGGATAGCCGTTTCGCCTCGAGTTTCCGCCAGCCGAGGGTAACGCCACTCCAATCGATCAAGGTATCGTCAAAATCGAAGAGGATGGCTTTTAACTGGCTCGCCATTTCGGGTCAGCTTCCGCCAGATTGTCTGGCAGCGCGTTTCGCCTTGCGTTCGAGGGCTTTGCGCTTGCGCTCTTCGCGCTTGGCATCGTCCTCGTTCCAGGGTGTGGGACCATCAGAAGGGGGCGGGGCGGTTGCCTTGACGGGCGCCGCCTTCTCCACGGCGGCTTCCGCCTTGGCCGCCGGCTGCTCTTCAACGGCGGCCGGCGCGAGTAAAGCGGTGTCATAGGCGAATGATGCGATCGCCTCCGCTGCTTTGTCTTCGTAGTTGTAGAAATCGTCAGCGTCGACGGCGTCTTTCATTCGCCAAGTCAAAGCGGTGGCTTCCAGGCCGCTTTCGATCCTGCTGTGGCGGGGGCGCCAAGCGAAGCGGGCGCGCAGGGCGTCGCTATTAATGACGATCTCTCTTTCGAGCAGTTTGTCGCGGAAGGTCTTCTGGCGCAGCCCAGCCAAGAAGCCGTCGCCTGCGAAGCCCGGGGCGCTTAGGCCGAGAGCATCACATGTGGCCGCCACAAATTCGTTTGGACTACGAGGCGCATCATCGGCGGCGTTGATCGTCTCAACGCCATTCACGTCGCCTTCCGCCTCCAGCAAGTTAACAATAGCCGCTGCAAGGTCGTCCTCGTGAATCCAGGAGGCTGGCTTTGCGCCAGAGGGCAAAGTCCGGGATTTCTTGATTGACTTTGCCAGCGCTGCTGTAGGCGCGCTGTTGCCGCCGTAGATGTAAGCGCTGCGAACGATAAATCCATTCAAGCCGCTGTCCCGTAAAATCGTCTCCGCTTCCAGCATTGGGGCATAGTCGCTATCGCGCGCATCGCGGTCACCCTCTTTGGCAGCGCCGTGGACAGCCTCGTAGAGATAGCCGAAACTGAGTGAGACGAAACGATGGACGCCATGAGCCTTCGCCGCTTGAACCACAGCTGCCGTGAAAGACAGCAGTTGATCGGTATAAGGGACATAGTCTAGACTCGCATGCGGCAAACCACCGTAAAACTGGGGACCGGCATGAACGACGGCGTCGGCTTTCGCGAGCTCTAAATTGCTTAGCACCTCGCTGGCGCGGCTGAGGTCAGGGTAGACCGGCAGCGCTCCCGCAAGGCGTACCGCCAAGGCGCCTTCCGCATCGCAAGCGGTCGCTACGACCTTGTGTCCTCGTCTCATCAGCGCGCGTACCGTTGCCAAACCAACGCCTTCAGCGCCGCCGGTGACAAAGACATTCAGTGATTGTTTCGCTTCAGCCATCGCGACCTCGCTCTCAGTGACAGACACCGCGCGCTATTATGCCATAGAATGGTAGCGTTTGGCACGGGGGCTTTCGCTGTTAATCGAGTCTTTCGGTGTCGATAGGCTGTGCGCCCCAGGGCGCTTTTCAATATTTTGGCAGATGTCCACAGGAATGTCGCGCTCACGCGAAATAGTAAGCCGTCTCGTCGCATGAGCAAGGGGGTATTAAAAAAGAAGCACAGAGCGTATATTTCCGGCGACATGCCATGCCGCCCGAAACCACAAGTCGCGGCGGCAGCGGGCGACCAGATTGGTCGCCCCTACCAGATCGTTGGTATTTTGGGTTTAGGATCTAATGTCGAGAACTGTAAAACGTATTTCAACCGGAAGGGATAGAGGTACTGTATCGAATTCGGTTGAAATTGAAATAATTCATTTCACTACAAATCCGCAAAGAACACGGAGAGCAACAATACTGTAAGATTATTCTCGGTGCTCTCGGTGTCCTCGGTGGTTAAAATTTCCTGTTTCAACCGAAAAGGATACACTACCGGGATAGACTACCCAAGGCGCTGTCTATTGACAGCCCGCTCGGACGTCGTTAAACTTCTTTGTCGCAAGGGCCTGTAGCTCAGTTGGGAGAGCGCCACAATGGCATTGTGGAAGTCAGGGGTTCGAGTCCCCTCAGGTCCATCGAACTACCGGAGCGAAGATCTGCTGGAATTGTCGACCCATTGAAAGGGCGAACAGGTGGCGAAGCACAAGCGCAATGTCTGGGACGAACTGCTGGAAGTCGGTCGGCGCATTCTGAAAGAGATCGACGACTTTCTCGACCCCAAAGCGCGACAGCCGCGTAAACCGGCGCGCGTTCCGGTGCCGGTGGGCAAGGGCCGCGGCAGCTACAACAAAGAGTAGGCAGCATGGACAGGATTGGTTTCGATGGCGCAGTTCCGATGAACTGCGCTTTTCTGTTGGTTTGCGTCTGTCGCCTTTTGCTAAAATCACTGGCGGCCAGCAGCGCAGAACTATATGAGGAGGCTCTTCGTGGCGGAATTCTCGGTTTTTGATGGACATAACGATACCTTGTTGCGCTTTCACCAGAATGAAGATGTCAACCTGCCCGATTTTTTCACTGAGATGGTCGGCGGCCATATCGACTTGCCTCGGGCGCGTCAGGGAGGATTCGCCGGCGGATTCTTCGCGGTCTTTGTGCCCAATCCGAAACGACGTATCGACCCTGACAACATGCCGGATTTGCGCAAACCCTATACATCGCCCGCGGTCGAATTCAACTTTTCGCAAGCTGCCGTTCAGGGTCAGGTTGCCGACCTCTATCGGCTGGAAGCGCTATCGCAAGGACAGGTCAAAGTAGTTCGTAGCGCGAACGAATTGCAAGCCTGCATCGACAACGGCGTCTTGGCTGCCATCTTGCACTTTGAAGGGGCCGAAGCCATCGACGAAGACCTGAACGCGCTGGAAGTCTTCTATCAAGCCGGTCTGCGGTCGCTGGGCATCGTCTGGAGCCGTCCCACCATCTTCGCGCATGGCGTGCCCATCGCCTTTCCTTCGTCCCCCGATATCGGACCTGGCTTGACCGACGCCGGGGCGCGCCTGGTCAAGCGCTGCAACGAACTCGGCATCATGATAGATCTTTCGCACATGAACGAGAAAGGCTTCTGGGATGTGGCCGCGCTCAGCGACGCGCCATTGGTGGCTACCCATTCCAATGTACACGCCATCTGCCCGATCTCGCGCAATCTCACGGATAAGCAACTCGACGCCATCAAGGCCTCGGATGGCATGGTGGGCTTGAACTTCGCTACCGGCTTTCTCAACGAAGACGGCGCCTGGGACAGTGGCCGTCCCCTGGATATTATGGTGCGGCATCTCGACTATCTCGTTGAGCGCTTGGGCGAAACGCGCGTGGGACTGGGCTCGGATTACGATGGCGCCCGCATACCGGATGCAGTTGGCGATGTATCGAAATTGCCCAATCTGATCGCTGCGCTCAAGAGCGCCGGCTACAATGACGACTTGCTTCACAAGCTGAGTCATCAAAACTGGCTGCGCGTCTTGCGCAAAACCTGGAAATAATAGTGATTCGATCGCACAGTGAGAAGATGAAGGGACAGCTTTCTGGCAAGAAGAGGATAGACCGCGTTGTATGCTCTTGGCGAGCACTTACAGTCATTTTAGGTGTAGTAGCTTATGAAGGTGGGTTTCAGCGGTTGATTGGTCATACGAGGAAGTCCTTAAGGCAGCGGTTGGGAAGACGACGGGCCTTCTTGTGCGGGAACCACTTCTACTGCTATCGAGAATAGGACACTAGCTAAGGCGAACAAAACTGCGGCGATTCTTAACTTTTTCATAATACTATTTCCTTTTTTGGTTTGGTGGATAAAAGACTGATCGTTGCCCGTCGCTTCCAACTCTTTCCTGCAAATCTCATAGATTTCATAAATTTATGCGCTACCATCCCCGGCTTGTATTCGCGCTTGGACGGTACCATTCTTGATGCTCGCACCTACCAAGTGAATGGGCAGGCCAATAAAGTTGCATCACGCAAGCAATCAGAGTAGCATATCATACAGCAAATGTCAAGGGTTGGGTTTCTGAGGTCCAAGACCACTTCAGTTGACTAATCAGCACCATGTGCAGTAGCTCCGCAAAACCTGGAAAGATTAGCCGCTTTACAAAGCGACCAGCGCTTATTATGATAAGCAGTCTAGCGATTCGAAGAGTTGTTGAAAGCAGGTATGCGATGATAATAATACCGTCGCCGGGTTCCGGGGTGACCCGCTCTTTGCTTATGTGACCCACAGGCTCCCTTCGTATCGCGCGCCACCTTATTTTCCACAAGCTGATTCGATTGTATTGCCGCTTGAAATCATTCTGTTTCGAGCGCTTTCTTGCTGTTCGCGCTTTACATATCACCCGATTGCGGAGACAGAGTAACAAAAATGAGCGAAAACTATCAACCACATGAAATCGAAGTTAAATGGCAGCGGAGATGGGAGGAGACGGAGATCTATCGCTCTCAAGTGGATTGGGATAGACCCAAGCACTACGCCCTGACGATGCTGCCTTATCCATCGGGCGATCTGCATATCGGCCACTGGTTCGCCATGACGCCCTCCGATGCCCGCGCGCGTTGGATGCGTATGCGGGGCTACAACGTCTTGTTCCCGATGGGCTTTGACGCCTTTGGCTTGCCCGCGGAACAGGCGGCAATCTCGCGCAATATCCATCCCTGGAAATGGACTTACAGCAACATCGAGCGCATGCGCGATCAACTGCGCAGCATGGGCGCGATGTTCGATTGGGAACGAGAAGCGATCTCTTGCACGCCGGAGTACTACAAATGGTCCGAGTGGTTTTTCAAGAAGTTCTACGAGAACGACGTGGCCTATCGCGGCTCGGCGCTGGTCAATTGGTCGGAAAGTTTGCAGACCGTTCTGGCCAACGAGCAAGTCATCGACGGGCGGGACGAACGCACCGGACAGCCGGTCGTTCACAAGATGATGGAACAATGGTTTTTCGCCATCACCAAATACGCCGACGAATTGCTGGATTTCGACACCCTGGATTGGCCCGAGCCGATCAAGATCATGCAGACCAACTGGATCGGCCGCAGCGAAGGCGCGCGCGTCACCTTCCGCACCGAGGTCGGGGGTCATCCCATCGAGATATTCACCACCCGGCCCGATACGCTCTGGGGCTCGACCTTTATGGTGCTGGCGCCCGAACATGATCTGGTGGGGGTGATCACGACTGAGGAAGAGCGCGCGGCGGTCGAAGCCTATGTCCAGCAGACCGCGGGTGAGACCGAGATTGAACGCATGCTGGAAGACCGCGAGAAAACCGGCGTTTTCACCGGCGCCTACGCTATAAATCCGGTCAACGATGAGCGCATTCCCATTTGGATCGCCGATTATGTCATGATCACTTACGGCACGGGGGCGATCATGGCGGTGCCGGCGCATGACCAGCGAGATTTCGAATTTGCTCGCGCGCAGGATCTGCCGATCAGAGTTGTCATCCAGCCCGCCGAAATGGAAGAGTTGCTGGGTGCCGAAGACATGGCCGAAGCCTACGACGGACCGGGGACCATGATCAATTCCGATGCCATGGACGGCAGCGTGAGCACCAAGGACAAAGGGCGCGCGAATCCGGCGATAGGGCGGGTGATTGATTGGTTGGAGGCGACCGGCAAAGGCGAAGAATCGGTCAACTACCGACTGCATGACTGGCTGATCAGCCGGCAGCGCTACTGGGGCAGCCCTATCCCGGCGACTTACGATGACGGCGCGATAGAAATGGTTGCGGATGAAGATCTGCCCGTGGTCTTGCCCGAGGACGTCGATTTCATGCCCACCGGGCGCAGCCCACTGACCTATCACGAGCCCTTCTTCAAGGTGGACGACAGCGTACGGCGCGAAACCGATACGCTGGATACCTTTATGTGTTCGTCCTGGTATCAGTTGCGCTATTTGTCGCCGGACAACGACGAGGCGCCTTTTGACGCTGAAGAAGCTGCTTACTGGTTGCCGGTGGATGTCTATACCGGCGGCGCCGAGCACGCGGTGATGCACCTGCTGTATACGCGTTTCTTCACCAAGGTGCTGCGGGATATCGGCGTCTTTGACGATGCCTCGGCAGTCATGCGCAAAAAGGGCCGCGATCCGCAGCGCGCCTTTGACGAACCCATGATCGTGCTGCGCAATCAGGGCCAGGTGCTGGGCGCCGAACGGCAAGGGGACTATGTGCTATGCAGCGGCAGATTCGTCGGTGGAAAGATGCTGGCGAATCGCGTAGAGGTGGTCGGCTGGAATGAGGTGCCGGCTGGCTTCGATGGATACTTCGGCGAAATCGTCCATCGTACCGAGAATGTCATCCGTTTGGATATGGCCGGTGTCACGCAGTTGGTGGAGATTCTGCCCGATGCCGAGATCATCATTCCAGAAATCGCCGGCGATAACAACGTCAATCAACTGCGGCATCATCTGGAGATCCAGCGCATGTCCAAGAGCAAGGGCAATGTCGTTAATCCTGATGAACTGGTCGAGAAATATGGCGCCGACGCCGTGCGCTGCTACTTGATGTTCAACTTCGATTGGCAGAAGGGCGGTCCCTGGAACGAGAACAATATCAAGGGTCCGCAAGGATGGCTGCATGACGTCTGGGAAATCGCTACGGACGGCGCGCCCAAGATTGAGGGCGATCCGGACGGCGAACGAGATATCGAACGCAAACTGCATCAGACAATTGCGGTGGTCAATCGAGGATTGGAAGAGTTCAGCTTCAACACCGCCATCGCCGAGCAGATGAAGTTCAAGAACTCGCTGAAGGCGGCCCTGCGCGAGCGCCAGATCGGGCCGGAGACCT
Organism: Chloroflexota bacterium; assembly: GCA_011525385.1. GTDB lineage: Bacteria > Chloroflexota > Anaerolineae > Aggregatilineales > Phototrophicaceae > UBA6055. The sequence goes on along the minus strand of WTGF01000039.1, from coordinate 19,459 downwards.
GGAACGGCGTGATGAACCAGTTGATCCGCCTGATGGCGCCCTTCGCGCCCCATATCGCGGAAGAATTGTGGCAGCGGCTGGGTTTTGAATACAGCGTGCACCTGGCATCCTGGCCGGCATATGATGCCGACAAGGCGCGCGAAGAACAGGTGGAACTGGTGGTGTTGATTAATGGCAAGCCGCGCGGGACAATCGAGGTCCCGGTGGATATCGAGCGGGAGCAGGCCCTGGAACTGGCTTTGGCCAGCGAGGCCGCCCAGCGGGGTCTGTCAGGCAAAGCGCCTAAGCGGACGATCTTCATACCCGGCAGGAACGGAACGGATCCCAAAGTCAATATCGTCGTATAACGCGAGATGCCCCGCCTCGAGCGCTCGAGGCGGGGCATCTGCGGACAGGATTATTGTGTCTTCGCGGGTATTTTCAACCGCAAGCGCCGTAGACGACTTCGCGGAAATAGCGGCTGATATAGCCCGTCCTGCCCTCGAACTCGATCTTGTACCAGTGGCCGTTGATTTCAAAGGCCGGCACTTCCGAATTCTGCCAGACCAAGCCGATGATCTCCCCGTCAGGTTCGGCGCGCAGGAAGAGGGTCTCCACCAGCTTTATCAGGCAGTTGTCCAAGGGGATAGGAGCTGCCAGGACTGGCGCGGTTGGTACCGGGTCGGCTGTTACCGGGGCGGCCGGCACAATCGGCTGGTCGAGTTGCATCGGCTCGCGCAGCAGCACCACGGTGCCGGCGCGGTTGACCTGTCCACAAGTCATGCCATCGCGCCCGAAGGACAATAGCGGCATGAGCTTGCGGGGCGTGTAGGCGGCATCCAGGAAGACCAGCGTACCCGCATTCCGGAAGCAGACCTCAACCCGGTTCGTCACCTCGCTCCATATATCAACCGCGGCGATGACGTCATGTTCAATCACATCCGTCCGGCCGATGGCGCTCTGATCGACCATCCGGCATTGCGTCAACATCGAGTGACCACTGACGGCGACCGTGGGCGGCAAGTGCGGACAGGTTGTCGGCGTCGTTTTCACGGATCTTTCGGCATCCGATTCCTTGGATTTGGCTGCGGTGCGGACTGTGAAAGAGCCGTAAGCGCTATCGCGATTATCGGAGTATGAAACTTCGATACGGTACCATGTATAGGGAAGCAAGCCCTTGATTTTGATGGATGTCCCGTTAGAGATCCCGGCGTTGAGCCATTCATCAGCACCGAGGGGCCGGTAGCGAACTCTATACGCAGGGATCCAATTCGGAGCGTCCCACTTGATGGTGACGTTGGTGGTGCGGAGGTCTTTAACGCGAAGGCTTCTAATTGGAATTGTTTGCGCCAGAACGGCGTTTGCGCCCAGCAGCATCGCAGCCAGCGAAATGAAAAGGGCAATTCTGAACACTTTTGCAAGTTGTCGCTCGGACATCATTCTCTCCTGTCGCTAAATAATCCTTAAGCGCTAGCTTAGGAGCCGGAATCTCGACGGTCAAGCAAACTGGCTCGATAGTAGGCGAGGCGCGTATCTTTCATAGGACAGCGGTATAATAGGGAAAAAACATCGCCAGATTGTCAGGTACTGTATCGAATTCGGTTGAAATTGTAATAATTCATTTCACTACAAATCCGCACAGAACACGGAGAGCAACAATACTGTAAGATTATTCTCGGTGTCGAAGGGCTGTGTCTACGCGCCCCTCGGTGGTTAAAATTTCCTGTTTCAACCGAAAAGGATACACTACCGATTGTCACGTCGCTTGCATTATCCCGCGAATCGGTTACAATAACGCCATCGCAGGCCTTGAGAACAAAGAAAGGATTTTACTCATGCAAGAAGGTGGAATGGACATCGTCGTCAAGTACTGCGCCACTTGAGGACACCAACCTATTGCCGTCAGTTTGACGGACGAAATTTTGAACGAACGCGAAATCGAATACTTTGTCAGCAGTTGGAAGATGGTGCCCGGCACCGGCGGTGTATTTGACGTTAGGGTCAACGGCGAGCTGATCTTCTCCAAGCAGGAAGTCGGTCGCCACGCCGAACCGGGGGAAATCCGCAACGGAATCCTCGGCGTGCTGAATACGATCCGCCCGGCGAACTTCGAATTGGCCGGCGATTAGCCGGCAGAGTTGTCACCGGCGCAATTTTCTCATTTTCAGCCCCAAACCCATGCCAAGCCTTGTGACAGGCTCTATTAGAGTTGTAATACTGTCAACAAAGGCTTGGCATGTTGTCCACTTTGTTATACACTGATATGTAGTAGTGAGCGCCGGTATGCGCTTGTGAACCGTATCTTTTCGTCAAACGCGATTTGTCCGAAGTAAAGGAGGAAGTTTCAAGATGAAACGTCTGGTATTGGTTGTATTACTTATCATTTCCGTATTCGTCGTGAGTACCGGGCTTACAGCCGCGCAGGATGGGCATATTGTCCAGCGCATTCGCGATCGCGGCGAGTTGATCTGTGGGGTGAACTCGGTCTTGCCCGGCTTCGGCACGCAGAATGACGCCGGTGAATTTGAAGGATTTGACGTGGACATCTGCCGCGCCGTCGCTGCCGCTATCCTTGGCGACGCCAATGCGATCGCCTTCCGCCCGCTCGCCGCTGCTGAACGTCCGACCGCTCTCGCTAGTGGCGAAATTGATATGCTCAGCCGCAACACCACCTGGACGCTCAGCCGCGATACCGAATGGGGCGCGACTTTCGGTCCCACGACCTTCTATGACGGTCAGGGTATCATGGTCAAGGTTGACTTTGGCGTCAGCACCATTGATGAACTCGGCGAAGAAAGCATCACCATGTGCGCCACCGCTGGCACCACCACCGAGCTGAACATCACCGACAAGGCTGACGCGCTTGGCGCGGACTGGGTATTGAGCACATTCCCGGATTTCGATGCCATCATGGATGCCTACGAAGCCGGCGCTTGCGACGCCTTCACCAGCGACATCAGCAGTTTGGTTTCGCGTAAAGCCACCTCGGCCGATCCGGCCGCGCACGTGATCTTGCCGGGCGCCATCAGCAAGGAACCGCTCGGTCCGGTCAGCCCGCAGAACGACGCCAATTTCGCCGACATTATCCGCTGGGTTGTTTGGGGTCTGCTGACCGCGGAAGAGTTCGGCATCGACAGCATGAACGTTGATAGCTTCATGGACAGCACAGACGCCGGAATCGGCCGTCTGCTCGGCTTGGGCGACAACGTGGCCGGCGAGTACCTCGGCATCTCCGATGACTTCATGGTGACTGTGATCACACAACTGGGCAACTATGGCGAAATCTTCGATCGCAATCTGGGTCCGGATACGATCTTTGGTCTGGAACGCGGTTTTAATGCCCTTTGGACGGACGGCGGCCTAATGTACGCGGCGCCCTTCCGTTAAGCCGAAAGCTGGCTTTCCCAAAGAACTTCGAAGCATGGCGCGGCGTCAATTGACGCCGCGCTTTTATATATCTGACGGTTACAGCCGTTTTGTTTAATTTTGTTTAAAGGTAGCCAACGTGAAACACGCCCTCTTTATGTGGCTTGCGCCGTTAATGCTGTGTGGCGCGGTGCTGTCCGTGGCACAGGATGACGGCGTCATTGTCCGCCGAATCCAGGAACGCGGAGAGTTGATTTGCGGCGTCAATTCGGTCTTGCCCGGCTTCGGCACGCAAAACGATGCCGGCGACTTCGTCGGCTTCGACGCTGATATTTGCCGGGCAGTGGCGACAGCCATCTTGGGCAGCGCGGATGCGATTGCTTTCCGCTCTCTCAATTCCGCTGAAAGGCCAACGGCTCTCGCTTCTGGCGAAGTCGATATGATTAGCCGCAACACCACCTGGACGCTCAGCCGCGATACTGAATGGGGCGCCACCTTCGCTCCGACCACCTTCTATGATGGTCAGGGCATCATGGTCAAGGTCGATTTCGGGGTCGCCAGCCTCGACGAACTCAGCCAAGAGAGCATCACAATCTGCGCCAACGCCGGCAGCACAACTGAACTGAATATCACGGATCTTATCATTAGCCTGGATGCCGATTGGACTGTTAACACTTTCCCGGACGCCGACGCGGGTATGGTTGCCTACGAAGCTGGCGCCTGCGACGCCATCACTTCGGACATGAGCCAGTTGCTCTCCCGCAAGGCGACCGCCGCCCATCCCGGCGCGCACCTGATTCTTCCCAACGTCATCAGCAAGGAGCCCCTCGGTCCGCTCAGCCCGCAGAACGACGCGCAATTCGCCGATATCATCCGCTGGACGGTCTGGGGATTGATCCAAGCGGAAGAGTTTGGCGTCACCAGCGAGAATATTGGCGATTTCATGGACAGCGATAATGCCGGTATCGGCCGTCTGCTGGGCCTTGGGGGCAATGTCGCTGGAGAGTATTTGGGTATCAACGACGAATTCATGGTTGATGTGATCACGCAACTGGGCAATTATGGCGAGATCTTCGACCGCAACCTGGGTCCGGGTACGATCTTCGGTCTGGAACGCGGTCTTAATGCCCTTTGGACGGACGGCGGTCTGATGTACGCATCGCCCTTTCGTTAAACCGACAGCTAGAATTCCCTAGCGCAATTGTTGCAGCGGGATGTGTGCGGGGTAGCGACGCATCCCGTCTGTTTTCACTGAAACGGGCGATCAATTCGTTACGGGCGTAACAGATTCTGGCGCCCGCAACTATTAATTATTTGTCTAATTGTCCGCTTTTGCTTACAATGTACAGAGATAAAATGTTTGTTGTAAAAATATCAATTTCGCATGCTTGGGGAGTTTCCGATGCAGATGCGCGCCGAGACGCCGGGTGAGAACGTTCTGCCCGCTGTTTTCCGGGATGGCAGGATCTTACAGGGAATCGCTCAACTCTGTTTTGTTCTCATCGTGGTGCTGGTGTTGAACGATCTCAGTACCCGCATCACTACCGCGCTGGAAGCGACCAACCAGTCCCCCAATTTTGAATTTTTGCAAAATCGCGCCGGTTTCGGTATCGCGGATTCCGGCGACTATCAGTCCAGCGACCGCTATATTGACGCCTTTCGGGTCGGCTTCATCAACACCTTGCGCGTTGTCTTGCTTGGCCTGGTCGCCACGACGGCGATCGGCATTATGGTCGGTATATTCCTGTTGAGCCGCAATTACCTGGTTCGGACCATATCGCGGGCCTATGTCGAAGTGCTGCGCAATACCCCGGTCCTGCTGCAAATTATCGCCTGGTTCTTCATCGCTATTTTTGCCTTGCCGCCACAACAGGATGCGATCGCCTTCCCGATAGAAGGCATTCGCAGCTTGCCTTTGCTGCAATATGCCGTGTCCTTGTTCATCATTTTTGTCATCTGGCAATACAGCGGCGGCATGCGCAACCTGATCTGGCGTACCCGCATACGACAAGGCGGCATTGCCATTGTGGTTTTGGTCAATCTCTTGGGAATCGTGCTGGTGGGCGTTGGCAGCCCACTCGAATTCCGCCCTGGCTTGTACATCAGCATCAAGGGCGTCGCCATCTTCGAGTTGATCCCTTCGTCGATGTTCGGGATCTGGATGGTATTTGTGGTGATAGGCTTGGTTGTGGCGGCGCTCATGTGGCGCTACTTCGCTTATGTCACCGAGTCGACCGGAAAGCCAATTCCGCGCACCCGCTACGCGATTGCCTCGGTCATTGGCTTTGCATTGCTCGGCTGGGTGGTCATGGGTATGCGCCCAACGCCGACGACCATCGCTGTTTTTGATCGAGAGAAAGACACCACCGTCGAAATGCCCTACGAGGATGCCTTCCAGTCCGGCCTTTTAACCATTGAACAAGAACTGGAGTATACGCGGCAACCGCTGATCTATCGTCCACCGACCTTGGATCGGCGCGGCCGCAATATCGAGACCGGTATCGAGATTTCGCCCTCGTATCTGGCGGTCTTCCTGGGCTTGGTGATTTATACTTCCGCGTTCATAGCCGAGATCGTGCGGGCGGGCATTCAGGCTGTTCCCAAGGGACAGCTTGAAGCGTCGCGGGCTCTGGGCATCTCTCAAGGCGAGATGCTGCGTCTGATCATCTTGCCGCAGGCGCTGCGCGTGATTATCCCTCCTTTGGGCAATCAGTATCTCAATCTCGCCAAGAATTCCAGCTTGGCGATCGCGGTGTCCTATACGGATATCTATCAGGTATCAAATACCATCATCAATCAGTCGGGACAATCCGTGACCGGCATCGTGATGATCATGTTTTCCTATCTGTTTATCAGCCTCTCGATCTCGCTGATGATGAACCTGGTTAATCAGCGATTTCAATTGGTGACAAGGTAGCCAGACCATGGCGGAAGACAAAGGCATAGGCATCAAGCAATCGATCATCCACTATGACGATGAACCGGCAAGGCCGCCGCCGAAGCTGGAGGTGGGTTTGCTCGCCTGGCTGCGCCAAAATCTCTTCGGATCGCCCGCGGATATCGTCGTTTCAATCCTCATGTCGATTCTGGTTTTAGCGCTGGTTATCGGCTTTTTTGATTGGGCGGTACGCACGGCCAACTGGTTTACCATCATCAACAACCAGCGCCTGTTCATGATGGAGCGCTTCGAGCGCAGCCTGGAATGGCGGCTGGGGCTCACCGTATTGCTGTCGGCTTTGCTAACGGGGGTCAGCTTCGCGGCCTGGGCGCGCAAGTCGGTGGTGCGTATGCTGACAATCATCACGCTCGCGGCCTTGGTTCTGATGGCTGTCTTGCCGCCGCTGATCAATGCGACGATCCCGCAGCCGAAGTCTTATTTGACTTCGGGCAATATCGACATCATCGACCGCGCCTCGTCGCTGACGCCGCAAAAGAACCTGGCATTTATCGCGCAAGCGGGGGAGACCGTCTCCATACATTTGGCGCAGGAAGAGGTCGCCGATGTCGAGACGCTCAGCAATTTGGCGGGCTTCTCCGATCGCGCCGCCAACGCCTTGGCCAATGCAGCCAGAAACCGGCTCAGGCAGATCGAATTGACCGGGGAGACATTCGACCGCATGGTCAGCCGGGAATTGACGGAAGCGCTTGAAGAGCGCACGCGGCTAGCCATCCGCACCTTCAGCCGTACCAATGACATGGCTGCGTCTACCTTCGAATACATCGGCTATCTCGGCGACTACTTCACGGCTTCCGACGCCTCGATCGCCGAATTAAAAGCCTGGCTGAAGCGGCTGCGTGATGCGCTCAAAGGGCTTGGCAATCCCGAAGATGCCATTCAGGCCGCCGCCAGCGTCGTCGACGCCGCCGTGGCCAACCTGACGGCGGACGACCCAATGACTGCCGAGGCGCGCGCAGCCTTCATGGAGTTGACGGCGGCGGTTCAAAGCAGCGCCCAGATCGAGGATCTGGGGGAGCAGTTGATCCTGGATTTGTCGGAGGATTTGATCGGCCAGCCCGATCAGGCTGACGAATATGAAGTTCTCATTCAACCGGTAAAGTGGGAAGAGCAATTCCTGCGCGAAATGTTTGTGCGCCTGCTGACGCCACAATCGGTGGTCGATATCTACGATTTGGGTCAAACGCCGATGCAGGTCGCGATCCACGATGCGGAGACTTTTGAGATATTGGCGGAGGGCCTGGTCAGCCGGACAGGGGAGACAGTCTCCTACCAAATACCGCGCGACGGCTGGTATATCTTGTCGAAGGACGCGGCCGCGGGCGAAGCGGGTACTGGAATCCTGGTGGTCCGCGGCATCTTCCCGATCGTCGAGCGCACCCTGAGCGCCTCAGAGTCGCAATTTGTGCGGCTGACCGATAACGAGTTGGAGATCTTTGGCAGCCGGCCGCAGATCGACGGCAAGGACGCGCCCATCATCGCTTTGATCGACAACCAGTTCCGCGGCTTGCGCGATTTGCCAACCTATCTGGTGCATTTCATTCCGCTCTTTCTCGAGCAGATCGAGGTATTGCTCTTACCGTTTTTTATCACCGTCGCTTGGGGCTATATTCTGGGGAGAGCGCTCGCGCATCTGCTAGGCGAGCAGACACTCTTCAACAGTAACAATAGCCGCGCCACGGTACTGGCTGCGGCGACATCGCCATTGCTCATCCTGTTAGCGTATTTCGCGCTTTTGGGCGACAAAGGCGCGATTGACGGCTTGCCGGCAATTATCCTGAAAATCGCCGCGGCATTTGGCACCGTGCTGCTCTTACAGCGCGTCGAAGCTTGGCTTAACCGCGCCAATACCGGGGACGAGGCAGAAGCTTCGATTACCAGGTTGCTGATTTACGGTTGGGGCATCTACCCCTTTGCTATGTACTTGTTGGCTTCCGGCGTCGGGGGTTTATCGGGCGCCGCAATTGGCAGCATGGCGGGCGGTTTGATCTGGCTGCTGCTGATGTACTTTATTGGCCTCGGTTTTATGGGCAACGCGGGACACCTGTTATTGATCGGCGGATTCTTCCTGCAGATCGCGCAGGGCTATGTCATCAACGTTGTTTGGGAAAACTGGACGGTTGACTCTATCAGTTCCGTGTTGATCTGGATTGCTTTGGCGATCGTAGGCGTGGGCTTGGGTTTGTTGGGCTTTGCCCGCCGCGGCAGCATTGACGTGAATGCCAAGCGTATCGGCTATTTGCTCTCTTGTCTCGTGTTCATATTCATCTTCGCCAATACAAATCTGCTTTTGGTTGGCGGCGACGGCTCTGCCGCGACCATCCTTGCTGTCGCCGTGGCCTTGTGGTTGGGCTGGATGTTCTTCAGTGGAACGCTCCATTGGTCCTCCAATCGAGTCATCATCGGCTTGTTGTTGATGACATTCTTGTGGATGCAGACCTGGACCTCTGTGGATCGCTGGTCAACCTTTTATTTCATCATCTGGCTGGGGGCGGGCGCGCTGGTTTTCAAGCGCGGGGAAAGGGCACAAGGCGACAAACTCAAATGGAAACGCGATGCGAGCGGTCCAATTTTGTATCGCTATCCCGAGCGAATGATGGGCGCGATAACGCTCGCCTGGTTCGCTGTCCTGCTCATTATCCCGAGCATCGTACTGGGTCTGGAATCGCAAGGCGCGCTCCAAGCATCACCACATGACCTGCTGCCGCTTTCCGACAAGCGCCTTTGGGGCGGCTTGATGCTGACGATGCAACTGACGATCCTCGGCATTGGAGCCTCTTTCCCGATTGGCTTGCTGCTGGCGCTGGGGCGGCGCAGCAATCTGGCTGTCGTCAAATATACCTGTATCGTCTACATCGAAACGGTTCGCGGCGTGCCATTAATCACCATTCTCTTTATGGCGGTTTTGATGGTTCCGCTGATTGATCCGACACTGGCGTCGGTGGAAAATGCGGTACGCGCTTGGGTTGGTATTACCATGTTTAGCGCCGCCTACCTGGCGGAGAACGTCCGCGGAGGCTTGCAGTCGCTCGACACTGGACAAACCGAAGCCGCGCAAGCGATCGGTTTGTCCGGCTGGCAAACGACGCTTTACATCTTGTTGCCGCAAGCCTTGCGCGCTGTGATTCCGGCATTGGTCGGACAATTCATCTCCTTGTTCAAAGACACCTCGCTGGTTTTCATCGTTGGCTTGGCCGAGATTACCGGTATCGCCTATCGTGTGGTGGCGCAGCCGGAGTTCTTGCAGCGGCGGCAAGAGACCTTCTTGTACGTCGCGATCATTTACTTCGTGTTCAGTTACATTATGTCGTATATCAGCCGCCGCGTCGAAGCGACCGGCTCGGGCGCCGCGCGGGCGCAGCAGTTGTGAAATGACTTGGAGGATTTCCCGCCCGGCATACGGGATTGAGGGAGGATATTATGGAAGACGGCACAAAGCAAGTGATGGCGGGCGACGAGCCGATCATTGTTTGTCGTGACATGAACAAGTGGTTTGGCGATTTCCACGTCCTGCGCAATATCTCTCTGGAAGTCATGCCGCAAGAAGTGCTTGTTATCATTGGGCCCTCCGGCTCGGGCAAATCCACCTTCATCCGTTGCATCAATCGGCTGGAAGAGCACCAGGACGGGCAAATCATCGTCGATGGTATCGAGCTCAGCCATGACGTGCAGAACATCGCCGATATTCGCCGGGAAACCGGTATGGTATTCCAGCAATTCAATCTTTTCCCGCATTTGACGGTGATGGACAATATCTCTCTGGCGCCGATGAAGGTGCGGCATTGGGCCCGCGACAAAGCCGAACAGCGCGCCATGGAGTTGCTGGAACGCGTGGGCATTCCCGAACAAGCCTACAAATACCCGGGACAGCTATCCGGCGGGCAGCAGCAGCGCGTGGCAATCGCGCGGGCGCTGGCGATGGAACCGAAGATCATGCTCTTCGACGAGCCTACGTCGGCGCTTGATCCGGAAATGATCAAGGAAGTGCTTGATGTGATGACAGAACTGGCGCGCACTTACATGACTCTGCTGGTTGTGACGCACGAGATGGGCTTCGCGCGGGAAGTCGCCGACCGCATCATTTTCATGGACATGGGACGCATCGTCGAGCAGGGTCCGCCGGAGAACTTCTTCGATCCCGATATCGAGCATCACCCGCGCACGCAGGAATTCCTCGATCAGATACTCTAGTTGTCGCTTCCGCAAGACAAGTAAATACAAAGTCAGAGCAATCGCATCAGAACTGAAATACCTGAAATCAAACAAAAGTTAACAGAGGACACAGAAGTAGGACCAACAAAGTCATTTAACTCCAAAATAAAAGTCGACGGTAGGGGCGAGCCAAGGCTCGCCCCTACATTGACCTTACATTTTTTGCTTTTCTCGGTGTCCTCGGTGCTTAGAAAAATCTGGCGCCGATTGCCTTCAGCCGCTCCCTGTTTTACGGCTCGTAGCCATACAACTCAGTATCCGGGTAAAATGCTGCCCAGGCGAACCAGAAGTGCGGAAAAGCGTTGATCGAATGTAACTGAGTTCCGGCGAGCTCGCCCGCAACCGCTGTGCCGAAGATATTCCAGGTACTACCCGTCCCTTCGTCGACGATCGCATCGCCGTCGGCGTGGAAGCGCAGCGTCCGCCCATCAATGGTCCGTTCAAACAAACCGGCCATGCCCACATCGCGCGAAAGATCTATGCTGGCTGCGTCCAGGGCGCTGAAGGCGCCGGGTTGCCAGATCGCCACGACAGCTACATCGCCCACGGTATCATTGATCACCCGGGCTTCGGACAAGGCTGCAAAGGGAAACGCGGTACGCACATCCCCCAGCGTAACGCCGAGCACGCGTTCCGTGGCCACAAGCCGACCGTCCGGCTCGCCAAAAAACAAAAAGGGACGCGAAGTGCTATCGTAATTGACGTAGGGATTGGCGCCGTAGAAACGTCCATTTGTCGAAAGCACTTCCCCATGCGGGTACTGCTCTTTGAATGCGCCGTAGCCCACCAGTTGCGACGGAACGATATCCAGAAGTCTGCCTGTATGCGCGCCGACGATGCCTTCGCCGGTCAATTGCTGCCAAAGGCTCTGCGTCAGGTCGTCCCACATGATGAGGTCGCTATGGCGCAGCAATCCGCTCACGCCGAAACGCAGCACGTCGTCGCCCACGCGCCGGTCGAATACGATAGCGCTATTGCACAAGGGACAGAAGGTGACAGCAATCGGCGTCTCGCCAAGAGTGTCGTTGGCGATTTCATGGCGCGTCAAGATTGCCAAAGGATAGGCGCGGGCGATGCCGCCGATTTCAAGGGCAATGACCGGGGAGGCGTCTTGTAGCCAGGTATCCGCCAAGGCCAAATCATCAAATGCCGGATTGTCGATAGGCGGGATGCCGTCGCGGCCGACGCCGCCGGAAATGATCTCGCTGAAGATGTCTTCTTGGTGCTGGCAAACATCCATCAGATCCCAGACCGATTGCCAGTTTTCCAGCACTTCTGGTCTGTCGAAGGGAGCGGGGGGCGTTTCGCAGGTGAGCTGAGCGTAGCCAGTCGCCGGCAGCAGAACTGCAACAAGCGCTAGTAGTATCGGGAGAATCTTGCGCATCTCTTGCATGATATGTCCTTTGTCATTGAAACTTATTCGATCGAGTACAAAATCGTGTCGGGATAAAAGGCCGCCCAGGCGAACCAGAAATGCGGATAGGCATGCAATTGGCTGAGTCTGCTACCCGCCAAGGGACCGTCGGTCGCCTCGCCCCAGATGTTCCAATTGCTCTCCGTTTCCTTGTCGATGAACCGGCTGCCGTCATGCCGGAAGCTCAACGCTTCGCCCGAAGGCAAGCGCCGATCATACATCAGCGCCATGCCGACATCCTTTGACGAATCGATATCGCCCGCGTCAAGGGCGCTCACGGCGCCGGACTGCCAAAATATCACAATGTCGTGATCCGACACCCTGTCATTGATAACATGCCTCTCTTTCAAGGCGCTGAATGCGTAAGATATGGCTTGATCGCCGATGACCGTCCCCAGCACGCGTTCCGTCGCCAAAAGGCGATCGTCAACGGGTCCTTTGAAGAGAAATGGCTTCGGGCTGCTGTCGTAGCCGATGTAGGGGTTGCGCCCGTAGCCTCCCAGCGGGCCGCGTAATACCTTGCCCGCGGGGTAACGTTGCTTGAAGACTTCAAAGCTAACCAGTTGCGAGCTTATCATCCGCAGTGCATTGCCGCGGTAGTGGCCGACAATGGCTTCGCCGGTGAGTTGCTGCCACCAGGTCTCCGTGAGATCATCCCACATGATCAGGTCGCTATAACGCAGATTGCCCGATACGCCAAAGCGCAGGACCTTGTCGGCGATTCGACGATCGAAGACAACGGCGCTATTGCACAGCGGACAGAATGTCACCGCGATCGGAGCGCCGCTCACGACATCGTTGACGATCTCGTGGCGAGTCAAAACCTCGAGCGGATAGGCGCGCGCATCGCCTTCTATTTCCAGCGCAATCACGGGCGACTGCGGCGACAATTCAAGGGCGAGCGCCGCCGCAACAAATATCGGATCATCTATCGGCGGGATGCCATCGCGCGGCACCCCGCCCGAGATCACCTCGTCCATGTCAATGGCAGCCATGTCGAAGTCGGTTTTCCAGCCCGAACCAGGATCCTGAAATAGCCCCTGCCCGAGCACAATGAAGGCAAGCGCGATCAGCACAAGAGTCGCCAGATCTTTGAAGCTTTTCTTGCGCTTGTTCACGTCCTCAGAACCCCAACTTCACCGGGCATGTCTTCCCCCGCTCAATAGCTGACTGGAATGTCCAGCGGGATACTAAATGCTGTAGACTTCAGTTTCCGGGTGAAAAGCAGCCCAGGCAAACCAGAAGTGGGGGAAGGCGTCAACCCATTCCAACTCGCGTCCTTGCAGGCTGCCGGCAATCGCTTCTCCATAGGCGTTCCAGGTCGATCCCGTTTGCTCGTCGGTGAAGCTGCCATCCGCCTGCTGAATAAAACTCAGGGTTACTCCGTCCAGGGTCGAGAGATACAAGCCAGCGCTGCCTAGATCGGCAGCGTTGTCGATGACCGAATCGCCCAGCGCGCTGGCAACGCCGGACTGGAAGAAAGCGGCAACAGGCCTTTCCCCGATTGAGTCGTTAATCACACCTTGCTCGCGCAATATGGCGAAGGGATAGGCTTTGGCGATTCCATCCACGGTCGCCGCCAAGACATGATCTACTGGCGAGCCGAGCCTGGCGTCGATTTCCCCTCGGAACAGGAAGGGTCGCCCCGGACGACTGTCGTAATTGCTGTAGGGATTGGTGCCATACTGGCGCGAGAAACCAGTATCGCGCGACAAGACCAGTCCTTCAGGATGGCGTTCGGCAAAACTGGCGAAGCTGATTACTTGTGAAGGAACGATATCCAACAGAACGCCAGCATAACTGCCCACGAGTCCCTCACCGGTCAACTGCTGCCACCAAGTCTCGCTCTGGCGATCATACATGATCAGGTCGCTATTGCGCAGGAATCCGCTGACGCCAAAGTCCAGTGCTTCGCCGTCGACACGCCGATCAAACGTGATTGAACTGTTGCAAAGCGGGCAAAATGTGACCGCAACCGGAATCCCGGCAATCTCGACATTGGCGATCTCGTGCCACATCAGGATCGCCTGCGGATAAGCGCGAGCTTCGCCATTGATCTCGACCGCGATCACCGGGGAGCGATCACTAAGCCAGCTAGCGGCCTGCGAAACTGGCTCCATATCCGGGTCTGTGAGCGAAGGTATGCCGTCCTTGGTAGGATTTCCGACCAGAATCTCTTCGAAGTCGACAATGCTGTTGCAGAAGTCGGTAGACCAATTGACCGTCCGCAAATGGCGGGGATTGCAGCCTTCCTGATCCTGCGCCAGGTTTCGAGCAAAGCTAAAAACCCAGACGAATGCGAGAATTGTTGCTACCGCGGCAACTGTAATCAATCCGCGCTGAATGAGCGCCTTGCGCATGGAAGCGGTCCTTTCCCAAGTATAGTCGCTCCCATTGTAGAGAGCTCAGATTACGATACCCTTACATACGCGACGCTTCCGAGCCTGGGGCGCGGTTCCTGGTGCCCAGCCGTCAATCGCGGGGCATTACATGGGGAATCGACTATAATTGCTATCGGCGCCCCGGACGACTAAGGCGCCGCAGAGGATAGTCTCACATGTCGCGTTCACGCGCACGCGCGAATTTGATACTCAACGCGCTCTTTTGGGCTCTTGCGATAATTGGGCTGGTTATTACCGGTTTTGGAATCGTTCTTGATCTGTTCCCCGGAACCAGTCCCGGCATTAACCTGCCACAGCTTTTGGCGATCGTCGGCGGTCTCGTGCTGGCGGCATTGGCCTACGCGCTGCGACGGGAGGATCTCCGCCGGCGTCGATTGGCCGCCTGGCGCAAGAACGTACTCGCAGTGGCGATCATCACGGCCGGCACACTTGTCGCTCTGGAGTTGTTGCTGGCGGTTTTCAATATGTCGACCTATTTTCCGGCTCAGATTCCGGAAGAATACTACAGCGGCAAGCCCTGGAATATCTGCGATGAGGCTGGCTGCCACTTCGACCCCGAAGTCCTGGAAGAAGCCTGCAGATTGGGGCGAACGGAAGGTCGAAACTGCTCCCTAAATCAACAGGGATTTCACGATACGCAAGAATTTACTCGGAGTGATGACTTGCAGGGCAAGTTCAAGATCATTGCCCTGGGCGATTCCTTCACCTTTGGCATGACGGCCGACATGGGAAAGTCCTATATCGAGAGCATCGAATCCGATCAGGAAGACGCGGTACTGTGGAATATGGGAATCCCCGGCACCGGGACCCGGCAGGCGCTTCAATCCTTTTCGGTATTCGGGCCCGTGATGCAACCTGATGTGACCTTGCTCGGCTTCTACGTGAACGACTTCAAAGACAATATGGTGCCCATTCACGGCCAGAAGGTGACAGCAGACGCGAATGAAGAAGAGATCTGGTTCCGCTGGGAAGATCGCTGGGGGAACATCATTATGCTGGATCTGCCTTCCACCTGGTACTATCGCGAACAGCGGAAAGATCCGCCCGCGAGCGAGCTTGAGCGTCTCGTTGGCATCACGCGTCTGGGAACATTGGCCCTGCGTCTGTTTGATGTGCTTGGCGACAGCGCGTATGAACGACTTAGAGCAGCCAGGGAAACGGAGGTCACTCGTGACTACCTGGAAGAATTGCGCGATACAGTATCTGCACAGTATAGCGAACTCCTGGTCTTGCTAATCCCGCATCGCAGCGACCTGGTATCGCCTGGCGGACACTATTCCACCGCCATTCAGCTCATGGCAGAGCTTGAGATACCGTATATCGATCCACGTTCAGAACTTGAAGTAACGGTCGACTACACAGTTTTACCCGATGTCCACTGGAATAACGCGGGTCACCAAAAGATGGGCGAACTGCTGAGCCGTTGCCTTGACGCATTCCGCGCTGATGGGGACTGGTCAAATTGTGGTCACGTGGTCTTGCCTTGAAGCAACGGCTATAAAAGCCAAACGTCCCAAATCATCATGGGACGCCTGGTATATTTGGGGGGTGTCCTGGTTCCGTGTGGGGACAAAGAACCCGGACGTGCGATCACTCTAACATATTTTGTAATACAAGAGATGACGCGTCGCCTTTGCTAAACCTTCGCTTTTTCTACGCTTAGCCTACGCGACAATTGGACAGGTTATACAGTGCTTGAATACTTCAGGTATCCTTTGAAATGGCAGATCGACGACGGGTCTGTTGACTACGCCGCCAGCGCCAGCGGAAGCATATACCTCAATCGAACTTCTAGAGAGTGTCGACGCGCGGACGATCGATTGCCCGGAACCCGCGTGAACTATAGGCGGAGCGCGGGAAACGCGCCGGATCGATGTAAAAGCCGTATCGAGTTTCGCATTCTCTTGGCGCTTGGCAATGGCGCCGGCATTAGCCGCGTGGCAAGGGCGAGTCGCTTGCAGGAGCAGTCCATCGCTTGATTGTCCCTATGTACTGTATAGATACCTTTTCCGGCCTGTGGACAGGGCAAACTCATATCGTCGGGCGGGGCAATCTCGGCTGCATTCTTATCACGAACCGGATCGCAGCCGATGCGACGTCCGACAACAGATTTGCAAAGCAAGTGACCGATCTGGCGCGACTTGCGGCGCGTTCCTTAAATGGGCGAATCTATGTTATCATCGCCGGAAGATCTGGGGAGTCTCTGAGTTCAAACCCACAAAGCCATGGCGAAAAAGCGCAGCGCATTTATCTGCTCAAATTGTGGCAGACGGAGTTCCGGCTACTTCGGACGTTGTCCGCAATGCGGCGAGTTTGAAAGCATGGTGGAGCAGGTCGAGGAGGCGCCCAAGTCCCGCGCTCAAGGCCGACCTTCTAGGGGCGGCCAGCGGAGGCCCCTGCGCCTTGAAGCGGTTGGTCCGGCGGAGGAAGTGCGTCTGCCGGTGCCGATGGGCGAATTCAATCGCGTTCTCGGCGGCGGCTTGGTGCCGGGCAGCTTGGTCTTGCTCGGCGGCGAGCCCGGTGTCGGCAAATCTACGCTGGTCATCGAGTTAGCTGCGCTGCTGGCGCAATCCGCCGGAAACGTGCTCTATGTCAGTGGCGAGGAGAGCGCGAGCCAGATCAAGATGCGCGCCGAGCGCATGGGGCTGTCCGCGCGAGATCTCTTCCTGCTGACGGAGACCGATCTGGGCAATATCTTCGATCAGATCGCCGCTTTGGATCCCGTGCTGGTTGTGATCGATTCGATACAGACAACCCATACCGACGCACTGAGTTCTTCACCGGGCTTGGTAGCGCAAGTGCGGGAATGCGCCATGCGCTTGGGGGCGCTGGCCAAAGACTCGGGCCCCAGCGTGTTGATGATTGGCCATGTGACCAAAGACGGCAATATCGCCGGACCGCGGGTACTGGAGCACATTGTTGATACCGTGCTCTACTTGGAAGGGGATCCATTTCAACAGTATCGACTGCTGCGCAGTGTCAAGAATCGCTTTGGCGCCACCAGCGAAGTAGGCGTCTTCGAGATGGCTGGGCGCGGCATGGTTCAAGTGGAGAATCCCTCGCAGGTATTTCTGGAAGAACGCGTCGTCCAGGCTTCCGGTTCCGCCATTGCCATTACCATGGAAGGCACGCGCCCGCTGCTGGTCGAGATGCAAGCCCTTACCAGTCCGACATCCTTTGGCAATCCGCGCCGCACGCCCAATGGTGTTGATATCAATCGCTTGCTCTTGATCAGCGCCGTTTTGGGCAAAGTAATCGGACTGAAACTGTGGGAACAAGATATTTTCGTCAATGTCATCGGCGGTATCAGGATCGGCGAGCCCGCCTCCGACCTGGCGATGGCCGTTGCCATCGCTTCAAGCTATTACGATCGCCCCGTGCCGGCGGACCTGGCGATTGTGGGAGAAGTCGGTTTGAGTGGAGAGATTCGACGCGTCGGCCAGTTAAGCATGCGCTTGAACGAAGCGCGGAAGATCGGCTTTAAGCGCGTCCTGGTCCCCAGGCTGGGGGGCAATGCTGACGAGATACCAGGAGGCATCCAGTTGCTCCAGGCGCGTAACTTGTCGCAAGCCCTGCGCGAGGTCTTTGCGACCGATTGAATCGAGATCCTTTGACTAGGGATATTTGCGGTTGAGCAGGCGCGCGTAGGGTATCGTCTCCCGCACGTGATTGAGTCCGCAGATCCAGGCTACCGTTCGCTCAATGCCGATGCCGAAACCGGCGTGGGGTACCGTCCCGAACTTCCGCAGCTCAAGGTACCATTGGTAGGCTTCGCGTCCCAAGCCCATCTTGTCGATATTTTGCTCCAGCAAGTCCAGTTCGTGAATGCGTTCGCTGCCGCCGATGATCTCGCCATATCCTTCCGGCGCCAGCAGATCGACGCTGCGGCAGACCTCCGGGCGTCCTTCTACCGGCGTCATGTAAAAGGCTTTGACGGCGGTGGGGTAGTTATAGACAAAGACCGGCTTGTCGAAGATCTCCGCCAGCGCGGTTTCCTGCGGGCTGCCAAAATCCTCGCCCCAGGCAATTGCCAACTCGGCTTTCGCTTCAGGATCATCGGTCGCTTCCGCCAGCCCTTGCAGTCGCTCGACGGCGTCGTCGTAGCTGATGCGAGCGAAGGGCGCCGTGATGGCGCGCAGTTTGCTCACATCGCGCTCGATTATCTCCAGTTCCCGGGCGTGCTTTTCCAAGACCTGCGCCACGACATTGGTCACCAGGCCCTCTTCTATGTCCATCAACTCTTCCAGGCTGCAAAAGGCGATTTCCGGCTCCAGCATCCAGAACTCGATCAGATGCCTGCGTGTCTTGGATTTTTCCGCGCGGAAGGTCGGCCCGAAGCAATAGACTTTGCCAAAAGCCATGATGTTGGCTTCGTTGTAGAGTTGACCGGTCTGCGCCAGAAAGGCCAGGTCGCCAAAATAGTCGACTTCGAAAAGCGTAGTCGTTTCTTCCCCGGCCGTCGGCGTGATGATTGGCGTATCCACAAGCAAGAAACCCTGATCGTCCAGCCAGTCCCGCATTGCTTTGATGATGGTGGCGCGGATGCGTAAAATCGCCCACTGGCGGTTGCTGCGCACCCACAAGTGGCGATGGTTCATCAGGAATTCGGTGCCATGTTCTTTGGGCGTGATCGGGTAATCTTGGGCCTGCTGGAGGAGTTGCAGGTCTCGGATGCCGATTTCGAATCCGCCCGGTATGCCCGGCGCTCGTGCGTCGGGGCGGACCTCCCCCGTGATGACAACCGAAGACTCTTGTGTGAGCCCGCGGGCAATTTCGAAGGCCTCGGCGTCCATTTCTCGTTTGAAGGCGACGCATTGCGCTTGGCCGCTGCCATCGCGCAGCAGGATGAATTGCAGCCTGCCTTTGCCTGTCTTGTTGTAAACCCAGCCGCGCACGGTGACTTCTTGACCTGCGTAGCGGGCGATATCTTTGATCTGTATGACTTCTGCCACGATGCTTTCCTCGCTTTGCAGTCGATGATTTGTTCAGCCAGTATAGCATGACTGACGAAAGCGGTTAACCTTGCAGCTTCACGGCTAGTGCATCAAAGTCGGTTGAAATTGAGAACAACAACCACCTGACAGCCGGTAGGGGCGATCCGCTGGACTCTGTTGAAAATCATGAATTACA
>WTGF01000037.1:34871-55860 GCA_011525385.1 Chloroflexota bacterium | reverse complement strand
GCGGGGGGATCGAGGGGGGAACAGGCCGGGGGTGGGGTTGGCCTTGAGTTATGCGCGATATTCAAACCTCTCATGTCCTCAGATTGCGACGGAGGGGTTTATTGTCTTGCCGGAGCGGGACATTCTTGTGGACAATTCCCCGCTTGCGCGCCGATCGGCTCAGTCAACCAAGCTCGCTGCGCCCTTCCAGCGCCCGCATCAAGGTCACGGAATCCACATATTCCAAATCTCCACCGGTCGGCAAGCCGCGCGCCAAGCGAGTCGTAACAACACCGGTTGCGGACAATTCCCGCTGCAGGTACATCGCCGTGGCATCGCCTTCCATACCCGGATTGGTAGCGACGATAACTTCTCGGACGGCGCCCGTTTTCACACGCTCCACCAATTCGCGAATCTTGAGATCGTCCGGGCCGACGCCGCTTACGGGAGAAATGGCCCCGTGCAATACATGATACTGGCCCTTGTAAATGCCAGTACGCTCCAGTGCCATGAGATCCAACGGCTCTTCAACCACCGCAATCAACGAAGCATCGCGTTCCGAAGAAGCACAGACGGGACAAGGATCCTCCACAGTAATATTGAAGCACATGCTGCAAAACCGTGTTTGCTCCTTGAGGTTCGTCAGCGCAAGGGCCAAAGCTATAGAAACATCATCGGAGGCGCGCAACAGGTAATAGGTCAGCCGAGACGCCGTCTTGGGACCGACGCCTGGCAAGCGAGAAAAGGCCTCCACCAACTTGGTAACCGGTTCGGGAATGGCACTGTTCATAGTTTTTTCCAAGCGTCCGAATGGCCGGGATTCGAAACGCGGCAGACCGTTAGGGCGTCTAGCCGAGAAGACCGCCAAGACCGGGAATATTGCCCAGACCACCCGTGATTCGCTCCATGCGTTCGGCCGCCATTGCCTGACTCTGCTCAATAGCTTGGTTAACCGCTGCCACCAGTAGATCCTGCAAGTCGTTGAGCCATTCTTCATCATCCAAATCGATAACTTCAGGATTGATTTCGACCGCCTGCACGCGCTGGTGCCCGGTAATCACGACCCTGATGGCGCCACCGCCCACGGTCACTTCGACGGTCTCTTGCTCCAGGCTTTCTTGCGCCTCTGCCATATCCTGCTGCATCTTCTGCAGCATTGCCATGGGATTGGCGCCCCCCGGCAATCCTGCCGAAGAACCCCGTCTACTTCCGCGTCGCTTGCTCATGTCCGTTGCTCCTTCATGCTACCTGAGATGATGCTCCATAATCCGGTCGTTTCAGCTTTGCTGCGGTGGATCGGTTGATGGATAGAGTCGATACACATTTGCCCCATCGCCTTGATGCTCGAAGAGGAGCTCGGCGTCGCGTCCCGCCATCACTTCCGGGCTAACTTCCGAGTCTTTGACGACCGCGTAAATCGGACGGTCCGGAAAATGCCGCGCGATGTTTCTGCTGATGTAATAATAATCCTGTGGGCCGGTATCGTCACTATAAAATTTGTTTAGTTGTCGAACGCGCTTGTCATAATCGTCGATATTGACAGTATAAACGTATTGCGCTTTTTTGACGTAGAACTGCCGCTCGGGCAGCACACTTTCGAAGATGAAACCGTCTAGCGGAGTGATAACAAGAGCATCAGCCGGCGTATTGTCGCGAATCCAATAGAAGGCCTGGAATCGTCCCTGTTTGTCTACATCGTGGACGATGTGCTCTCCCTCGTACGCGAATCCTCTGTATGGATTGGTACTCGCCCTCCTTAGGAGAGAATAATCTACGTAGATTATCCGCAAGAAAACCAGGATCAACAGCAAACTCGATATCACTTGTCCCGCAAATGTCCATGACTTCCGAGCGCTGTTTCGCAAGCATTGTAATGCGAATAAAGCCGAAATGCACAAGACAATCGCTAGAAAGTAAAAGCCTTTGTATTGATTGTTGATGGTTATCGTTAATCCCGACCCCAGTAACAAGCCCAACAACCCGCTTATCTGCAAAAAATACCTATGTTGATCGCCCCCGCGAAATACCAAAAACCACTGCAATACATATAGCGGCAATAGCAAAGCGAAGGCCGCCAGCATCATGGCCATATTGCTTTGATTGAATAACTCGAATCCACTGTGGCCACGCGTATTGTATGCGATGTCAAAATTGTATTTGAGTAAAGGAATTGACAGCGCAAGGCTTAATCCCGCATACGCCATGATGACTACTGGATGAATCTGACTGGTCAAGCGCCGATTCCAGAAGTCTTTTACTCTTTCGATCCTCTGGAAACCGCGCAGAAGGTTCCACGCCGCCAAGATCGCAAGACCGCCCAAAAGCGCGACCACGATGTAAAGGGTAGCAAGTTGAGCGACAGCCAGCCCGAGAATGCCACAAGCCGAGATCAGAACTAACGAACGGAGGTCGACTTGCCCCTTCACGATCTTGAGGCAACAGAACAAGACTGCAACGAAAAGCGATATGCCCAGATCCATGGAATTGATATTTGCCAACTTGTTCAAGGAGCCATGCAGATGTTTGTGGCCCCCATCAAGCACGAGCAGACGCAAGTTGTCCGGTTCATAGGTGCCATTGATTAGGTGCGCGAACAAGCTGAGGATGCCGGTTATGTTCACCGAGCAAAATACAAATACGACCAAGAGACCCAGGGACAACGTGCGCGGTTTACCCAGCTTGAGCAGGACAAGGATCTGTCCAATCCACAGAAAACTGCTGAAAACCGACAGAACATTCACAATAGACGCTACGTAAGGCGCGCGCAGAGCAGTGGCCTCGGTCAGAGCCGCCAAATAAGCGTGGAATAACCAGTAGTAGTTGGCGGGATAGCCCGCGACAAACACGTTTTCAAGTGGTGTGGAACCATATAGCAATTGATTGATATACCCGAAATGGAGATCGGGATGAGAAAGTATCTGCACGGTTGGGCTGGAGGCAATCGCATATAGCCCTGGCGCCAATACCAGGATCGGAATAACCAAGGGTAAAAAGATCCGCCAATTCAACTGATAAGGATCGGATTGACTTTGCTTCGACCGCTTGACCGCGCCAGCCAACAGCCAGACGAACGGGATCAGCGTGCAGGGCACGAGCAGAGCTTGCCAAAGGCCAATTGTGACCGGCATCAGCAAGGTAAGGATATAGCCGACGCTGACAAAAAGAGCGAAGGATATCGCGAAGAGCGGATTGAGTACCTCGAGAATCAGGACAGTCAAAAGTCTCATGATCGCTATTCGCCGGTCTACATCAACTCGCCAACCAGGGATTCAGCATGTAGACGTTGCCGCCCTCTGTCTCGTGTTCGTAAACTAGCTCTGCGCCGCGCTCACCCATAACCTCCCTCCGGAGCTCCGAGTCCTTGATAACGGCATAAAAGAGACGGCCGGGTAATTCTCGTTCCATGTCTTCGATCAACGCGCGATATGCTCCCGCTTCAGTTTCTTCACTATAGATCAACTCTATATCACGCGCGCGCTCATTATACGCAAGAAGACTCGACTTGAAATGGAGCTGCAACAGGCGGACATATAGCATCCGCTCGTGAAACAAGTTCGAGTATTTGGATGGGACAATCGGAAGCACGACAACAGCGTTCGCCGGACTATGATCGCGAATCCAGAGATAGGCCGGCAGGCGACCGTCAACGTCGCTCGTATGCTCGAGATGCCTGCCGTCGAATATGTACCCCCGCTCGGCATAAATGCCTGCCCGGCTGACGTTGCTCGATGACACATAAATGACCTGGGAAAGTACCAGGATGTACAACAAGACTTCTACGGCCCGGCCGGAACGGCGCCAGTTCATGCTCTCGTGTTGCCGCATTGTTCGCAGAACGAAGAGCGCGGACAATGCCATGAGCATGCCCAGAAAATAAACTCCCTTGTACTGGTTACTATCGGGCAAGGTCAGGAAGGTCGCCGGCAGCAATGCAATGAATCCACACAGTTGAATGAAGGTTTGGCCGCGATCTCTCCCGCGCCACAAGAATGTGAATTGCAACAGAAAGAGCGGCAGAAGCAAGAGCAAGGCGGTAACGATTGTTCGGATGTTCGCGCCGCTTAATCCAAAAGGACGTCCCGCGCTGAAGCTGCCGACAATGTCCAGATTGTACTTTACCAGCGGCAGTGAAAGCGCGAGGCTGAGGGCCAACCAAATCAGGAGAGCGGGAGGCGAAACCTCCGCCGCAAGCGCGCGCCGCTTGCGTTTGATCCAATTGATCTTGTCCGGATCACGGACCCAGTCATGCGCGATAAAGACCGCTAAGCCGCCCAGCAAGACGATAACGATGTAAAGCGCCGCGATTTCCCTGACCGCCAGAGCCGCGATGCCAGCCGCGGAAACGATAAGGAGCGCGCCGATTGAGATCTTTTCTTTCGCCAGTTGGACACAGGCGTACAGCGCGGCTGCGAAGGTCATGATGCCCAGCGTCACGCTGGTGAAGTTCATCACCTTGCCCATGACGCTGTGTAAGCGTTCGTCCGCGCCGGGAAGCCTCATGATGTCGAAGGCATAGGGCGTATATGTGCCCTTGTAGTAATGCGCCAATAAGCTTGGCGTGCTGGTCAGATTAACCGAGAAGTAGACCAGAAGGATCATAAGACCCAGCGTCAGGGTCCCGGACTTGCCCAGATTCAGCAATTGGAGCGTCTGCCCTATCCAAAGGAGGCTGCTGAATATCGCGACGACGTTCACGATTGACGATGCCGATGCCGGGCTAAAGCCCGTGACCTGCGCGATAGTCGCCAGATAGGCATGATAGAGCCAATAGTAGTTGGCGGGAAAACCGACCATAAAGACGTTGTCGATTGGCGTCGTTTCGTACAGAAGCTGATGTATATAGCCGATATGAATGTCGCCGTGGTGCGTGACCTGCAAGGTAGGGCTGGTGAACTCGGCCCAGACCGCCGGCAAAATGACCAGTAGCGGCACAATAGGCAAAAGCGCTCGCCGTGACGGGGCGCGATATTCCTTCCCTATCCACTTGGCGCGGGCGCTGCTGGCCAAGACCGCTGAAGGCAGGAGCAAACTCAGCCAGAACAGCGCTTGCCAATGACCTATTCCCACCGGCATGAACAGCGTCAAGAGGTATCCGATACCCACAAATAGCGCAAGAGAAACGAGGAACAGTGGATTGAGAATGTCGAGAGCGAGAAAGGAAGTCAGCCGCCACACCAAGCCCGGGCTATTCAGCGTCATCCACCACACCGCCCAGCGCCTTGCCCGCCGCGATCAAGGGATCTTCCGGTTCTGTCCCACTCTGCCCTGTCGGTTCAGGTGGCGGCGCGACGCCTTCGACCACGCGCACGTCCAGTCGCAATTTGACCTCGTGCAGATCGAAGATCGCCTGTTCGATTATTTTGGCGCGCTCCGGCGCGGCAATCTTTTTCTGGAAGAATTCTTCCTGCACACCCAGTATCAGACGATTGCCTTCAATGGCGCGCACATGCGCGTGTTCCAGCAAGGGTGGGATATTGCGGTTATAGCGGTGTACCTGGGTAAGAATCTCCATCCATCCGTTTTGGATCTTGCCAACCGAATACGCCGGCGGCTCGCCCGGCGCGCTGCCCTCCACACGTTCATATGCGGTTTCCGGCGCAGCCTCCTGCGCGCTTTCCGAGCTCTTCTCCGCATGTACTGAGGACTCGGACCGATAAACATTTGACTGGCTCGCTTCTACATGCAGGCTCTCGACCAGCGCCAATTCCAGTTCCAATTGCGGCTGCCAGCCTCCTGTATAGTTGTTGACCGCTTCGTTAAACCTGCGTATCGTCTTGAGTAGCCGGGAACGACTTATGGCCTCCGCCAGTTCTTCGCAAAGCGCGCGATCTTCTTGAGAAGCCTCTATCAGATCGGCGCTTGCGGTCTGACTTAGCATCACATGACGCAGGTATTCAACCACCTGTTGACCAAACTGCCGGGGATCACTGCCGGAGTCAATCGCTTTGTTGATGATATGGATGCCCAGCGGCAGGTCTTCTTCCGCCAGCGCCTGAACCAGATCCCGGACCTGTACGCTCGCGGCGGTTCCCAGCAACTGCTGCGCCGATTCCAGGCTGACCAACTCTTCCGGCTCCGTGACGATCTGGTCGAGAAGACTGATGCTGTCGCGCACGCTGCCGGTACCTTGACGCGCGATCAAGTCCAGCGCGGCGCTGTCAATAGAAAAGGACTCGCTTTCGGCGATTTGCGCCAGCAACGCGCTTACTTCCTTTTGCGAGACGCGCCTGAATTCGAAGTGGAGGCAACGGCTTTTGATGGTGGCCGGAACTTTGTCGATTTCGGTTGTCGCCAGAACAAAGATGGCATGATCCGGCGGCTCTTCCAGTGTCTTTAGCAGCGCGTCGAAAGCGTTGCCGCTGAAACGATGGACCTCGTCGATGATATAGACCTTGTATTTGCCTTCGGCCGGCGCAAAGGCGATCTTGTCACGCAATTCGCGCACGTCATCGACGCCGGTATGCGAAGCCGCGTCAATCTCGATCAGATCCAAAAACCGACCTTCATTGATAGCGGCGCAATTGGAACAATTGTTGCAAGGACGCCCGGCCGCGTCTTCGTATGTGCAGTTGACGGCTTTGGCCAGCAAGCGCGCATTGGTCGTCTTGCCGGTGCCACGGGGGCCGCTGAAGAGATAGGCATGACGAATACGCCCGCGAATCAAGGAATTCCGAAGTGTGCGGGTCACATGCTCCTGCCCAACGACGTCGGTAAAAGTCTGCGGCCGCCACTTGAGATACAAGGCTTGTTCAGGCAAGGGATGACCTCCAAATCCACTTGTGAGTCTAGCACCTAAAGTTCCGAAATGACAAGCGTCGAATCATCTCCGCTATCGGACGAGAGATTGCGCCGAGCCTGTTAGATTGCGGCTCGCATAACAAGCGCATAACGAGAGTAAATCGAATTCTGTTGAAATGAAGAATAGCAACCACCTGACGGACGGTAGGGGCGATCCGCTGGATCGCCCGGCGAGTAGAAACCGAATGGTATCGGGCGACTCACCGAGTCGCCCCTACCAAATCGTTCGTATTTTGGGTAAAGATATCATGTCGGGAACTGTAAAAAGTAATTCAACCGAAAAGGAACCACTACCCGCATAACAGCAGACTTGACCTCTTACGGCCCGCATCGGTTACAATAATACTTAGGCGAACTGTCCGCGATCTTGAAAAGGACGGCCATCGCCTGCCACAGGAAGCATTCGTCAAAGCAAAGAGAGACAGGAGCAAAACATGGTTTTGGAAAAGGACAGTTTTGTCTCGGTCGCCCGTTACGAAGATTTGCAGGGCAAAGGCAGCATCACGGTCCATCCCAATGGCAAGGCGATCGTGCTCTTCCTTTACGGGGACAGGGTTTACGCCGTAGACAATCGTTGCCCGCATATGGGTTTCCCGCTGGACAAGGGATCTGTGGAGAATGGAATTTTGACCTGCCACTGGCATCACGCGCGCTTTGATCTCGCCAGTGGCGGCGCATTTGACCTCTGGGCGGACGACATTGACGCCTTCCCGGTCGAGCTGCGCGACGGGGAGATTTATGTCGATACACAGGCCAACGGCAATACCGTCGAACATCTGCGCAATCGACTGCGCGATGGCTTGCAGCATAACCTGAGCCTGGTCGTGGCAAAAGCGGTTATCAACCAGTTATGGCAAGGGGTACCGGCCAATGAGCCCTTCCGCATCGGGCTGGAATTCGGCACATACTTCCGCGGCATGGATTGGGGACGCGGTCTGACGACGCATGGCTGCACCATGAATCTGATTCCCTACCTCGACGAGGCGGATCATCCGCTCGCGCTATTCCACGGCTTGGCGGATGTCGCCAGCGATACCGCCGGTATGTCGCCGCGATTCAATCCGCGGCCGCTGCCCAATACCGAAACGAACATCGCCACGCTCAAGCAATGGTTCCGGCAATTCGTCGAGGTCCGCGATGCGCAGGCCGGGGAACGCGCCATCGTTTCCGCCCTAAGAGCCGGCGCCGATGACATCCAGATCGCCGATATGCTTTTCGCCGCCGCCACCGACCATCGCTACCTCGATGCCGGTCACACCCTGGATTTCATCAACAAGGCGCTGGAATCGGTCGATCTGGCCGGCTGGGATCATGCCGAACTGGCCTTCACCAGTGTCGTGCCAAACTTGACCGACGCCCGGCGCATGGAAGAATCAAACGCCTGGCGCAAGCCGATTGACCTGGTACTGATCCTGGAGAACGCCTTCCTGGAGTTGCCGGGGGCCATCGCCGCTGGACGTGACCGGGCAGCTACGCATGATATTGCTGCCATTACAACGATCTTGCTGAGCGATGAGCCGCAAAAGATCGTGGATACCCTGCTCGATTGTCTGCGGACGGGAATATCTCCCCTGAGCCTGGCTGGCGCGGTTGCTTACGCCGCGGCGCGCCGCATCGCGCACTTCCATACCAGCAACGAGTTTGGCGACTGGGATACGGCGCTGCATACCTTTACCTTCGCCAATGCCGTCTACCAGGGCTTGACGCGCATTGAATCGGCCGAGCTGTCGCGCGGCATTTTCGACGCGGCGATGAGCATCTACCTCGATCGCTTCTTGAATGTGCCGTCGGTTCGGCTGCCGCAGCCGGAGACCGTGGCGGATCCCGACACCCTGCTGGAAAACCTGGAATCCATGCTGAATTTGCAGCAGCAAGTCAACCAGGCCGGAACATTGGCGGCGCAGTATCTTTCCAGTGGCGGATCGCCGGGGCGGCTGATGGCAAAGATGGGGCATTTGCTTTTACGAGAGGATCGCGACTTTCACACCATACAATGTATCGAAGCCAGCTTCAACCAATACACGATCTTGAAGGAGCGAGCGCCCGAATTGGCGCCTCATGTCTTGATCGCCGCCGCGCGCTATCTGGCCGCGCATGCGCCCACCATGCGCTCCCAATTGCAGACCTATACAATTGCCCGGCGCTTGTCCCGTGGCGAGAATCTCTTTGAAGAATAGCTGACAGAAGTAGAACCAAGTTAATCATGCGAATTTTGCGGGACATTCCAACTTCATCGACGAGTCACCCTTCCCTGATTCTTCGGGGAAGGGCCGGGGATGGGGTAGAAAAGCGGCGTTTTCGCAATTCTCATTACTTACTCGGAACTACTGAGAACAGCTAACGGTTGTAAATGATGTAAGTCTCGCGCAATTCTTCACATAGCTCGAGATAATGCCGATAGCGCCAGCCTTCGACCTTGCCGGCGCTAACCGCCCGGCGCACGCCGCAACCCGGCTCCTTGCTATGCGTGCAATTGCCGAACTTGCAATCCAGAACGTAGGGTTGGATGTCGACGAAGTAGGCGTCCAACTCATCCGGCTCGATATCCCAGACGTTGATCGATCGAATGCCTGGCGTGTCGGCCAGGTAACCGCCGCTGTCCAGTCGAATCAAGGCGCTGTCGCGCGTGGTGTGTACGCCCTCTTCCGAGACGCGCCCGACCGATTTCACCTGGCGTCCCAAGCCCGGCTGTATGCGGTTGAGCAAGCTGGTCTTGCCAACGCCGGACGGACCGGTAAAGACTGAAATGCCCTCATCCAGGATCGACCGCAGTCCGTCGATGCCATCGCCGCGCAAGGCGCTGCTGCGCATGACGCGGTAGCCCATCCGATCATAAGAGGCGAACTGATTCTGTATCGAGGCGGCCTCCGGCAGATCAATTTTGTTAACGACAATGATGAGTTCGCTGATCCGAGATTTTTCTCCGGCGACCAAGAGTCGATCCAGCAATTCCAGATCTGGCGGCGGTTGCCCGGCGGCCACCACGAACAGCGCGCGATCGGCATTGGCTATGATCACCTGTTCGCGTTCGGCTTGGCCGGCGCCGCGCTTGCCGGTCGTGCGTACAGCGCGTGAAAGCACGCTTTTTCGCGGAGACAGGGCCTCCACAACACCGGTCAAGACGCCGGTGCCTTCGTCTCGGCGTAAGCTGATTGACACGCGGTCGCCGATAGCCGCGATATCGCTGGATTGCGCCGCTTCTTTCAGCTTGCCCCGCAATTCGCACATGTAGGTATTGCCGTCAGTTGCCTCGACCCAATAGAAGCCGCTTTGTTCCTTGACGATCAATCCCTCTTGTGCTGAGCCCAAACACGCTTCTCCCGGCTGCGTTTTGCACTGTTTATGTAAACCACGTCGCTCAAGCGACGAGACGGCTTACAATTTTGCGAGAGCGCGGTAGCCCAAATTCGCTGCCGCCGAGCGGCTCTCAACGCTCATGCCAATTATAGACGCAAGTAGCCAATCCAGCACATGTTTCTTTAAACTGCGATCCATTTATGATCCGCCGAGCCTTCGGCAATAAGCCGTCGCATAGTCAGCAGCGAGAATCTCTTGTACACTAGGCTGGAACGCAATGACCACCCGGCGGAAGGACGCGACGTGTCGGAAAAGAACAATGAAGTGAAGCTTGGCGGCGGCGCGAAGGACGACGGCGCTTCTCGCGCCACTCTCAACTACGTGCTAATTGCCGCAGTGTTCCTGTTGATCGGAATCATGATCGGCAACTATCTCTGGAATTCTGAAAAGGACCAGAGCGTTCTCCTTGACGAGGCGCAACTGCGAAGCGTCATGCTCAGTGTGCTCGAAGAGAGCGATATCGCGCGCGCCAGCGACATGGCGCTGGTGGTGGAAGACGAACAACCCGACCGATTCGCCCTGGTTGATGACGACCCCTACCTCGGCGAGGAAGACGCCCCCGTGGTCATCGTCGAATTCAGCGACTTCTTCTGCAGTTACTGCAAGCGTCACTTCGACCAGACCTTTGCGCCGCTGCTGGAAAACTACGGTCAGCATATTCGCTACGTTTATCGCGATTTTGCGCGCTTAACCCAGGAATCAACGCCGGCTGCGGCCGCCGCGCAATGCGCATTCGCCCAAGACAAATTCTGGGAATTCCGCGAAGATTTCTTCAATAATCAGGACTCGCTCAATCGAGATTTTTACATCCAAACCGCCGAAGCCCATGAGCTGGATGTCGCCGAATTCACAGCCTGTATTGACGAGGGTCGCTTTGTCGGTGAAGTTGAATTGGATGGCTTCGACGGGCAAATTGCCGGGGTGCGCGGTACGCCGGGCTTCTTCATTAATGGCCAGATCTTGAGCGGGGCGCAGCCTTACGTGATCTTCGAAAGAATGATCCGGCTGGAACTCGAAAAAGCCGGCATCGACTTTGACTGAGTCATTTCATATCTCAGTGATTCCAAGTAAGTAATGACAATGACTGCCATCGGAAAGAAATTGCCAAAATAATCGGAAACTGTATGGCTTGTCCGGTACTGGGTCATGCTGACGCGCTTTTTCTACCCCATCCCGCGGCAAGCATCGGAGAAGGGGCGCGTCGCTTCGTGCGAAGGCTCCGCCTTGCGCTGGACAATCCAATTGATGTGGTAAAAGCCCCTCTCCCTTTATGGGAGAGGGGCTTGGGGTGAGGGTTTTGAAGCGAGCGACTCTCAAAAATGGCGCTCTTGAACAATACCAATCAAGCCTTGTAGGGGCCACCAATCCGGTCGCCCGAAACCGCGCCAGCGTATCGACGAGCGACTCGGCAAGGCGCCTGGACACAGCCCGCCTGTCCCCCCGACACGCCCCTTAATTTTTCGCATGACTAAACTTGGTACTGCTCGGAATACATCATGGCTAGAAGGGCCAGACGAAGGCCAAGACAGCAAAAGCGGACTGCCAGGTCCGCGCTGCTTGGCAAGACCATCAAACTGGAAATCGCCGATATGGCCCACGGCGGCTTCGCGATAGCGACGCATCAAGGCAAACGGGTATTTGTGCCATATACGCTGCCCGGCGAATCGATCAGCGCGGAGATTAGCGAAGACCGCGGCTCGATGATCTTCGCGCGCGGCAAAGACCTGAACGCTGCCTCGGCTGATCGCGTATCCGCTCGCTGCGCCCATTTTGGGCCGGGGCGCTGTTGGGGTTGTCAATTCCAGCATATCGACTATCAAGCCCAACTATTGCTCAAGCAAGATGTGCTCGCCGATCAGCTATCCCGTGTCGGCAAGCTGCCAGACAGTCTAATCGACAGCGTCATGCGTCCGCTCGTGCCAGCATCCGAGCAATGGGGATACAATCATCGACTGATTCTGTCACGTTATTCGGCCGGCGCATGGGGTCTCCCGCGGCAAGGCAAAAGCGGCATTGAAGCGCTTGCCGAGTGTCATACAGCCCACCCGGATCTGATGGATACGCTTGCGAAGCTCGATGTTGATTATGAACAAGCGCGCCGACTGACTCTGCAACGAGGCTCCGACGGCCGCATCATGATCATCTTCCACGTTGATCAAGAAGAAGCGCCTTCGCTGCATACTGATTTGCCATTGAGCGTCAATCTGCTCTTGCCGGATAATTCGCCCATAAACCTGATTGGCGACTCCTACAGCACCGTCTCCGTCGCCGACCGCGCAATCCGCATCACAGCGGGAAGCTATATGCGTCCAAATATCAGTCAAATCGGCGCGCTGGCGGAGGAAGTCATGGAGGCGCTCCGACTTGGCGGTAGCGAGCAGGTGCTTGATCTCTACGCCGGCGCCGGCCTGTTCAGCGCTGTCATGGCCGAACGCGCGGAGCTGATTTCGCTGGTTGAGAGTTATCCGCCGGCCGCGAACGACGCCGAATTCAATCTGCGCCACTTCGACCATATTGACATTGTTGAAGGACAAGTCGAAGCCGTTTTGGGGGATATGACAGCGAAGTCCGCCCGCTACGATGTCGCGCTTGTCGATCCGCCGGGCAGCGGCATCAATAGCGGGATTGTGGATAGTTTACTCGGGCTGGGAGTTCGGCGTCTTGTCTATGTCAGTGGAGACCCGGCTTCTTTGGCCCGCGATTGCCGGCGCCTGATTGACGCCGGTTTTCAGTTGCAATCCCTGCAGGCGGTGGATATGGCGCCGCAAACGTTCTACATCACCGCGGTCGCGGCATTTGAGCGTTAGTGAAGGATCTCTTCAAGCGCCTTGACCAAGATCTGTAATTCTTCCTTGGTATTGTAAGCCTGTACCGACACGCGCATGGCGCAACGCTCCTCGAACCTGCCGACGGGCACTTCGATGCGGTACTCCTCGTACAATCGGTCTTTGACTGCGCCGGTATCACAATCCGGCAACGGGATGGCCACCATTTGCGCGAATTGGTTGATTGACAGCGGCTGCAAATCATAGCGATCGCATAACTGCGCCTGCAAGTCGGCAGCGAGTTGATGACATTCGCGACCGACGCTTTGCCAGTTGCGCTGCCGCTGATACGCGATGGCGGCTGGCACGCTCAAGTAGGCGGCGATATCTTTGGTGCCGAGCCACTCATGACGTTCGATGAAACCAGCGCCGTCTCTACAACCGTGTGAAATCACCAGGGGCTCAACCATCTCCTGCAACTCGGGCCGAACGTGCAAGAATGCCGAACCCTTGGGCGAGCAGAGCCATTTGTGGAAATTGCCGCTGTAAACATCCGCGCCGATATCCGCCAAGTCCAAGGGGATCTGGCCCGGCGCGTGCGCGCCGTCGATGACGGTCAGAATGCCCATTTCACGCGCCCTTTGGCAGACCTCCCGAACGGGAAAAATCAGCGCTGTCGGCGATGTGATATGGCTCATGAGGATCACTTTGGTTTTCACTGTGGCGGAAGTGAAAAAGTCCTCGACAAAAGCTTCGTCGCTCTCGTATGGCAGACGAATCTGATGCCTTACAATATCTGCGCCGGTTCTCTTGACGACGGTTTCCATCAGGCGATCGACCGCGCCATATTCGTGATTCGTCGTCAGGATTTGATCCCCGGCCGCCAACGGCATGGACCGCAAAGCCGCGCTTAGTCCGTATGTGGCGTTGGTCACGAAAACGACTTCGTCATCGAGCACAGAAAGATACTCGGCGATCTCTTTCCGCGCATTCGGTATCAGTTCCTTGCGGCGGCGCAGCAAGAATTCCACCGGCTGCCGCTCCAGTTCCAGTTGCCAGGCTTGGTACTCCGCGAACACGGGTTTGGGACAGGCGCCAAAAGAACCGTGATTGAGGAATACGATGTCCTCTCGGATAAGGAAGTCGTCGCGAAGCGGCATGGGATTGAGGTCCCCGGCACGATTGACCATACTGGCCGGATTATATCGCATGTAACCCGGCCGAGACGATGCGCCTATAAATTGGGAGCAAATGGCTATTCAAAGGCCGGCGCTAATCTGGAAGCGGACAATACGGTCCAAACCCGCATAGTCTTGCAAGACATCGCAGCGCGCGTTCAGGGTCTCTCCCACTAAGCGACGCGCCTTGTCGGCCTGGTCCGCGCCGATTTCCAGCAATACCCAAGCCCCTTCACGGCAGAGTTCTGGCAACTCCCCAAGGATGTGACGGATGCATGTCAAGCCGTCGCCGCCACCGTCCAGCGCTATCGCAGGCTCATATTTGCTGACAGCCAAGCCGTCGAGTTCCTCCGTCGCGATATACGGGAGATTCGCCATCAGCAAATCTACGGAAACGCCACGCTCGACCAGCGGCTGCGCCAAATCGCCCTGTAGAAACTCAATACATACACCGTGCCGCTTGGCGTTCTTCCGAGCTATTCTCAGCGCCTTTTCGCTGATATCCGTGGCATAGACCTGACTGCCCGGCATGTGCTTGGCGAAGGTCACCGCCAGCGCGCCGCTGCCCGTCCCGATATCCGCTACCTGACATGTTGGCATCTGTGCGGATAGGCGCAGCGCTTCTTCCAACAGCAACTCGGTTTCCGGACGTGGAATCAAGACCTCCGGCGTTACTGTCAATTCAAGATCGTAGAATGATTTGCTGCCAATGATATAAGCCACTGGTTCGCCCGCGGCGCGGCGATTTATCAGGTCCGTAAAGCGTCGAAGCTGCGTGACGCCAAGCTCAAGCTCTCCGTTCGCCAGCAAATAAACACGCTTCGCGTCCAGCGTATGCGCCAGCAAGACCTGCGCGTCGAGGTCGGGCGTTTGGAAACCTGCAAGGGCGCTTGTGGCAGCGCGCAAAGAAGACCGAATCATAGTCATGCGGAATTCGACTCTGTAATCGACTCGACGCCATAGTAGAACTTGACACAGTCATGCTCCGGATCGCCGGGCGAATCCTTCGCGGCGGCGAATCCCGAGGCGCTGACCAATGGCGCGACCACGATATCCTTTTCACCAGCATCACGCAGGGCGATTATCCGCTGGTGGCGGTCATCCCACTCGCTGGCAAAACGAGCATAGGCCGATATGTGCGAGGCTTTGCCGAGCGTAATGCTAGCGGCGATGAAAACGACCATGCCAAGGCACCCTAGTTGGATAGGCCGCAGCAGCTTCACATTCAATGGCGCATGTCTCCGTAGCAGCAAGCCGAGCGCAGCCCCCCAAACCAAGCCCGACATAACCTGTAGGGTCGTGCCCATGGTCAGTATTCGCGGTGACACGATGCCCCGGCCCAGCAATGCTGTAAATGCGATCACAAACGTGCTTGTCATTGCCAGCCCGCAGACCAGCGGACCCGCGAGCGCAATCTTGCGGGCGTTGTAACCAGGCGCCAACATCCAGGTAACAATTATGAGAGTCACAATCATGCTCAGGAACAGATAAGAGGCCGCGATATGATGAATGCTTCGTAACTGCGTAAGGGCGAACAAAATCAAGCAGATGGCTACGAGTACGCTGCAGACAAATTCAGAACTCCAGCGTTGTGGAGACGGACGCGCGACAACCCGCCAATGCGCGATAATCGACCCGAAAAGGAGTGCAATGTTTAGAAAAATGACAATTGCATACGCTGGGCTAAAGCGCCCGAAGAATGTCAGATTGTCGCTCGAATGACTCCACAAGATGGGCAGAAACAAAACCTGCGAAATTGTCAGCAGCCACAGCGGCGCTGTCAATTGACTGCCGCCCGCGGTCACGGACGAGTTTGCGCGCGGCTTAATCCGCATGAGAACGACCAGCAAGCCCAAGCACAACATTAACACAAAGCCGGCGAATGATTCTTCTGTACCCACATACCTCAGGGTTTCTTCCAACGCTTCCGGCATCAAATGTAAAGCGTCGTTTAGCCAGTCCATCAGGCTCAACTCGGGATGCAAGACCGCGTCTCCGAATTTCCATTGGTTATGCCTCATTCGAGCCAGTATCCCGGGCGATTGCAGTTGAATAATTAGGCTGATACAAGTGCCGATCCAGGCGCCCAAGGCGCATAGCCGCAATCGTCGCGCCAACAAGGGAGACACAACCAAGAATAGAGTCGACAGAAAGACCTGAGATGCCAGATACAATTCGCTGAATCCGGCGCTAAGAAAACTGCCAGCGGCGACGCCAACGATTCCGGCACGGTACAAGCGTCTCTCATTCTGTTGGACCGTCCAGACCATCAAGGCGACGGTAAAAGTCAGCACAACGAGCGACATGCAATAACTCTGGTTGGGTGTAAGCCAGTAAAAAACCTGGCCCGACGGGAAGGCGTTGACGCAAACAGCTACAGCCAAGCCGGCGATAGACAACGAAAAAGTGATTCGCGCGCTTCCCGAGCCGATGATCGCCAAGCCCTGCCAGGCGAGCCACGACGCCGCAACGATCCACAGCGTCATAGTTAGCGCTGGCCAAATCGCCGGAAGCGCAACATCCACAAAGGCGAAGGAATTTTGAATGAAGATACCGACGAATCTAGACGACCAGGTGTTAAACTCGTGAATTGTGGACTCCCAGGCGCCCAACTCTTGCCCAAGTCGGATGTAGCAGTAATCGTCATAGGTCATGCGGGAGAAATGCCCGAGATATGCCATCATCGCAGCTGGCATGAGCGCCAATGCAGTGCAAAACCAGGGCAGAAAACGGATGGCTTTCGGGAGTGTCAAGATTCGTCGGCTCCCCCGGCCGCTAACTGCTCGACCTGCTGCTGTGTCGCCAACTGGTCGATGAAGACATCCAGTGCGCCATCCATGACCGCCGGCAAGTTGAAGTTGCTGTAGCTTATGCGATGGTCGGTGACACGACCCTGCGGGTAATTGTAGGTGCGGATCTTCTCGCTGCGGTCGCCACTGCCGACTTGCCCGCGGCGCTCGGCTTCCCGTTCGGACCGTTGCCTTTCCACTTCGGCCTCATAGAGTCGGGCAATCAGCACTTGCTTGGCGCGGATCTTGTTTTGCAACTGGCTGCGTTCGTCCTGCATTTCGACGACCAGACCGGTTGGTTTGTGTATGAGCCGGACGGCCGAATCGGTCGTGTTCACCGATTGTCCGCCGGCGCCACGAGCGCGGAAGACTTGCGTTTCCACATCATTCATGTCAAGCTGCACATCAACATCGTCCATTTCGGCCAAAACAGCAACCGTGGCTGTACTGGTGTGAATGCGGCCCTGGCTTTCGGTCGTCGGAACGCGCTGGACACGATGAACGCCGCTTTCGTACTTCAGGCGGCTGAACGCGCCTTCACCCTTTATCTCAAAGGTGATGTTCTTGAAGATGCCGTTGCCCTGCTCGTTGACATCGAGCAATTCCACTTTCCATTTATTGGATTCGGCGTAGCGCGTATACAAGCGCAGCAGATCTCCGGCGAAAATGCCGGCTTCGTCTCCACCCGCTCCGGCGCGTATCTCGACGATCACGTTTTTGCTGTCGCGAAGATCCGTCGGCAGTAGCATCACGCGCAATTGCTCGAGCAGTTCAGCGCTACTCGCTTCCAATTCCGCAATTTCCAAAGATGCCAGTTCGCGCAATTCAGCATCATCTGCGCTGCCCAGCAGATCCTTTGCCTCGTCCAACTCCCGCGCTTGCTTTTGATAGGCGCGGTAGGCATCAACCACATTTTGCAAACTGGAACGCTCCTTCGCCAATTCAGCTACTTTCTCGTAGTCGGTGGCGATGGCAGGATCGCTCATCAGGCTTTCGATTTCCCGATAACGATTTTCAACCTCAGCAAGCTTTTCCAACATCAGATCGACTCAATTTCTGTTTAATGGATGTACCGTTAAGATGCGCGCGCGATTGCACAGCGGGCGACAGAGGGCAGAAGTCCTGTGAAAAAGGGGACAGGCCTGTTAATATTCGTCGAGGCGATTTGGGACCAGGGAAACCGTTCGCGTAGTCATTCAGCGTATTATACAGTGGGATCCCAGCCTGCACAGACAGATCTGCGCCAAGTCCCGGTGGTCTCAGCGTACGAAAGGATTGCCAATGCGCCTCATGCGCACACCCGAAGAAAATTTCGAAAACCTGCCCGGTTACGACTTTGACCCGCATTACCTGCAAGTCGGCGATACGCGCATGCACTATGTCGATGAAGGCGGGGGTGAAGAAGTGATTCTTTGCCTGCATGGCGAGCCGACCTGGTGCTATCTCTATCGCAAGATGATTCCGCCGCTTTCCCGCCCCTATCGCGTGGTAGCGCCGGATCTGATTGGCTTTGGCAGATCCGACAAGTACGCGGAAGCGGAAGCCTACAGTTTCCACATGCATTACGACAAGCTGCTCTCGTTTATCGCGCAACTCGATCTCCGCAACATCACGCTGATCTGCCAGGATTGGGGCGGCTTGCTGGGGCTAACCATCGCGGCGAATCACGTCGATCGCTTCGCCAGGCTGGTTATCTTGAATACATTTCTGCCGACTGGCGAAGAAGAATTGAGCCCCGCCTTCATGGGGTGGCGCGCTTTCAGCCAGAAAGTCGGCAACCGCATGCAAGTCGGACGCCTGATCTCTCAAACCATCAACAGTTACAAACTCAGCGCCGAGATCATCGCCGCATACGACGCGCCCTTCCCCGATGACAGTTACAAGGCCGGCGCCGCCATTTTCCCGTCGCTGGTGCCGATATCTCCCGAAATGCCGGGCGCAGTTGAGATGAAGGCCGCGCGCGAGACCTTGTCCAGGTGGCAGAAGCCCGCGCAAGTCATGTTCAGCGATGGCGATCCCATACTGGGCGGCGCTGCCAGTTTTTTCCGGCGGCTGATTCCCGGGGCTGCCGATCAACCGGAGATTGTCATTCGCGGCGCCGGGCACTTCTTGCAAGAAGAAAAAGGCGAAGCGATCGCGGCGGAAACGCTGGCCTTTATGGAACGCGCCGGCGCCTGACCGCCGGGGGCGAGAGCCAACATGTGATAGTGACGGTACACGCGATATAATGGACCTTCCGATATAAACGGCGTGACAGTAATGAGCAAATCCGAGATTGAAGGCAATCCCGGCATCCCGCTGGAAATGGGCTGGGTGCGGGACACCAGGGTCAACCTGAGCGCGACGCAAAACCGCGCCGGGACATTAGGCGCGCGGCGCAGTATCAAGAAAGAATGGCAAGCCGCCTGGCTGCTGCGCGCCATCACGATGATTGATCTAACCACGCTCGCCGGCGACGACACCCCGGGCAAGCTAACTCGGCTTTGTGCCAAAGCCAGGCAGCCTCTGCGACAAGACATCATCGAGGCGCTGGACGTCGGGTCCTTGCAGCCAACGGTTGCCGCCGTCTGTGTATATCACCAGCGTGTCCGCGACGCCCGCAAAGCGCTGAAAGGCAGCGGTATTCCCGTTGCGGCTGTATCGGCAGGCTTCCCCGCCGGGCTCAGCCCTTTTGAACAGCGCATTGCAGAAATTCACCAATCGGTTGAAGCGGGAGCGGAAGAGATCGACATCGTCATTTCACGAGAGCGCGTCCTGTGTGGCGATTGGGGTGCGCTTTACGACGAAGTCCGTCATATGCGCCGCGCTTGTGGCGAAGCCCATATGAAGGCGATCCTGGCTACCGGCGAGTTGGGTCCCCTTTGGCAAGTGGCGAAAGCAAGCAAAGTTTGCATGATGGCGGGCGCCGACTTTATCAAGACCAGCACCGGCAAAGAAGCGCGAAACGCAACTCTGGAAGTAGGTTTAACCATGGTGCGGGAAATCCGCGCCTATCAGGCGATGACCGGCTTCAAGGTCGGCTTCAAGCCAGCCGGTGGAATACGAAGCGCCAAAGACGCGCTAAACTGGTTAATTCTCATAAAAGAAGAGTTGGGTGATGACTGGCTGCACAATCGCTTGTTTCGATTTGGCGCTTCCGGCCTGTTGACCGACATCGAAAGACAGCTTTCACATCACGTCACAGGCCGCTACGCCGCCCAACATCACATGCCCCTTGCTTGACATCCTTCGGCATGAGCCTCACTTCTACTATCCAATTTGCGCGCGGCTCCTTAGTTGTTAGTATTATCTAACCTCTGGAAATTTGCGCGAATCTTTACTCAGAATCGATTTTCGGTTATTGTTTGCACAGGCTTAGTTCGAGAGAAGGAGGCAACAATAGTCAGTAATTGATTTATGAGCAACACGTTTAAGCAGTATCCTTATCCTGATTTGCTGATTCGTTAGAGGAGCACATGAGTCATGAACAGAATACAATTCCCCGTATCCGCGGTCTGTTGTTTGATGTTGTTCGCCTTGTTATTCCTGTCCCTGGGGGCGGTTAGCGCGCAATCCATGGAAAACATGGACGAGATGGCGAAGGACGATATGATGATGGACGACATGGCCATGGACGATATGATGATGGATGACATGGCCATGGACGACATGATGATGATGATGGCGCCACCGAGGATCTGTACCGACTTGCCTGCCCATATCGCGGTCTATAGCAATTCAATTGGCATAAGTTGCGCGGACGTTGGAACGGCTGGCATCGGCGTTATGTCCGTCGTTGACGCGGGCGTCATCTCTGCCATTGATATTTGGAGTCCTATAAGCGTCGACGCCGAAGTCTGCTTCTCCATAGCTGGCCCGATCACTGTCCTCGATTCGTCCACAGCCCCGCGTATGGCGATGTCGCCAGATGTATATATGCGCGACAACCTAAACTGTGTGCATCTGAGCGCCGCAGCCACGGTCGTATTGGGCACGCCCTCGCCTGATGACATGATGATGATGGACGACATGATGATGGAAGACGACATGGCCATGGACGACGACATGATGATGGACGACGACATGGCTATGGACGACGACATGATGATGGACGACGACATGGCTATGGACGACGACATGATGA
>WTGF01000037.1:0-34771 GCA_011525385.1 Chloroflexota bacterium | reverse complement strand
TGGACGACGACATGGCCATGGAAGATGACATGATGATGGAGCGGGCGCCGAGGATTTGTACCGACTTGCCTGCCCATATCGCAGTCTATAGCAATTCAATTGCCATCAGTTGCCGAGACGTTGGAGCGGGCGGCATCGGCGTACAGTCCATCGTTGACGCGGGCGTCATCTCTGCCATTGATATTTGGAGTCCAGTGGCCGTCGACGCCGAAGTCTGCTTCTCCATAGCTGGCCCGATCACTGTACTTGACGCGTCCACAGCCCCGCGCATGGCGATGACGCCGGATGTATACGTAAGCGACAACCTGAACTGTGTGCATTTGACCGGCGCAGCCACGGTAGTGCTGGGTGAGTCCTCCTGACGATATGCCAGGGACGACATGAAGACGGCGATTGCCCGTACACCGAACTGGTTCAAAGTGGTAGAAGGCGGCGCCGAAGCTTGGATCACCGCTCACGCCATTGAACACCAGGGCGATTGCGGCTAGATCTCCAAAAGCCAGAGTAATTGAGGGGTGTCGTACAGACGCCCCTTTTCTGTTTTTCTTAGGGGAGTCGGCCTTTGCGCTTTTTTGACTCGGATTTTATACTTTCCAAGGGTGTTCGCACCGGAAGAAGGCTAAAGAACACATGCTGACGCTTCGCGAGGCCTTGAAATTGCCTATTTTGGAAGACGCGCAGGTAGTAGCCGGCGCTGCCGGGCTTTCGCGCGATATTCGCTGGGTACATACCGTCAGTGTGCCCGATGCCGCGAATTGGCTACACGGCGGCGAAATGGTGCTCACGACCATGTTCAACTTGCCGGACGCGCCGGAGGCCCAATGTGAATTGCTGCGCCAACTGGCGGAAAAGGGCATCGTTGCAGTCGTCATCACAATCGGCAACATACTGGATCAGATTCCCGATTATCTGTGTCAAGCCGGTGACGAACTGAACCTGCCGCTGATAGAACTTTCTTATGAGACCCGTTTTGTCGATATCGCCAAATCAATCAACGAACGCATTTCGGAACAGAACCTGGACAAGTTCAGCCGAGCCCTCAACATTCAGCAGCGATTGACAAGGCTGGTCCTGGAAGGTGGGGGATTCTGGGAATTGGCGGAAATGCTGGCCGATCTGGTTGGGCATTCGATCAGTATCGAAAACGATCGCTTTGAAGCCATCGCCAACAAGAACATTGCCGAGGTCGATTCGGCGCGGCGCTATACCATCTCGCACGGCCGCACCAATCCTCAATTGATTGAAGCGCTGGAGGGCGAGTATTTGCCCAAGATCCGCGAATCCTTGCGGCCTGTCTACTTGCCGGTGATGCCGAATGTGGGTTTGGAAATGGAGCGCCTTCTGGCTCCCATTGTCGTACACGGCGATATCTATGGCTATATGTGGATCATCGCCGATGTTCATGCCCTTTCGCCGATCGACATGATGGCGATCGAAATCGGCGCGACAGTGGCAGCACTGCTGATGCTCTATCAGGAGTCCTTGCAAGCGGCTGAAGCATCGCTTAAGGGCAACTTGATCGCGCAACTCATCGAAGGAGATGGCAGCCGCCAAACTATTCTTAGCGATCAGTCGCTGCGCTACGGCCTGGACCTTCGCCAACCCTGCCAACTCTTGATGATCGGTCTTCGTCATACGCAGCCGCCGCAGGTGACCAGCATCTACCGCAGCGTCAACCAGATCTTGGCCCAAACCGAACAAGATGCGGTCGCTGCGCAATTCGCCGGTCAAGTTCTTGTTCTAGTTCAAGCGAACCAGGACGTTGATGCCTTGGCGGCGATGCTGGCGCAGCGGCTTTCGCGCGGCAACGGCGATATGCGCATCGGCATCAGCGCAGTCTTCAGTGGCGCGGACAAGGTCGGCGCCGCACATCAGCAATGCAACGAGGTCTTGGAAATTGCGCAGCGCTTGCGTAGCCAAAAGCAAGTTCAGCGCTTTGCCGAGTTGGGCTACATCCATACCTTGTTTCAAGCCGGGAGGCCAAGCCTGGAACGAAACTCGCAAGTACCTGTCCTGCGACAACTGCTCGCGGAGAAGCAGGCGGATCTATTCCATACCTTGGAAACCTATCTTGACGCCGGGGGAAACAGCGTACAAACGGCTGACTCCCTGCACATTCACCGCAGCACGTTGAACTATCGCTTGGCGCGCATTCGGGAAATATGCGCTGTCGATCTCTCCTCGCCGGGCGCGCGGATCAACTTGCAGATCGCGCTTAAGCTCATGCGGCTATTTGATGACCTGCCGGATGAAAATCCCTCCGCTTAAACGACATTTGCCTTCATTGCTTTCAGCCGGTCATATCTCTCCGTCATGTATCCCCGGACTTGGCGACGACAATCGCGATTGCCAACTCATCCGTATGCGACAGGCTGACATCCCACTCATCCAATTCGAAGTTGGCAGCCAGCGACTTTGCCCTACCGTGCAAGATCAGCCGCGGCTTGCCCCGTTTACCGTCGATCCGGATTTCGATGTCGACCCAGCGCATATCGCCAATGCCAGTGCCAAGCGCCTTGCCTACAGCTTCTTTCGCCGCGAAGCGCGCGGCTAGCCGGCAAGGCTTGTCCCCGCAGTCCTCGCGCTCGCCCAACGTGAAGAAGCGTTGCAAAAAGCGTTCCCCCAAGCGGTCAATGCCGTCTGCAATCCGTTGGCATTCGATCATGTCGACCCCGCAGCGTATCATCGCGCGCCCTTCAGTTCTCCACAACAGACCACCATTGTACAACAGGACCCCGCGCGCGCCCCCGTAAATCCTGCTGGCGCGAATAAACGTATAAAGTACAATGCGGTCTTTTCAAGAAACCCCCTTGCGCCCGCAAGGAGAGGACTTACTATTTAGACTGAGCATGGACGCGCATTCACAAATTGACGTCAAGCCGCGTCTTGGATAAAAACTACTCCCAGCCCGACGTCCTTGCCGTCGCAGCCGTCCCTAAAGACAGGAGCATTGATGGCTAGCTTGCGCTTTCGCTGTCGGCAAATCTACTGGAGCTGGGTCGCTCCGGGCAGAATCCGCAATTACATGAAAGGCAGCCGGATCCGCAAATTGCAGATCGGATCCGGCGCCAACCTGCTGCCCGATTGGCTGAATACCACGCTCTACCCTTTTGCCTCAGGCACAGTTTTCTTGAACGCCTGCTTGCCCTTCCCCATACCCGGCGACTCCTTCGACTACGTCTTCAGCGAGCACGTGATCGAACACCTGGAATTCGAAGAATCGTCACGCATGCTGCGCGAATGCCACCGTATTTTGCGTGAAGGCGGTCGCATCCGTCTCGCGACGCCGGATTTGGAACAGATCATCGCATTGTACACGCGGCCCGAAGGGAGCGCGCAGCAGAATTACATCCGTTGGATCATGGACAACTTCCGCGCCCAGGTCGGCGAATACAGCCCGGCGCACGTGATTAACCTGTCATTTCACGGCTGGCGCCACAAGTTTATTTATGACGAGCAGACGCTAAGCAAAGCGCTGGAAGACGCGGGCTTCGTCGACGTCTCTCG
Organism: Chloroflexota bacterium; assembly: GCA_011525385.1. Classification (GTDB taxonomy): domain Bacteria; phylum Chloroflexota; class Anaerolineae; order Aggregatilineales; family Phototrophicaceae; genus UBA6055. The sequence goes on along the minus strand of WTGF01000037.1, from coordinate 31,264 downwards.
CGTCGAACCGGGCCAAAGCGGCGACGCCAACCTGCGGGGCATTGAACAACATGGCCAATACGTGGGCAGCGAGGAAGCGATGCGCTACGAGACAATGGTGCTCGAGGCGCTCAAGGCATAGGATCCGCGCGCCTAGCGCTTGATGCGTCATCTTTTGAAGCACGTGAAGCACGCTTGCGCTTTTCGCTATCACGATTCCGGTACAAGTCTACAACAGCGATGATTATCAAACCCGCGACAACTAAGGGCAACAAAGAGCCGGGCACAGTGATTCCTTTCGCTGCAGAATCCCGCCTGCAAAATCCTGCGATTCTCTATTATGATAACAGGATTATCGCTTAAGTACGACAAGCTGTGGTGAAAGCGAATGCCAGTCTATACCTATCGCCGTGAGGACGGCAGTACCTTCGATATCCGACAAAGATTCCTGGACGACCCATTGCTCAGTTGCCCGACGACCGGTCAAGCGGTCAGCCGCGTGATCCAGCCGGCTGGAATCATTTTCAAAGGCAGCGGCTTTTACGTCAACGACAACAACAAGGCCAACAATCCCGCCAATCCCTCTTCCGCCAATGGCGACGAAAAGAGCGCTGGCGAAAAGGACCAAACTACCAAGACAACTGAAACGAAGTCCGAGACCAAATCCGAAAAGAAGCCCGAGGCCAAAACACCAGCCGCAGCGGGCAACTGAAGTCGTTTTGCGCCTTCATCATAATGTCCAATTATCAGTCGCGGAGACAATATGCGGATTTATTTTGTGCGACATGGCATCGCGGAAGACTTGTCTACTAGCGACTTCGCCCGCGAGCTGACAAATCGTGGGCGGGTACGCCTCGCCAATGCCGCCAAAGTCATTAAACAGTTAGGCCTCCGGCCTTCGGTGATTTTCACCAGTCCGCGGCTGCGCTCTCTGCAAACTGCGGAGATCATCGCTGCGGAACTCAAGATCGATGTAACCGTAAGCGAAGCAGTCAACTTCGGTTTCATCCTGTCCGATGTTCAGTCCTTGACCCGCGATATGACTTATGATGACGAAGTCATGTTTGTCGGTCACAACCCGGATCTGAGTGAACTCGTCAACGAGATGACCGGCAGCGATGTCGCCATGAAAAAAGGCGGCTTGGCCCGCGTCGATGTCTACGACCGCGAAGCCGCTCAGGGAGAATTGGTCTGGCTGATCGCCCCCAAGCTATTTGATGCCTTAAGACAGCAAGGCGCGAAAAAACTCCACAAAGACGATACTGCGTCGGCCGCGCTGCCCGATAAACCGGCTGTGACGTATTCGCCTTTGCATGCCTTGATCAAAAGGCGCTGGAGCCCGGTCTCTTTTGATCCGACGCGACCGATCGGGAAATCGGAGCTCTTCAGCATTCTGGAAGCCGCGCGTTGGGCCGCGTCCTCTTACAATTCGCAGCCCTGGCGTTTTATTGTTGCTCCTCGAGACAACAAGCAAGAGTTCGGAAAAGTATTCTCCGTTTTGAAGGAGGGCAACCAGTCCTGGGCCAAGCATGCGGGCGTACTGATGATCGCGGTCTCCCAGACCCACCGCGACACAGGTGAACCCAACAGCCATGCCATCCACGATCTGGGATTAGCGATCGGGCAAATGGTATTGCAGGCGCTGGATTATGATATTTACGCCCATCAAATGGGCGGCTTCTACCCTGAAAAGGCGCGCGAGCTTTATCGCATTCCAGCGAACTACGAACCTAAGACCGCTATCGCCTTCGGCTATCGCGCGAGCGACCTGAGCCACCTGAGCCATGCGCAGCGCGAACGAGACGCATCGGGGAGACAGCGCAACCCGCTGGCTGAAATGGTCTTCAACGGCGCCTGGGCGCAGCGCGCCAGTTTCCTCGATTGACTCTTCTGACATAAAATACGGACAAGCGAGCAAAGCGCCTTTTGGCGACACAGGAGACGCGAGACAAATGGCACGAGTATTATTGACGGGCGGCGCCGGATTCCTGGGCATCAATCTCGCTCGTTACTTGCTGGCCAGGGATCACGACATTGTCTCGCTTGATATCGAGGATTTTGCCTATCCCGAGCGGGACCAAATCAACGAGATCACCGGTGACATCCGCGACCGGGCGATGGTGGATCGAGCGATGGACGGTGTAGATTTTGCAGTGCATTGCGCGGCAGCGCTGCCACTATATTCGACCGAAGAGATCTATTCAACCGATGTTGATGGCACGCGCAATGTGATAGACTCCGCCAGGCAGAGCGGCGTCCAGCGATTCATCCACATTTCCTCAACAGCGGTTTATGGTATTCCCGACCATCATCCCTTGTACGAAGACGATGCGCGCGTCGGCGTCGGACCCTATGGCGAAGCCAAGGTGGAAGCGGAAGACATCTGCTTCGCTTACCGAGACGAAGGCATGACTGTCCCGGTAATCCGTCCCAAGTCCTTTGTGGGGCCGGAGCGCCTGGGGGTGTTCGCCCTCTTCTATGATTGGGCCAAAGACGGTCGCGGTTTTCCCATGTTAGGCGACGGCAGCAATCGCTATCAGCTTCTGGACGTCGAGGATCTTTGTGAAGCAATTTGCTTGTGCATGACCCTGCCCGAGGACGCAATCAACGACACCTTCAACATCGGCGCCAAAGATTTTACGACCATGGGCGAAGATTACCAGGCGGTACTCGACTACGCTGGTTTCGGCAAGAAGGTCACCGGTTTGCCCGCCGAGCCCGCCATTTGCTTGTTGCGTCTATTGGAATCGCTGCAACTTTCGCCGCTTTACAAGTGGGTCTACGAGACAGCGGCAAAGGACTCTTATGTCTCGATCCAAAGAGCGCAAGAACAGTTGGGCTTCAAGCCGAAGTTTTCCAACAAAGACGCGCTGATACGCAATTACCAATGGTACCTCGACAATCTCGATGCCATCGAAAGTCAATCAGGCATTTCGCACCGGGCGCCCTGGGGCCAAGGCATTCTCAAGCTGGCCAAACTGCTGTTTTAGAGAATCGCTTCAGCCGGCCGCCGGAACTTGCGACGTCAAGCCATCGGGACGGGCCTCCAAGGCGAGAAAGCATGGGGCGCGAGACATGGACAAGCTGAAGTGTGGCGGAATCGCAGTCCTTGACTACGGCTCGCAATATACGCAGTTGATCGCCCGGCGCATACGTGAATTGGGTGTCTATTCAGAGGTCTACGCCTACGATGGCAGCGCCGCTCGCATCAACCGGCATGATCCTGCCGGCTATATTCTTTCAGGTGGGCCGGAAAGCGTTTACCAAGCGGGAGCGCCTTGCCTGCAACGCTTCCTGTTGGATAGCGGCAAGCCTGTCCTGGGCATCTGTTACGGGATGCAACTGCTGACGCATGCCCTTGGCGGGCTGGTCGACAGCGCAGCCCAAAAGGAATACGGACCGGCGACCATAACTCACGCCCAGCGAAGCCCGCTGTTCGACAATTTGCCAGGCGAATTGGATGTCTGGATGTCCCACGGTGACCGCATCGAAGCGCCTCCCCCGGGCTTCGCCGCCCTGGCGGAATCTGAAAACTCCCCCTATGCCGCAATTGGTGATTTGAGCCGGCAATACTACGGCGTCCAATTCCACCCGGAAGTCAATCACAGCCCGCAGGGCAAAGACATTCTCGCCAACTTTCTTTTCGAAATTTGCCGCTGCCGTGAACAATGGACTCCGGCGGCCTTTATCGACGACTCGGTTGCCAGGATCCGCAAGACGGTGGGCGACGAGCATGTTTTGCTCGCCTTGAGCGGGGGCGTGGACTCCGCTGTCGCCGGCGCGCTGATCCACCGCGCCATTGGCGAGCAACTCACCGCCATTTTCGTCGATCATGGCATGTTGCGCCTGGGCGAAGCCGACGATGTTATACGGGTCTTTCGCCAAGAACAAGAAATGAGCTTAATCGCGGTCAACGCGGTAGAACTCTTCCTTGACGCGCTTTCCGGGGTGACAGAGCCCGAAGCCAAGCGCAAGACAATTGGCAAGCTATTCATTGACGTGTTCAGTGCGGAAGCCCGCAAGTTGCAAGATATCCGTTTTCTGGCCCAAGGCACGATCTATCCCGATGTCATCGAAAGCGCTGCTGGTAGCAAGGCAGCTAAAACGATCAAGTCGCACCACAATGTGGGCGGGCTGCCCGCCGACCTGAACTTTGAACTGCTGGAACCGCTGCGCGACCTCTTCAAAGACGAAGTTCGCAAAATAGGTGAAGAGCTCGGTTTGCCGGAGGCGATCGTCTGGCGTCAACCCTTCCCCGGGCCCGGCTTGGCCATTCGCTGTTTGGGAGAACTACACTGGGAACGGCTGGAGAAGTTGCGAGCCGCCGACGCAATATTCGCAAGCGAACTTGCCGACGCCGGCTTGCTGCGTCGAGGCACAGCGCAAAGTTTCGCTGTACTGCTGCCCGTCAAGAGCGTGGGAGTGATGGGCGACAACCGCAGTTATGAAGAAGTAATTGTATTGCGCGCGGTGACCACAGACGATTTCATGACCGCGGATTGGGCGCGCTTGCCTTACGATCTACTGGCGCGGGTGAGCGCGCGGATCGTGAACGAGGTAGCGGGTATCAACCGCGTCACTTACGATATAACCAGCAAACCACCCGGCACCATCGAGTGGGAGTAGTTTCTCCTTCGATTGCTCCTAAAGACGAAAACAGGTATAAGTTAAATGACAGTCGCATCTTGAGAGGTTAAGCTATGCCCGCTGCCTATGTGCTGATTCACTTGAACATATCGGTCGACTTCACCGATTCACTGCGCGACATCCGGGCGATTGACGGCGTCGAGCGCGCCGATTTGGTCGTTGGGCCCGACGACTGCATTGCCTATGTAGAAGCCGAAGATAATGCCAAGCTCATGAATACGATCCGCGCCATTCGCAAAGTCAACGGCGTAGGCAAGACCGACACCCGCTCTATTGCAGAAATGTAAGCGATCAGATGGATTGCCCCGTTTGAATCGTCTCATGTCTTGGCGCTACCTCGCCATATTGTTTCTGTTCGCGAGCGCGTGTTCGCCATTGGTCCCTGCCGAAACGCCGCCGCAAATCCAGCATACGCCGGGCGCTTTCGTCACCGTTAGCGAAACCCGCTTCGACGCCGGCATATTTCAACTCGACTACCCTTCAAACTGGACTGTTGTAAAACTCAGCACGGCCGATACCAACTATTTGAAAGTCGCGTTTGTAGCACCGGATCAAAGCACCGTAACATTGACCCAGGTTGAAAATGCGGACAAAAATGTGGTACGATTAGAAAATGGCGTCGTGATTGTAGTAGAAATCAACGCGACTGCTGCCGCAGTTGCCAGCTTCTTTGAACGTGCCGAGCGACTTGTCAAATCGATACAAAACTAATCTTTTCTCGAAACTCGCGGGGCGATTTGTTTCGCAAATTGCAAAGAACCGGGCCTGTCAACGACGCAAAAGGTAAAAGCAGATTTGAACGCCGATTCCGGAAAGGCAATCTCCTCACACCTGTGCCGAGAGCAAAATAACCTCGCAATACTTGCGCGGCAATTCCAAACATTTTCGCTCAAAAGGTCCAAGAGTGAAAAGGAGACTATTCATATTTAGTAATTTTTGTTATAAAGCTATTGAGATTTAATCGCATTAACATACTGACAATCGCTGTAGCACTTCGTGATGCCGGCGAGTGGCGTGGATTGTCTGATTCAGTAAAATATTAAACGGGCTCAGGAGCTAAACCAAATGGCGGAAAAAATACTGGTTATTGATGATGAAAAGCCTACAGTTCAAATTGTTTCCATGCTCTTGGCGCGGCGAGGATTTGAAGTATTCAAGGCCTATTGCGCGCAGGGCGGCTTGCGAATGGCCTATCATCACCAGCCGGACTTGGTTTTGCTCGATGTCGTGATGCCAAATACCGACGGCTGGGAAGTTTGCAAGCGGCTGCGCGAGATGTCGGACGTGCCTATTATCTTCTTGACTGCCCGGGGCAATGCCAAAGATATTGTAAAAGGATTGGACATCGGCGCTGATGATTATATTGTTAAACCTTTTGATGACGATGAGCTAGTCGCGCGAATCCGCGCCCGTTTGCGCCGGTCCCCCAGGCCCAACATGAGCGAAGAACTTGTCTTCAACCGAGGAGAATTCCGCATCAACTTTATGAACCGCGAAGTCTGGGTCAAGAACACGCACAAACATCTGACTCCCAAGGAATTCAATCTGCTGGCAGTGCTGGTTCGCAACGCGGGCCGCGTGGTCACCCGCAATGAATTGGTCACCGAAGCCTGGGGCGAAGAATACGGCGACGCCATTGACAGCCTCAAACTTTATATCCATTACCTGCGGCAGAAGTTGGAGACAAACCCGCAGCAGCCCGAATACATCCTCACCTCCCGCGGTGTTGGCTATCGCTTCATCAAGCGTTGAGCGACTTCATCGTAATAATGATCTGAGCAGCCTGTCCGTTTCCTCCACCATGTTTTCAAAACTGAAGCGTTCCATGCCGGCCAAGGTATTGGCCGCAAACTGATCGCGTCGCTCCAACAGCCGTTTAATGCCCTGCCGAAGCGCCTCAAGATCCACATGCGGCACCAGAACGCCGTTGCCGCCATCTTGCACGAGTTCCGGATTGCCGCCCTTGTCGCTGGCCAAGACGGGCGTGCCCAATTGCAAACACTCCAACAGCGTATGAGACAGGCCTTCATAGCCGCTATAGAGGGCAAGACCATCGGCCGCCGCCATCAGTTTGCGCACTTCCGCTTGCGGCAGGTAGCCCAGAAAACGTACGCGGTCGCCAAACGCTGCGGCCATAGTTTGCAGCCTGGGCAAATCCGGACCCTCACCGACCACGACCAATTGCAGATCAGGCAAATCGGATAGAACAGTAATCAGATGATCGATCCCCTTCCAAGGCTGCAAGCGCGCCGCCGAAAGCAGGGTCGGGCGATTATGCCAGCCCAATTCAGCGCGTAGCCCGGCGCGATCCATACTTGGGGCTTCCAGTTGCGGCAGCGCATTATAGATGAGGTGAAGTTTGTCTCCCGCGATACCCCAATTCTGTACCATCCGACGGAGGTAAAGGCTTGGCGCGATCACGGCGTCCATAGACATTGCCTGGCGCGAGCGAGAAGCCTGCTGCCAGCGGGCGCGCCAGCCGCCACGGTAATTTTGGAATTGATCAATGTTCAGGTCGGGCGGAATCCAATGCTTGCGCACGCAACGCTCCCAAGCCTGATCGCCAACTACTTTGAGGACACGAGGCGCGCCCACACCCCACAGCGGCAGATCGATAGAATGCGCGTAAACCAGATCCGCCCAATCCGCATGTTTTCGTATCTCGGAGCCGTATTTGGCCAGGCGGAGCGGATATATTTTGCGCTCGACCCGCCTGACGAGATAGGGATACTCAGTCGCGCTGCTTTCGCCATAACTGACAACTCGGACGCCCCAGCCGCGCTCTTGCAGCGCCGGCAAGATTTGCCGCAGGTAGGTGGACGGCCCGCCCGGCTCAGGATGGAAGATTCCCGTAGCCGCCAACAGATTCGGCACCGGACGCCCCGCTCAATTCGCGCGGCCGCGCATCAGGATATGGCGATTGACGAAGGTTGCTGACTCCCTCCCCCAATGGCGTGGGTCCATCCAGTCTCGCGCGATCGGCGCTGCCTCGCGCAACATCCGGATCAACTCCGCGATGGTTTCCTCGTCATTGCCTTGCCGCCTCGCCCAATCGAGAAAGTCATGGCGCTTGATATATTCTTCGCTGTGCTCAAGGGCGATTCCGGCCCCGGCAAACATCGCGCGCCATTCAGCTGTGTTGAAGGCGCGATGGTGGCTGGGATCGCGCAGTCGCTCGAAGTCATCAACGAAACGCGCCGCCTCTTGATCATCCGGCAGCAACTGATCCTGAAGCAGCAGCAGGCCGCCCTGTTTCAGGACGCGGGCGCACTCGCGCACAAAGGCTTGCGCATTGGGGAAGTGATGGGGGGCAATGCGGCAAGTCACCAGGTCGAATTGCGCATCTTCGAAAGGCAAGTTCTCGGCATCAGCCTGCCGAAAAGAAACATTGCCTGCGCCCCGCTCCTTCACGATAAACTCTTCCGCTTTTTCCAACATGCGCGGGGTCAAGTCGCTGGCGATCACATGCCCCACATGCGGCGCGAACTTGAGCGCCGTATGCCCGCCGCCAGTGGCGACATCGAGCATGCACCAGTGTGATTGCGGCTCCGCGATTGCCAGAAGACGATCCAGGTCGGAGCCCCTGGCGTGGGTCTCGCTGGTGACGTAACCATCAGCATATTGAGTGTAGCGTTGTTGCGATAGGGTCTTGGAGTCGGGTCTCCGGGTCATATTGCTTTCCTTTGCCGCTGCGTCCGCCATGGCTATCATACAGCAGTTTCTGCTTATCGTCAGCGCGACGGCCGACTCGAAAAACTCGTCTCGGATAACAGCAGTCGAATATCGCCTTCGCGCTATGGATGCAAATACACGAATGCTGCTTTGACTGCGCAGCAAATCGCGCTCCGCCCCGATAAAGCTGTTACAATTGGCACAGCTTAATCCGTCCGTCTAATCCAATACCCCGAGGTCAATATGCCCGACAAACGCGCCATCCAACCGGAAGATCTGTTTAATCTGCGCTTTCTCAACGGTGGCAAACTGTCACCCGATGCCTCTCAAGTCGTCTACGCCGTTTCCCAAATCAACGCCGAGGACGACAAAGAGTACGTGACGATATACCTGCTCGACCTCGAGCGCGGATCGACCAAACAGCTAACAAACGGTCTGGCCAAAGACAGCAATCCGCAATGGTCGCCCGACGGCGGGTCAATCGCATTCGTCTCCGACCGCGCTGGGGTACGGCAGCTATATCTGCTTCCGGTTGATGGCGGCGAGGCGCGTCAATTGACCGAAGCTGCACGGGGAATCGGCGGCGGATTCGCCTGGTCCCCCGATGGCCGCAGGATTGCCTTCAGCGCAGTCCCCGCCGACGAGCCTCTCGACCTGGGCAAAGAGCCTTATCGCGTCGACCGCACCGTTTATCGCTTCGACGCCATCGGCTATCTCGATCAAACAGTTCAGGACCTCTATGTGCTTGAGCTCGCGAGCGGCGAAACGCGTCAATTGACCGACGACCGAAGCAACAACGTCAACCCTCGCTGGTCGCCCGGGGGAAACGAGATCATGTACGACGCCACCATGCGTGCCGACGCCGCCCGCGCCATGACGCCCGATCTGATGACGGTGGACCTGGGCGGGGTTCGAAAGACGATTCTCGGGGGATGGGCATCTATTGAGGGCGCGAACTTCACGCCCGACGGGCTGCGAATCGTATTTGTCGGTCGACCCAATGACGGCAAGCCGATCGGCAGTAAATCGGACCTCTATGCCCTTGATATCGCGACCGGCGACCTGGATAACCGGACGAGCGCTTGGCCGATCGGCGTCGGCGGCCGCTTGTCGCTGGATATGCCCATTGCCGGATTGAGCGAATGGAATACCGCGATCTCGGACGACGGCGAAACGGCTATTACTACGGTGCAAGAGGGCGGTGTCAACCACATTTATCGCATCGCCTTGAGCGGTGAGGAATCTTGCCAAGCGCTCACCCAGGGCGAGCGCGCCGTCTTTCCCCTGGACCTGCGCGGAGATCAACTGCTTTATGCCAGCACCTCGCTCAACGCGCCTCCCGATCTGCACCTCGCCAAAATGACCGCTGGCACTCATCGGCAACTCAGCGGCTTGAACGACGATCATCTTTCGACCCTTGATCTGCCTTCCGCCGAGCGCCTGCTTTGGGAAAGCGTAGATGGTGTCGAAGTTGAAGGCTGGTATATGAAGCCGGCGAGCGGAGAAGCGCCCTATCCGACGATTCTGTATATTCACGGCGGTCCGCACGCCGCCTATGGCTATGGGTTTCACTTCGATTTTCAGATGCTGGCGGGCGCTGGCTATGGCGTGCTCTTCCTCAACCATCGCGCCTCGACCGGTTATGGGGACGGCTTTTCCACCGCTATCAAAGGCGATTGGGGCAATCTCGATTATCAGGATCTGATGACTGGCGTCGATCACGCCATAAACTTGGGTCTGGCCGATGCCGACCGGCTTGGCGTCTGCGGGACCTCCGGCGGCGGGAACCTGTCCTGCTGGATCGTCGGGCAGACCGACCGCTTCAAAGCCGCGATTCCGCAAAATCCTGTCACGAATTGGCGCAGTTTCTACGGTACCAGCGACATTGGCATCTATTTTGGCGTCGAGCAGATGGGTGGGCATCCTCACGAAGTTCCGGAAGTCTATCACAAATGCTCGCCCATAAGCTATGCGCACAACTGTGTGACGCCGACTTTGCTGGTACAAAGCGAGTTGGATTGGCGCTGCCCGGCCGAACAGTCCGAACAGTTTTATACCGTGCTCAAAGCCAACGGATGTATTGTCGAAATGTTGCGGCAACCGGGCGGTTCCCATGGCGCGTCTATTTATGGCGCGATCAACCTCCGCAGAGCGCATAACGACGCCATGCTGGACTGGTTCGCGCGCTATGTATTGGCGGAAGCCAGGTAAAGCCGCTCTAACGAGACGCGCTAATTCATTGACGGAGAAGCCCTAGGACGCTTTCCAGATGACGGGTTTGAGCAGGCTTCTGTCAAATTCGGCCAGTCGATCCGGACCCAAACCTTCCAACTCGGCGCGGACGGCGTAGGAATCGCGCCGCAATTGCTCTACGTCAATTCCCTGGCAAGTATCGGGCATGATATGCAACCATTGTACACTGCGCTGCAGCATTTTTAGCGCGCCGCGATAATTGTCCTTTTCGATCTGATAATAAGCGACGCCGACTTGCAATATCGCGCGATACAGGTCGCGAACGGGTCCAGTTGCATTCACCCATTGCTCCTCGAACAAGTCGTGCTGACGGTAATAGTTGCCCTGGTTGAATTCTTGCAGGCCTTCCACCGCCAGCGGAGGCAAGCTCTCCCGACATTCACAAGCCAGTTGATCCAGCATCTTCAGGTCGGGAATGCGCGCGAAGTCATTCACCAGTTTGGAGCAGTTCCGCTCAAACTCGCTCCAGCTTGCGGTCAAGTCGGCCCCGGCCAGCGTCGCCTCGGCGCGTCGGTTTTCACTGTCGCACACCAATAAGATTGGGATGCGCCGCGTCGCCGCGCTGGAATTTGGCGCGATGACAAAGTCCCGCCAAAGCGAGTGCTCGCCGTCGATCACGATCATAGCGGCGCGGGTTTCAATCAATGTGTTCATGAAACCCTGATTACATGTGATCTCAATTATTTGGTAAGATGAAAGTGCCAAGACTAGCGACGAAAACAATCGCCGCTCGGATACAAATACTAGGGTGCCTGACATCGCTTTGTAACTTGAAGCACTCAATATTCTAAGTGTGCTGCCGCGCCTGGATTATACCTTTATCCGGAAAACAGTTGGGTCTCTGTCTCAAATAATTTGCGCTAAAGGCCTATAAGTTTGTTTTTCGTTCATTTCAGTCCCATCTGCTTGACATTGTATACAATCGTTGCATATAATGCTAAAGGCTTGAATTAGGCGTACATAATACAACTTTCAAAGCGGCGCTGCTACGAGGAGTATCGCGGGTGAGCACGAATAGCAGCGGTTATCTTAACAAGCGACTTCTCAAGCTACAAGTAGGGTTTCTATTATCGGAAGGACCGGGCAACTCAAAAGCGATTCCGATTCACATTCCACAGCGGCTGCACGTCGATCGAGACCTGTATCTGGAATCACTCTCGGGCAACCTGACCTTGACGCGTACCAAAGAGGGTATCCTGGTTCAGGGTACATTGCGAGTGCATCACCTGCGGGAATGTGACCGATGCCTGGAAGACTACGTACATGAGTTTACGGTTCCGCTGGCAGAGTTGTTTGCGGCGCCGCCCGATCCGAACAAATGCGTCTTTAGTGTAGATAGCAACGGTGAAATTGATCTTGGACTTTTGTTACGAGAAGAAGTTATCATCGAAGAAAGCTATCGCGCCGTTTGCCGCGACAACTGTCGCGGATTGAGTGCCGAGAGTGGTGTTAATCTGAACTATGAGTCCGATACTGCGATAGACGATAGTCAAGACTTGGGGAGTTACGCGGCCTACGATCCGCGGCTGTCGATCTTGAAGCAGTTGTTGGACGAAAAAGGATAAACCTGTAGCAACCGCGAGAGCGAATTTCTGATCGCGCTCGCCACCATGTTTGGGGGGAGATCGTGAGTGATTTTGATAACAGGTATGAACCTGATATTGATCTGATTACTTATCTTGATGAAGATAAGGGTCAAAAGGACGATTTTGAGCTTTTCTTCGACGAAGACATTGACGCCTTCGCCGAAGCTTATGAAGACGACGCTGATCTGGTAGAGGACGAAGACGACCACGACCTGGGCGAAATAGCGTCTAATGATACAGTCGGCCTCTACCTCAAGGAGATGGCGCGTGTGCCTCTCCTCACCATTGAAGAAGAAGTTCAACTTGCCATGCGTTTGGAGGCCGGCCGCAGTGCCGAGGCCCAGCTTTCGCACAGCCCCGATCATATCCGCAGCGCCGAATGGAAATTCCTGGTCCAGGATGGCCTGAATGCGCGCGAACATTTGATCAAAGCCAATACGCGCCTGGTGGTATCGATCGCCAAGAAGTATATGTCGCGTGGCGTTCCCTTTCTGGACTTGATTCAAGAAGGCAACCTGGGCCTGATGAAGGCCGTGGAAAAATTTGACTATCACCGCGGCTATCGTTTCAGCACCTATGCCACTTGGTGGATCCGACAAACAATTACCCGCGCCATCGCCGATCAGGGCCGTACCATCCGTGTTCCGGTCCATATGACCGATCGCATTCGCCAGCTATACCGTGTCGCGCGCGACCTGGAACAACAGCGCGGCTGCAAGCCAACCGTCGAAGAAATCGCCGAAATCATGGACTGCGAGCCGCGCAAAGTGCAATGGATGCTCAAGGTCTCCTGGCAGCCGCTCAGCCTGGAGCACCCGGTGGGCAAGGACGACGATAGCGAACTGGGCAACTTCATCGAAAACGACCGCGAACCAACCCCATCGGATAGCGCCTATAACAAGCTGCTCAAAGAGAAAATCGACGAGTTGCTCAATACATTGTCCCCGCGCGAGGCGCGTATCCTGCGCCTCCGTTTTGGCTTGCAGAATGGGCATAGCTATACGCTGGAGGAGGTCGGCCAGAAATTCGGCTTGACCCGCGAACGCATTCGCCAGATTGAGGGCCGAGCCTTGCGCCGGCTGCGTCACCCGCGCCGCAGTCGCAAATTGCGCGATTATCTCGATTGACCGGAGTCGACCGCTACTCCCGCCAATGCCCGGGCTGGACGAAGCGCGAGACATAACTTCGTTTTCGCATATGGCAAAACTGGTCCTGGTTAAGCACAGCAACAGCAACCATAATCCCGCGCAGCCGGCGCAAGACTGGGAACTAACCCCGGAAGGCTATGAACGTTGCAAGCCCTTGGCGAAGCGCCTTGCCAGGTATCGGCCTCGCCGACTGTTCTCCAGTTCCATGCCCAAAGCCCTGCAAACAGCCAGATCTGTCGCCGCGGAGCTGGATAATATCCCTGTAATTGAAAGCCCACTGCTTGCCGAGCACAGTCGCCGAACAAACGCCCCCTATGGTTCGGTCGCGTCATTTGACGCGCGTATCAGGCGGCTCTTTGAAGCGCCGGATGAACTCGCCTTCGGCGATGAAACTGCGAATCAAGCCAAACAACGCTTCCAACGCGGAATCTTGTCACTGTTCGAAATTGCAGACCCTACAGAAAACATCGTGGTCATTGCGCATGGCACGGTAGCTGTATTGTTTGCCGCGCAATACAACGCCATAGACAGTTACGATCTTTGGCGAAAGCTGAAGATGCCATCATTCATTGAGATGGAATCTCCCGATTTTCGCATTTGCCAAGTAATCGAAGACGCCGGCATCGCCTAACTCCCGATCGCGGCAAGTAACTTTTGCTCTTTGCCGGGGGCAAGATCCGCCGGCTTTGTGATATCGTCCGGCACCGACTTCGACCATTCGTAGGTATCGATTATAGTCGTTTCCAGATGACGGAAGCGCAAGCCAGCGCGCAAGGCCCTTGCGCAATCAAAGGTCATGAAGCTTTCGGCCAACTCTTGATTGACCCATAGCGGCAGCTCCATGAACTCCCCTACTTCCTGATCCTGGAGAAATGCGTCGCTCACGTGTCGAAACCGGACATCGCTGCCCAGCGCCTCCTTTGCACAGGCGAGAAATTCTCCAAATGCTAAACGGCGCTCGGGACCCGTCACATTGTAGATCTCGTTTGTCATTGATTCGGTCTGCCGCAGGGTGAATTCTGCCATATCCCGCGCATCGACAAACTGCAACGGTTGGTCGACTGGCGGCGCGATGGCATCGCCTCCTTTGGCGGCCCGCGTGACCCAATAAGTGAAGCGGTTTGTCGGGTCATGAGGTCCAACAATGAGACCCGCCCGTATGATCAACGCGCTCTCGGGGTATGCCCGTTGCACGACACGCTCGCAGCCGACCTTCAACGGTCCGTAGCTGGCATTGCTTACCTCTTCGGGCATTTCATCGTCGTAGGGAAGAAGTTCGGACGCTTCGTCGCGCTTCGAGGCGCCTTGAGGTGGGTAAACAGAAAGCGTGGAAATAAAGGTATAGTGTTCGACGACGCCCTTCAGCGCCTCTGTTGACACCTCGACCAAGCGCGGCGCATATCCGCAGGTATCAATGACGGCATCCCAGCGACGGCCCTTTAGTTGCTCCAGATCCGTTTCACGATCGCCAATGATGGTTTCAAGCTCGGGGAAGGCAGCCGGGTTGCTTCGTCCACGATTGAACAAGGTAACCCTGTGCCCTTGAGCGACCGCCGCCTCGACCAAAGCGCGCCCCAGGAATATAGTCCCGCCGATGATCAATATGTCCATGTTCCCCGCTCCTCCGATGGCTCCGTGAACGACATTAAACCTCTAAACAAAAGACCGTTGTCCCCGTCGACATCAGACCCGCTGGGCGCGTAATCGGCGAATCGCGCAAAGACATGTCGCGCTCACACAAAGCAAAAGCCTTCTCGTCGCATGAGGGACGCGGTCTATAAAAAATTACCCCCTCGCCAGCGAATCTCATCGATGCGCCTGGCAATCATACTGTTCTCGGACGCTTCGTCTACGGCGACTTCGCAATAAGCGAACTATGCTAAAATCACCCTCATGGATAGGCATCGTAACACCATCGCCATTTTGGGCGGCTTCTTGCTGCTCCTGGTCGCCTGCAACCTTGGTACCGGCGCGAACGCGCCGCCTACGCTGGCGCCTCTTTCAACGCGGACCCCGCCGCCCACGCTGGGATATGTAGCCGCAGGGCCAGCGCGCGTAAGAGACATAGGCGCCACGCCGGACGCGCCCTCCGATATAGAAATCTATCGCATCCTGGATCAAGTGGAATCCGACCGCCTGATGACGCATATCCGCACCCTGCAAGATTTCTATACCAGGCATGTTAACTCGGCCCAAGCTTCAACCAACCGGGGCATCGGCGCGGCAAGGTCCTATATTACCGGTCAGTTCGAGACCTATCGCCAGGCATCCAGCGGCAATCTATACACATTTGACCTGCCATTTGAATCGGTCACGCCGGACGGCGAGCGGCGATCACAGTTCAACCTTGTCGCCGTCATCCAAGGTACAGAAGTCGGGGCTGGCACGGTTTTGGTCGGCGCTCACTACGATAGCATCGGCCGTCCGCTCGACTCCATTGATGTCTATGCGCCCGGCGCGAACGACAACGGATCGGGCGTCGCGGCCGTGCTGGAATTGGCGCGCATCATGAGCCAGACCCGCTACAAAGCCACCATCATGTTTGTCCTTTTTTCCGCCGAGGAGGTTGGCAGGCAAGGCAGCAAAGCCTTCGCCTCCTGGATTCGCGAGGATCAAACCGACCTAATAGGCATGATCAATGTTGATACCATCGGCAATGTGCACGATCGAAACGGGCTGGTTAACGACCGCGAATTGCGCGTCTTTTCCGCCGGACCCAACGAAAGTTCCCTTTCCCGCCGCCTGGCGCGTATGGTTAATTTCATCGGCTTCAATTACGGTATCAACCTGGACTTGGTCGTGCAGGACGCGATCGACCGCGAAAACCGCTATGGCGATCACTTTTCTTTCAGCGAGTTGGATTATCCGGCGGTTCGCCTCATCAACGCCTACGAAGAGAAACTCAACGGAGATCCCACAGACACGATCGAATATATCGAAGCCGGTTACCTCCGGGACGCCACCAAGGCCATCCTTGCCGTCCTGACCGCCCTTGCCGACGGTCCGCGTCCGCCGAAAAACATCGTCTTGCGAAGGGGCGGAGGCCAGACCGAATTGGTTTGGGAACCGGTGGCCGAAGCAGCAGGATACATTATCGCCTTGCGCCGCCCGGGTGGGCTTTTCTACCAGCGACAGATTGTGCATAGCGAAACCAGCCTGGTATGGGACGGTTTCACCGATTACAGCGGCATCGCTATCGCAGCCAAAGATGCGCGAGGGCTGACAGGTCCTCTATCGCAGGAAATTCCCCTGCCTTGAACTGCCAGAGCATTCGCATCACATCGTGCATTCGCAGAATCGACAAGAAATCCAACCAAAATCTAACCACAGCCGCTCGGCGGCAACGAAATTTGGCTACCGCGCTCACACAAAATAATAAACCTGCTCGGCTACCGCAGATCGCGGTTTATTAAAAAAGAGGACACAGAAGTAATTCCAAGAAAATAATGCAACAAATTGCGAGCTGAATGTAGGGACGAGCCTTGGCTCGCCCACCGCTCCGACCAGGTTGTGCGGGTCGTCCCTGCCACCGCCTGTTATTTTGGAGTTGCACGACTTACTTGGTCCTGCTGAGGACACAGAGCCCCTCGGCGGCAGCGAAAAGGTCTGCCGCGCTCACGCAAAATAGTATGCCGTCCCGTTGCTTGAGCGACGCGGTTTACGTAAACAGTTCAGAGTCTTTTGACGACTTTTCCTCTAAATCTGCCACCTGTATATGGCAAAGTCGCCAAAGAAACGACATCTGTCGCTCAAAAGCCTGCCTGAAATAAGACAAGTGTATTGATTTTACTTGCTTTTCTCGGTGTTGCCGGTCAGTGTCTGCGGTCAGTGTCTGCGGTCAGTGTCTACGCGACCTACGCGACCTACGCGACCCGCCGAAAACGATATTTTGTCCACTAATTCGTGAAAGCTCGCATAAAATGTACCATTTTCAACAACGAGTCACCCTTCCCCATTGCAATGGGGAAGGGCCGGGGATGGGGTAGAAAAAACGCGCTGGCGCTATCTTGAGCTGACTTAAAACTAGCCGTTGACCACGCCGTCTGCTACAGTTGCCGCGCCAGCGCCTGCCATCGGAGCGTCTCATGCGCGTCGCGCACCTCATAAAAGTTACGCGAATCAGTGGCGCCGAACGCCATCTGCTGGTTCTGTTGAGCGCCTTGCGCCGGCATGATGTCGACGCTCATTTGCTCATCCTGGTCGAAGCTGACAAACCCATGGCGGACATGGTCAGCGCGGCGAAAGAACGCGGCATCCCCCTGCGCCGGTTGACAATCCATCGCGACTATGATCTGACCCTGATATTCAAGATTCGACGCGCCTTGCGCGAGATCAAGCCGGACATCGTACACACGCATTTGATCCATGCCGACCTTTACGGCTTGTTCGCCGCAAAGCTTGCGGGCGTCGGCGCCGTCATCAGCAGCCGTCACAACGATGATCAATTCCGTTTCCACCCAATATGGCAGCGCATTAGCCCGATGATGTGGCGCCTTACCAACGGCGGCATCGCCATTTCCGCCGCGATCAAGGATTTCATGATCGAGGTCGAAGACGCGCCAGGCGAAAAGATCGCTGTGGTCCACTATGGCCTGGAGCACAAATGGGTTGCCGATGAAGAACTCCGCGCCGCCCGCCAAAACTTGTCTGTTGAGCTGCGCCTGGATTCTGACGCCCTGCTGCTCGGTATGGTTTGCCGAATCGTTGAACAGAAAGGCGTTCCTTACGCCTTGCGTGCGCTTCAGCAAATCCGGGACCGATTCCCGACCGCGAACCTGATCATAGCCGGCGACGGCGACCTGCGTCCTCAACTCGAAGCGCTCGCCCGGGAACTCGGCATCGACGCCAACGTTCATTGGCTTGGATGGCGCGGCGATGCCGCCAGGTTGATCGGCGCCTTTGATGTGCTGCTGATGCCCAGCCTGTGGGAGGGATTTGGATTGGTCCTGTTGGAGGCAATGTCGAGGCGCGTGCCCGTGATCGCGAATCGCGTCAGCGCCATTCCCGAAATCGTGGTTCATGGCGAGACCGGGCTGCTTGTCGAGGCGCGCGATGTCGATGCTCTGGCAGCGGCCATGACACGGCTATTGGAAGACCATGCCTTGCGCCAGCATATGGGATTGCTGGGCGCGGCTCGCTTGGAAGACCGCTTCAGCGTCGATCGCATGGTGTCCGGGACGGTTGCGGTGTATAAGGGCTTCACACAGCAAGTGCAGAGATAAGTTCCCGAGATATTTGACTCGGAAACGAGCGCCGTTTGCAATGGCTCAAGGCGACGCGCGGTCCGCAGCGCTCGCCGATTGTTTGCCGTCATCAGGCGCGTCGATCTTTCGCGCCGGGCGATTCGTATACATTATCGACCCTACAATGATGACAAACATGACAAACAAATAGGGAATCAACATATCAGAGGTCATGATGGTATTCCTTTGGCCTCAATTGCCATCTGCCGACGAATACTACGTTGAATCAATGCGCACATCCCAAAAACAAATGTGGCGAGCATGACACCGAGATTGGCGGTGGCCGTCTGCGAAATCTGCACGCTATTAATATTCGCGTTGAAGAAGATCACGCCATATATCATACAGATCACGATAAGAGTCGGCGTGAGCCATTCCACGAGTCTTCCTGTGACGGTAAACCTCTTTGCCCCCATTTGGGCATTGGACAAGTCGCGTTTAGTTGACGCCAACATGATTACGGACACCATATATATTTCAGTTCTTCCCAAAATCTCTTGATAGTCAAGATCCGTGCCTTGCAGAATCGCAAAACCAAGGGCAGCTAGAATCGGCGATAGCGGAATAATGACGGAATTAACGATCCATTTCTCGATTCTTCTTTCATAAAGGTTCATCCGTTTCGGCTCCAGTCCACATGAGTACCATGACACGGCATGAACGCGATCATAACATAAATTTCACCTCATCTCAACTAAGTAACATGTCATACATGCTGCACAGGCGTATGAAGACTGATTTCATGACTTGTCGTCGCCAGGTCTTCGTAGCTCAAATCATGGACGCTGCGCTTGCCGCACATGCGCGCGAACTGGCTCATCTGCTCCGTCATCGCCTCGAAGAAGTTCACGAGGCGCTGCTTGGACGTCTCCACATCGAAGCGCGCTCGCAAATTCATCTTTTGTGTGGCGATGCCTACCGGGCAACTGTCGCTGCTGCAAGCCCGATACTGCTTGCAGCCGATGGCGATCATCGCTGCGGTTGCCAATGCAACCGCGTCCGCGCCCAAGGCCAGCGCCTTAGCCACATCGGCGCTGGTGCGCAAACCACCGGTTGCGATCAGACTGATGTCCCTGTGTCCATTGTCATCCAGCCAACGGCGCGCCCGCGGGATGGCGAAAACCGTCGGCACACAGATGTTGTCCATGATATGCTTTGCCGCCGCGCCCGTGCCGCCGGCGCGGCCATCAAGCGTGATCCAATCTATATCCAGTTTCACCGCCTCTGCCAAATCAGCCTCGATTCGGCTGGCCGCCAACTTGATGCCAACGGGCATATCGGGTTTGATGGAGCGGATCCAGGCTATGCGCTCTTGCATATCCGCCACATTATGGATATCGGCGAAACGCGACGGGCTGCGCGCTTCTTGCCCTTCCCGCAGGCCGCGCAGCGCCGCGATATCCGCCGTAACCTTGTGGCCGGGCAGCAATCCGCCCAGGCCGGCTTTGGCGCTCTGGCCCATCTTGATCTCGATGCCGTCCGCCTTGGCGATGTTCTCCTCGTTCCAACCGAAATAGCCCGAAGCCATCTCGAATATGTATTGTCCCGCAGCCGCCCGCGCCTCCGGCAACATGCCGCCCTCCCCCGAACACATCAAAGTGCCAAATTCGGCCGCGCCCTTCGCCAGCGCCAGCTTGGCCTCCTTGCTCAAGGCGCCGTAGCTCATATGACTGACGAATATCGGCGCTCGCAACTTCAAAGGCTGCTTCCGTTTGGCGGCTATCACCGTTTCCGTGCTGATTGGCACATCGTCGAGCAAGGGCAGTACAGCCAGTTGACCCGGCAAAAAATACAGGTCGCCTAAGCTGGCATAATCACGTTTTTCGCTGCCCATGCCCTCGACAAAGGCCCGCCGCCCGCGCGAGTAGCTGTGGATATCGTGCATCTCGGTTTCCAGCGGATCGTTCCGCCTCGCCCATAAACCCAAATACTCTCCTTCGTAGCGCGGTTTGGGGGGTACGGCATCGGCGTCGATTTCCACCCTCCCGTTTACCTGGCGCGCTGGATAAACCGGCACCGTTTCGTCTTCGGTATAGCGGCTGACGCCGGTCCGCACGTCGTAATCCCATTTGTGCAATGGACAGAATACATTGGGTCCCTCCATGTAGCCGTCGCCAAGTTGGCCATCCCGATGAATGCAGCGATTGTCCAAAGCATAGAAATCGCCCAGATACTTGTACAGCGCGATATCGCGCTCGTTGACAAACACCGTGGTGCCCTTGCTTTCTTCAAGTTGATCGGCCTTTAGCACTTCAACCCAATTCGCCATACGTCCCCCATGATTTGCGACCATACTCCTCTAATTCTATTGTATGACACATGAGCGGCAAACAGAAGTCGCCGGCGGGTCCAGACGGGCCTTTCTTAGCCCCTCCCAAACTTGCCATAAAACTCGCTGAACGTGATAATCAACTAGAGAGAGAATCGGGCTAGTTTATCCTTTTCGGCTGAAATACATTTTTCAGTTTTAGACATGAGATCATTAACCCAAAATACGAACATTTGGCTAGGGGAGACCTGCCAGATCGCCCGGGAATCTCTAATTTCGCAACTGACAATACCTGTCCGGCAAGGATTGCTAGGAAACTTCACCGCTGCGGACGGGCCGCCGAGGAAGCTCAATGAAGAATGTTTACCTGTCTTACGATCCCTCGGCGCGGGCTCGCGCCGAGGAGTTGCGCCGCATCTTGCGCGCGCAAGGATATCGGCCCTGGATTGACCGCAGCCCGGTTGCCGGGCAAGCCTGGCACGTCGAAATGGATGCCGCGATTCGGCATGCCGACGCGCTCATCATCCTGCTGACCGACGAAGCGGCTGACTCAATACTCTTGACTTACGAATTCGCCTATGCCCTGGGCGGCAATATACCGGTCTTCGCCATCATCTACGACGATGTGCTTTTGCACCCGAGTCTCTTTAATGTCCAACGCTTCGACGTTCGTAGTTTTTCCGACGAAAACCATTTTTGGGATCACTTTATTGGGGAGTTCCGCAGGACTGTCGACGGAGCTCGCGCGCGGCCGACCGCGGGCCCGCCTGCTCGGCAACCCCTGCCGGATGTTGACAAAAGCGTCATGCCCGAGGAGCCCGGCTTTTGGATCGTAATCAGAAGCGGACCCATCGAGAATGCCATGTTTCGACTGGAAAAGGAGATAGTCACATTGGGCCGCGACAGCGCCAATGACATCGTGATTGGAGATCCGCAGGTCAGCCGCTATCACCTGCGGCTATTGCGGCGAGATGCAAATTATCACATCGAGGACCTGGACAGCACCAACGGCCTGCGCATCGCGGGCAAAAGGATTGGCGGTCCCTCCCCGCTCAACGACGGCGATATCATTATGCTGGGCGATTCCATCGCACTGTCTTATGAGATTGTTTATCAATGATCTAATGGGGAAAGACTATACTTCGCGGACGACCCGCGCCGGGTTGCCGGCGACCACGCTCCCGGGCGGCACATCGCGGACGACGACGCAACCGGCGGCGACCACCGATCCCGCTCCGATAGTCACGCCTTTCAAAATGAGCGCGCTCATGCCGATAAAGACGTCGTCTTCAATCGTGACGGGCGCCGTATTTGCAGCCAGGGGATGGCTTCGTCGCTTCTCGGGATCGAGGGGGTGGAAATCGCTATCGGTGATAATCGCGTTTGCGCCAACCCAAACCCGATCACCGATGCTGATCCGCTGATCACAAACCAGGGAACCGCCGGTCATGCCGAAGTCGTCGCCTATCCTAATGCTGGCGCCGGACCTTCTGGTGCTGATGATCACGGGACGATTGGGACCCAGCGGGTTGCTGGCCGCGCTCGAACGAAGCTCCAGCCGACGACCGACGCAAATCTCGCTTTGGCGGTGCCGCTGGATTATCGGCAATCCATAGCAGCGCCAACCTGCGCCTATGCTCAGCCCGCGCAGCCTCCACCATGCCATTGGCGTCATCAGCCAGCGACGGATCTCGTTGCTCGCTTTCCAGGGCATATCCCGCGCCTGCCGCAGGGATTCCAGCGACAAGAGCGACGCCGGCGCGCTTAGATCTTGGCTGCTTTCATCCATCCCATAACTCACAAGCCTATAAGGCTTGATTGGTATTGTAGAAGTGGCGCGAAAATGCGGAAATATCCTGCGTGATACCTCGCAGAAATGAGGCAATATCACAATTTACGTTCCATTTCGCACACAGCGACGCTCCCCTTCCCTCATTTTGGGGGAAGGGGCTGGGGGATGGGGGCTGACAATCACGCATTTTTCGCTAATACCTATCAAGTCTTATACATGAATTCAACACGTTTTCCGCAAGCACACTCTATCCCACCGCAAATATGACTTCATCGACCTGGACGATATTCCCCCCGCGAATCAGGGCCAGCCGCAGGATATACGACCCCGCTTGCAGGGCATCGGCGTGCAGCGTCTCCAACTGTCCATTGCTCACGGGCTGATGATGGCGCTGGCCCAATGGCGTCCAATCGACGAAACGCCCGCCCCGAATATACATATGATAATACTCGCCCTGGCCGCCGTTAAACTGAGCCGTGCCGATGATCGGCAGCGCGCGGTTGACGCTTTGTCCGTTGGCGGGCTGCTGAATCTGCAAAACCGCCCCGACGTTGCCAATCGGGCGCGACCTGTAAAAGCTGGGCAGGCATTCAATGGTCGGGAGCAAGGCCAGGTTGGATTCGCGGGCGTATCGTTCCGCCTCGACGACATCGCCCGGGGATGTCGATGGACTTTCGATGAACCATAGATTTTGCGCGCCGGCCGCAATCGCTTCCTGCGCGTCTTGCACGGGCACGCGGCAATAACTCGGCGGCAAGGGCTGCTTCTCGCCCGGACCCACTTGAAAGCGTATGGCAGCCGCGACTTGCGGCGGCAAGGGAAAGGCCAAAGTCTGATAGATGCCCGGCGACACGCGGTGAAGTACCGAGCCTTGCACCGGTACCGGCGTCCGCTGTGCAGCCACCTGTGGATAGCGCAGGAAGCCATTTTCGTCGGGAATCCCGGCGGGTCCATCGAGAAACCATTCGTTGACAGTTGCCGGGCAGCGCGTCGAGGGATCGGTCAAGCGCCGCACATCGCAGATCTGGCGCAGGCTGATACCGGCTGGAGGGATCGGCTGGTCCTGCAGCAATTGCCCTCCCGTCGCGAAGGCGCCCAGCAGCTTCTGGTTGCCGTAGATTCCCCTGAGCACTGCATTCCAAATAGGCGCGGCGCCTGTCAAACCCGAAGAATTTACCATCGGCCTGCCGTCGTTATTGCCCACCCAGACACCGACAGCGACATTGCGCGTGTAGCCGACGGTCCAGTTGTCCTTGACATCGTCGGTGGTGCCGGTCTTGACCGCAGAGAATATGCCCTCAGTGCGCAAAGGACTATACGCGCCCATGGCTGCGCTACGAGCTTGATTGTCGCCTAGCATGTCCGTTACCAGGTGTGCGATGCGTGGATCAAGTACCAAGGCGCCCTGGGACTTGCGGTTGACCGTCGCTTCCATGATGCGCCCACCCGGACAACTGTCTTCATATTGATAGAGTATCTCATCGTCGCTGTTGATGACGCACAAGATAGATGTCACCGGCACATAGGCGCCTTGATTGGCGAAGACGGCAAAGGCATTTGTAAGCTCAATGAGCGTGATTTCCCCGCCGCCAAGCGTCAAGGACAAGCCGTATTGTGAAGCGTCTTCGCTTAAGCTGCTTATGCCAAAGCGGCGCAACAAGTCCAGCAGGTAGTCCACGCCCACCGAACGCAGGGCTTGCACCGCCGGGATGTTGTAACTGTTTGCCAGCGCAGCCCGCATGGTCATGGGACCATGAAAAGCGTTATCGAAGTTGCGCGGACTGTACAAGGGCAGACCGGGAACCGATATCTCCGTTCGCGTATCCCATAAGACATCGCCAGGCGACATGCCGCGCTCAATCGCTGCCGAATAGGTGAAGGGCTTGATGGTGCTGCCCGGCTGCCGAAAAGCAGTTGTTACGTTGACGCTGCCGTCAATCGCCTCGTTGTGGTAGTCGATGCTGCCAACCATGGCGATGATCTCGCCCGTTTGCGGCTTGGTGACGACCACAGCGCCGTTGCTGACATTTTTGTTCCAGAGCTGTGCCACTTGATTGGCCGCGGCTCGCTGCGCCAGTTGATTGACATTTTGATCGAGCGTCGTGTAGACGCGCAAGCCCCCGCGCGTGATGTCTTCCGGACTATAACCCAGGCCGGTCATCAGGCGTTCCAGCTCGCCCTGCGCATAGACAGTGAAGTGAGGCGCGTTCAAGGATACGTTGGCTGGCACGAAGGACAGACCTTCATTCAAGACCTCTTTCACCTGCTGCTGAGAGATAAAGCCTTCTTCCACCATTTCGCCCAGAACCTGGCGCCAGCGCGTGTCAACAGCCGCCTGCACCGCCGGATCGGGATTGAGCGGGTCGAGGCTCGCCGGCGCTTGCGGCAAGCCTGCCAGCAGCGCCGCTTCGCCCAGCGTTAATTCCTGAACATCCTTGCCAAAAAAGGTCTGGGCGGCGGTTTGCGCGCCGTATGCCAAATTACCGTAATAGATCTCGTTGAAGTACATCTCGAGGATGTCTTCTTTGCTCTTGGCGCCGGTCAGGACGATCGCCAACACGATCTCTTCCGCCTTGCGGGCGACGCTGCGCCTGGCGCGCTTTTCGTAATCGAACAGCACATTGCGCACCAATTGCTGCGTGATGGTGCTGCCGCCGGCCGTGACCTCGCCGGGCGACGCGCCCAGATAGGTCAAGGCGGCCACGGCTGTCGCCCCAACGTCAATGCCGATATTTTCAAAGAACGTGTCGTCTTCAATGGCGATAGTCGCCAAAATTAGCGAAGTCGGGATGCGGTCATAACTGACGCGGACCCGTCTGCCCTCGCTGAAGGCTTCATACAAATTGTTGCCGTAGCGATCGTAGATGAAGCTGCTTTCAAAGCCGCGGTAGCTGTCAACCTCGGCGATGCGCGCCGCCCACTCCGCTTCGACCTGCGGGAAAACGATCATCGCGCCCACGGTCGTCAGCAACGTCAGACCACCGCAAAACGTGAGGCACAGCCCCGCGAGCGCCCAGAAGCAGCCCAAGGGCAAACCGAAAATACGTTTCCGGCGGCTGCGCTTGACTGGCAGCCCCCCGGGCGGGCTGGCCGGCTGGGTTCTGGCATAGGCTTCCGAAGTTTTCGGCATCGCATTCCCGCCTTCGCCAAAGCGACGCGCCGAAGGGGGCGAATCAGGGCGCCGGGCCGGGACTGTGTCAATCGGTCCTTGGCTCGCCGCGGAAACGATTGTGGGCGCGGCCTGCTCATCGGGTTTGATGCCGCCGAAGGCCGGCATGGTGATCAGCTTGCCGGCTTCTTTGCGCGCATCGCGAGGCGTCACTTCGAGCTCGGAGACGTGTGGCAACGAGAATGGCACGTCGCCCTGGTCGCGCACCGGCTCCAGATTGGACGTCATCGTTTCCTCTCTTGGCGGCGCTTGCGCCGGCCCGGCAAGGGTCGTCTCGCCGCCTTCCTTGCGTTCGGGTTCTTCGATCGTGTCGTCCGTCATTTCATGGCCCAGGCTCGACTGTTCGTTCATTCTATCAGAATAGAGCATAAGCGACAGTTTTGCTCGCCCCCGCGCTACGCCAAGAACAACGGTCAACCTACGATTTGCCCAGACCGCGCATGTCGCAGATTCCGCGACCAATCGAAATGCGCTGGGCTGTGTCGGCGGTCAGTGTCGAAGGGCGGTGTCGACGCGACCCACGCGCCCCTCGGTAGCGCCAACAAAAATCACGCAACGCCAAAATAAAAGTCGGCGGTAGGGGCGACTCGCTGAGTCGCCCGCGTTTCACAGCTACGGATGTTTGGATTACCTTAGAAAATGAGACAAACGCAATTCTGCTTACTTGGCGCCGTACAAACCGCGCAGGGGCGACCGACCCGCTGTGTCGGCGGGCTGTGTCGAAGGTCAGTGTCTACGCGCTCCTCGGCGCTCTCGGTGTTCTCGGTGGTGAATATGTTCTGTTTGAACATAGATTATTCGAGTGATGCGATTGCTCTGCCCTGCCCTGTCTGGTATACCCGCCGGCGGAATGCTAGAATAACCACTGGTTCTGCTGGAGAAACCCGATGTCGATTGCGCCCGATGTAATCACCCGCCCCGAGCTTGGCGTCTCGGTAGTCATACCTGTATACAACGAAGAAGGCAATATTGACCGCCTGTATCAAGAATTGACCGCTGCCCTGGAGGAGATCGGACGCGATTTCGAGGTGATCGCGATCAACGACGGCAGCAGCGACCGCACTTACGACATGTTAAACGACCTGCAAGCGAAGGACGCGCGCTGGCACATCATCCATTTTCGTCGCAACTTCGGGCAGACGGCAGCCATGGCGGCCGGGTTTGACGCGGCCCGCGGCGAGGTCGTCATTACCATCGACGCCGACTTGCAGAACGATCCGCGCGATATTCAGCGCATTCTGGATAAATTCGCGCAGGGTTACGATATCGTCAGTGGTTGGCGGCAAGACCGCAAAGAGCCGCTCTTCTTGCGGCGCATCCCTTCCATGATCGCCAATCGGCTCATCTCGCGCGCCACCGGTATCCACTTGCATGACTACGGCTGCACATTAAAAGCCTACCATTTTGATGTCGCCAAGGGCGTTCAGCTATACGGCGAGTTGCATCGCTTTATTCCGGCGCTCGCCAGCCAGATGGGGGTGCGCGTGGCGGAAATCCCGGTCAAGGATCGGGCGCGCAAGTGGGGCAGCAGCAAGTACGGCTTCAGCCGCACCTTCAAAGTGATACTCGACTTGATCGCGGTGATCTTCCTGCTGAGCTATTTCAACCGGCCCTTGTATGTCTTCGGCGCGGCCGGAATTCTGGTAGGCGCGGTAGGCAGCTTGCTTGGTCTCTATTTGACCGTCTTCAAGCTCTTGACGGAGAACAAAATCGGTGATCGTCCCTTATTGCAGCTCTCTGTCCTGTTGATGGTGCTTGGCGTTCAGTTCGTCAGCACCGGCATCGTCGCCGATATGATCATGCGCACCTATCACGAGTCGCAACATAAAGCCATCTACTTCATTCGCGAAAGACGCCGTAGCCTAAAATAATGCAATAAATTGCAAGGTCAATGTAGGGGCGAGCCTTGGCTCGCCCACCGCTCCGGCCAGGTTTTGCGGGCGACGCTCAATCCAATTGTCAGAAGTCGCGCTGAATGAGGTAATTGGCCCAACTCCGCAGCAGGACTTTATACTCGCTATCCGGCAGCGGCCGCAAATGCGCCAAAGCTTCATCGACATACTTGTGCGAGATGTCCTGCGCGTATTCGATCACGCCCAGGTCGCGCATAAGTCGGGCAATCTCGTCAATGGCCTCAGCGCTGGCTCCCGCGTCTCCCAGAATAGATTGAAACCGGGCCCGCTGCCCTTCATTGGCCAGTTGCAGCGCTTTCAGCGTCAAGAGCGTAGACTTGCCCTCGCGGATATCGGAACCGACCGGTTTGCCCAACTGTTCTGTATCGCCGACCAGGCCCAGAATGTCGTCTTGAATCTGAAACGCGGTGCCGCACAGGCTGCAAAACCGCGCCAATGCCAGCGCCTCTGGTATGTCGCTGTCTGCGCTGTTGAGCGCGATCGCGGCCCCCGCGCGCCCGGCAAATTCATAGAGTACGCCGGTTTTTTTCCACAGCATATCAACGACCTCCGCCTCGCTGATCTGTTTGCGCATGCCGACAAACTGAACATCGAGCGTTTCGCCTTCGACCAGCAGCGGGGTCACATGGCTCGCCAGTTCCTGCGCCAGCGCCAGGACGACATCGGCCGCCACGCCTCCCTCGAGGCCCGCTTCAAAAAGCAGCGACCAGGACCAGGCTTGCTGCACGTCGCCGGTCAGCAAAGCAATGGTGCGGCCGTAGTGCTCGGCATCGGCCTCCGTCCAACCGAAGTCTTGACGCGCGCGATCAGCGTATGCCGTGTGAACCGTTGGCCCGCCTCGTCTGGTGCTGTCTTTGTCGATCACATCATCATGGACCAGTGTCCAGGTGTGATAAATCTCGATGGCGGCAGCCACGGGCAAGACGGCCGACTCCTCGCCGCCAAGGGCCCCGCAGGCGAGCATCGCCACCGCCGGACGCAAGGACTTGCCGCCGCTCTTGACATAGCTGTAAACCGCATCTCGGATATGCGCTGGCTGGAAGCGCTTCACGAAACGGTCCTGGAGCAAATAGGCCAAGAGCAGCTTTCTGCGCCTGGCGACCGCATCCATCAAATGCGCAAATGACGTTTGACGTCTCGAGATCTCGGACACTTGCGGCAACGCTCCTTTCCGGCTGCGGAACTTGCATCCATATTAACATCAGGCTGCGCAATGCCCCAAGAGCTATGCTGAAAATCAAGCGGGGCTGGTGATCTCGATATCGCACAAGATGAGTTTCTGTGGTCCCGGACAATCCAGCAAGCCCCAGCCGAATCTGCCCCGGGGCGTCACTATCGCGTACTGATTGTCCACCCAAGCGATGAAACCGAGCGCCGAACTGGGCGCGCGCTCGCTGCAGAGCACGACCTCATCGTCAACCGAGAATACAACCCGGTCCACATGCCACTCAATCGCATAACTGTGAAAATCTTGCAAGAGTATCGAATCGAGGGGCGCCTCACAGACGCCGATTGCCCTTTGCCCGACTGGCCAGAATTTCTGATATAGCGTTTTGCTGCGCATCGCCAGGAAGCCGAGCGGCGCCAAAGGCAGGAGGCCATAAAACCGCCATCCGCGCGCATTGATCGTGGCGGCTTTCCAGCCGTGACCGGGGACGCCCCTTGCCAGGGCAATGTCATTTGGCGGACTGCCGAAGAAGAACCAGATCGCTTGCGGCAAGCGAAAACGGCGGCGTCCGGGAACGAATACTTGATTCCAAAACCCGAATCCGGCAGTCCCGCTTATAGCGCCCTCCCCGCGGGCCAGCAGGCTGAGGCGCAGCGGCGGACGATTGCCAAAACGCGCTTCCGCAGCCTGGTAATCACTGATCTGCGCGTTGTGATAACACTCGGAGCTCGCCAGGGGGATCGACAGGCGGACCTCGTCGCCCCGCAGCGATACCTCTCCGGCGCCCGCTTCTGAAGTGAGCCACTCGCGGGATCGACGCAATAGATCTACCTCACGACAAAGTTACAGCTTTCCTCTTCGAACTCTGTGCCGGTGCCCGGCCCGTAAGACTTATAGCCGTCGTTGATGGCATTGCGCCAGGTCACGCGATAAGTGATGCGATAATTGCCCGCCTCCAGCGGACCGTAAGGCACGTACCAGTAGACCACCTGATCGCGGCCGCGTTGCTTGGGCGCGCTGCGGAACTGATCGACATTGGCGATCTGCGTTCCGTTGATTCGCAGTTCGTGCGTGGCGTTGACGATATGCTGGCGCAGGTAGGCATCCGTGCTGGCAAACCAAGCCCAAAAGATCTCAATCGTGGAACCATCTGTCAAGTTGGAGGGCGCGCCAATGCCATATACCGGGTTGTTGCAAAAGGCGAAGACGTCAACGCCCCTGCGAGGCGCCGCCGGAATGCGTGTCGGTACATCAACGCTGTCTGTGCCGGGACCTGCCGGCTCAGTCGGCTCGGCGGTCCTCTCCGCCTCAGCCAGGCCCGGGACGGGCGAGGCGGCGTTGGCAACCAAGACGGTCGCAGTCAGGTTGATGGACTCGAGGTCGACGATGGGCACATTGACGACCAACTGACTCTGCGACCTTGATGCCTCGGCAATTGCTTGCGCTTCGTCGGCGGCGGGCGCGGCGCCGATGGGTTCATCTTGGTCCTGCGTCGCCACAGCTTCCGCCGTCGGGGAGGCGGGAGCTGTTCCAACCGCCGGCGCTGGCCGGGTCGGCGGCGGGGGATTCACAACTTGCAAGAGCCTGGCGCTTATCCAGCCCCGCTCGCCATCAGCCAACTGAACCCGATACCAGTCTCCTTTTTCGTTTTCCGACAGGATCTGCACGCCGCTGCCGGGCTCAAGTATGTTAACAATGTCGTGATCCGTGCCGGGACCGCCGCGCACGTTCACGCGTAACTGGGATCGCACCAGGGCGAAAACTGTCGGCGTGGCCGTGGCTGTTGCTGTTGCTGTATTCGTAGACGTGGGCGAGGCTGTAGCGCTGGCCGTTGCGCTGGGCATTGGCGTCACGGTAGGCGCGACAGTTGAGCTGGGCTGTTCTGTAGCTGTCGCTAGAGGAATTGACGTCGCGGTGGGCAAGGGAGGGACCGTCGCAGTCGCCGCGGCTTGACCGAAGTTGCCTATGCTGCATCCTGTAAGGACGCCGGTCAATAGCAGAACTGCCGGCAATCTTCGCTGATGTGAAACTGCGCTTCCCCCGATCCGTACGGGAGGTAAAAGCCGCCACCCGCGCAAACGAAAGGCTCTCCTGAACGATACCTCTTACAACTTCAATTATGGTTCATGTCAAGATTTATGACTATCAGTTTCGAGGGCAATCAGATCGGGCGGCTAGGCTTATCCGCGTCTCATTTGTCGCATTTGCGCTAACTTGCGTGGCAGGTTTCGCCTCGAGTGATCGCGCTGTAATCTACAAGGTCATTTACCTTCTCCCGGGGCGATCCGACGCGATGGCCCCCCGATTGGCACTTGACTTTGAGCCATAAAAGGCCTATCCTGCTTTTCGCTATTGTGCCTGTAGCTCAGCGGATAGAGCACTGGTCTACGGAACCAGGTGTCGGGAGTTCGAATCTCTCCAGGCA
>WTGF01000071.1 GCA_011525385.1 Chloroflexota bacterium | reverse complement strand
AACTACGCAAAACCCCCCGAACACTGACGGGGCGTTCATAAACAGGGCACAGAGAAAAAGCAAGGGAAGAGCATGTTTTGCGGGCGACTTGTATGTTGGAGTTGGATAGCTGAGTCGGACCTGCTGAGAAGGCCTTGGCAGATGTTCTTATTTTGCGGGCGGCATGATAGGTTGCCGCTACAGTGTTCCTGTTGTCTTTTGATTGTCATTACTTACTTGCACTTGCTTCTGCGCCGCGTTTGAGCCAGACCAAGGCCGAAGCCAGCAGCAAGAGCGCGCCCCAGAGCCCAAAAGCGACGGCCCAGCTGCTCCACTCGACGAGTGCGCCGACGGTGAAACCGGCCATGCCGCCGAAGAAGTTCGACATCATGTTGATGCTGCCCGTGACTGAGGATGCGCGGCCTGGCGGCGCCAGCAGCAGCGGTACGGCGCTGACCACCAGGCCGAAGGCGCCGTTGAGCATGATCATGCCCAGGCAGATGATGAGCAGCGCGAGGGGACCAGCCGCCGCGGTCAGCGAGAGCATGGCGAAGCCTGCCGCCGCGAGCATGGCCGCCGCTGTCACAAAGACTTGATTGCCCCGCAGGACGCGCAACCGGGCCAGGAACAGTCCCAGGATGGCGATCACTTGCATGGCGGCCGCGACCGAGCCAATGGCGTTTTCGGGTACCAGGCGGCTATCGAGGATGTAGGTTGGCAACCAGATCGTCATGCCGTTGAAGACGAAGCCCGCCAGGGCAGTCGCCAGCAGAACCGCCGTGATTTGGCGCAGTTCGGCGCGGATGCGCGAGAGCTTCAAGCCCTGTGGCGTCGCTTTGGGCGCGTCAATGCCGGCGCGCCCAAAGCGACGCCACAGGGCTTGAAGCTCTCGCGCATCCGCGCCGAACTGCGCCAAATCACGGCGGTTCTGCTGGCGACTGCCCCGACCAGGGTCCAGGTGATGGCGGTGCCGATGACATAGCTGAAGGGCATGAGGGTCGAGATGACTTTGATCTGGCTTCGGTCCAGCCGCTCGGCCAGGATGCGGAACATGGGAGCCCAGCCGGCCGACTGCCCGATGCCGTTGATGCCCCAGAGGACAAGCATCACCAGCAGGGAGGTTTGAAAGGCGAAGGCGATATTGAACAGGGCAATGATCAGCAGGCCGGCGCAGACCATGCGGAAGGGACTGAGGTGGCTGCCGATCTCGCCACTGATGAAGTGGCAAATGCCGTAAACCCAGAAGAAGACGGTGCCCAGGGCGCCGACTTCCGCGCGGCTGGCGTCCAGCGCGATAGCCAGCGCTGGCAGTACCACGCTGAAGTTGACCCGGCCCAGATAGAACAGGGCATAGGTGATCCAGATGACGCCGACGATCCGTTGCTGCTGCCGCGGCGAGGGGGCGTTCACCGGGTATGCCTTGCTGCTCTGGTCCGTCAATCCGCCAGATCGACGAACTGGCGCTCGTGCAACTCGGCGTATAATCCGCGGCGGGCGAGCAGCTCGGCATGGCTGCCCATTTCGCAGACCCGACCCTCGTCTACCACACAGATGACATCGGCGTTGACGATGGTGCTGAGGCGGTGCGCGATGACGATGGAGGTGCGTTTGGCCAGGAGTTTACCCAGCGCGTCCTGGATAAGCGTCTCGGTGACCATGTCGACGCTCGATGTGGCTTCGTCCATGATCAAGATGCGCGGATCCGCCAGGATGGCCCGGGCGATGGAGATCAGTTGGCGCTGGCCGACGGAGAGGTTGGCGCCGTCTTCAAGGATTTCGGTTTCATAACCGTCGGGAAGGTCGCGGACGAAGGCGTCGACATTGGCGGTTCTGCCGGCAGCGGCGAGCTCGGCGTCAGTGGCGTCGGGCTTTCCGAAGCGGATATTCTCGGCAATGGTGCCCGAGAAGATGAAGGGATCCTGCGAGACCAGTCCCATTTGTGAACGCATGGAACGCTGTTGGACCTGACGGATATCGATGCCGTCGATCAACAGCTTGCCTTCACTGGCGTCATAGAAGCGGGCGATCAGATTGGCGATGGAGGTTTTACCCGCGCCGGTGGGTCCAACCAGCGCGACCATCGTACCCGCTGAAAAGTCCAGGTTGATTTCGCGCAGGACCGGCAGATTCTCGCGGTAGCCGAAGCTAAGATCTTGAAATTGAATGCGTCCCTTGATCGGCGGCATGACGGACGCGTCATCGCGGTCGCGGATGGCGGGTTCCGTATTGAGCAGGTTGATCACGCGTTCGCCGCCGGCCATGGCCGTCTGCATGGTGGCGTAAAGCTGGCTGAGTTCCTGAACCGGCAGGAAGAAGCGGTTGACATAGCCGAGGAAGGCGATGACCGTACCGAGCGTGAGCGCGCCCTGGGCCACGCTGATGCCGCCGAAGAGAAGCACGATGCCGGTGGCGACGATGCCGAGGAACTCAACGGTGGGCAAGAAGACGAATGAGAGCGACATGGCTTCGATATGGGCGTCGCGGTTGGCTTGATTGACCTCGTTGAATTTGCTGGAGGTGCTGTCCTCGTTGGCGAAAGCCTGGATGACGCGAATGCCGCTGAGATTCTCCGCGAGGTCGCCGATCATGTGGGCATTGCGCGCGCGGGTTTTGCGGAAGGCCAGCTTGGCGCGCCGAGCGAAGATGGCCGTCGCCAGCACGATCAGCGGGATGATCGAGAACGTCACCAGCGCCAGTTGCGCATTGAGCGAGAGCATGACGATGACGATGCCCGCCAGCAACAAGCTGTCGCCTGTCAGGGTGATAAGCCCCTGCGAGAGCAATTGGTTGATGACGCCGACATCGCTGATGACGCGCGATATGGTGACGCCGACGATATGATTGTCGTGGTAGGCTAGGGGCAATTTCTGCAAGTGCCGGAAGAGCGCCGTGCGCAGGTCCGCC
Organism: Chloroflexota bacterium; assembly: GCA_011525385.1. Classification (GTDB taxonomy): domain Bacteria; phylum Chloroflexota; class Anaerolineae; order Aggregatilineales; family Phototrophicaceae; genus UBA6055. Next base: position 5,327 of record WTGF01000071.1, on the reverse strand, counting down.
AGGACACGCTGCCCCACCCAACTGAGCAAGAAGCGCTGCGCGGTTGACGCCAGGTAGAGACCCGTTGCCGCGAGCAGCATGAGCAGCGTGATGTCGTTGAGCGAAGTGATATCCCCCTGGGCGATCGGTCCGTCGATGGCGACTTTGACCAGGTAAGGCATGATCAGCGTCAGAGCTGAGGCGAATAGCATGGCGACGAAGGCCGCCAGCATGTGCAAGCCGTAAGGACGCAGGAAGACCAGCAAGTACCAAAGCACGCGTAGATTGAAGGAACGGCCTTCGACCTTGTCGGCGTAGCCTTCCAAGGTGGAGCGCGGTCCGCTTCGGCCGACGCCGGTTGTACCTATCGAGAAGCCGATACGCGCCTCCACATTAGGGTTTGCGCTGCTGGCGATTTTTTGTTGCGCTTATGGTACAGACTTTTTGGAGACAATCGCTGGTTTTGAAGATAATTAACAGGCAGGCAAGACAAGTTGTTTTCATCCCATAACAATCTTTGCACGTTATTTCGCTATAACTTCGCGGCTTTCTTATGTTCGGTTTGCTCTGCTGACGAGGTTTGTTCCTTTGCTTTAGGCAGCTCGGGGTTTTGCTGGGGGCGCTTAGGAACGCGCCGCTTGAGCAAAGGAGAATCAATGCCGTCAAGGTTGGTGACGCGTTTTTCCGAGGGGTAAAATACCGTAGCGCGCGCGTTTTGGATAATCCTGTATGCTATTTTCTTCATTGTCCCGCGTCTCCTCATCAATTCAACCTATTGTCAGACATGTTCTACCCCATTCGCCGATGGGTCCATAAGGTTTCAAATATACATGAAATTCATATATGCCTTTTCCGACCAAGGGCAAATTATTTAGCAAGTAGATCATATGGAATATCGCTTTGCCGCGCAAGTCAAATTCTAATTCGTCCCCCCACAAAATCCGGTCTCCGCCGGGCGCCACAAGCTGGACGATTGCCGTGTGCAAGCGCTGATCGCTATCAAACTCCACTGTCCATTGGGACAGCAAAATAGCGGGCGGGTCAAAAATAAGATGTTCCGCCCGCGCCGATGGGTTGAAAGGGTTACGGACCTGAAGGGTAGAAAACACATTTCCCAAGTCTATCGTGCCGGTATCTTTCACTTGCACCTCGGTGCATAGCAATGTCCAATCGTGGCGCATGGCAATTCAATCTACCAGTTATCGTAATCTTACCGTATGCGTTTAGCGCTATGCAATGTTTGCCCGGTAGCATTCATTCGCGCAGGTTGCGATAATAGATCTCGGCATACAAACCTGATTTCTGTATTAACTCGTCGTGCGTGCCGGAAGCGGCCACGCGCCCATCTTGCAATACCAGTACCTTGTCCGCCATGCGCACGGTACTCAGGCGCTGGGCGATGATGAATGAGGTGCGGCCTTCCATCAAGCGCTCCAGGGCGATTTGAATCAGACGTTCGGTCTCGGTATCGACGCTGGAGGTGGCGTCATCCAAAAGCAGAATACGCGGGTCCTTGAGCAAGGCGCGGGCGATGGCGATGCGCTGTTTCTGACCGCCGGACAGGTTCAGGCCGCGTTCGCCGACTTCCGTATCGTATCCCTCCGGCATTTCCGTGATGAAGTCATGCGCCTGCGCCGCTTTTGCCGCTTCAATGACCTCGGCATCGGATACATCTTCCAGCCCGAAAGCGATATTCTCGCGGATGCTGGCCGCGAAGAGCACCGTCTCTTGCAGGACAATGCCGATTTGATCGCGCAGCGACTTGACCGTGACGTCGCGCAGGTCGTAGCCGTCAACGCGGACGCGACCGCTGCTGACGTCATAAAAGCGGGGGATCAGATTGATGATGGTCGATTTGCCGGAACCGGTGGCGCCCAGCAGAGCGATCACCTCGCCGACGTTGGCTTCAAGATTGAGCTTGTCCAGGACCTGACGCTGGTTGAAATAAGAAAAGGACACATTTTCAAAGCGGACCCGACCAGCGATCGGCGGCAGCGCTATGGCGTCCGGCGCATCGGTCACCTCGGATTTGGCGTCGAGAATGGTAAAGATCCGTTCGCCGGCGGCCGATGCCATGGCCAGGGCGGGGATGATGACGCCCAGGCGGCGCACCGGTGAAATCAGTTGCCCGAGATAAGTGGTGAAAGCCACGAGTTCGCCCAAGGTGAGCGCGTCTTCGATGACCAGCCGTCCCCCCAGCCAGATGATGATCACGGTGCTCAAGCTGGCGACGAAGTCCAGCAGCGGGATATGCTGGGCGCTGGCGATGACCTGCTTTCGCGCGAGCGCCAACCATTTGCCGTTTTGCCGATCAAAGCGCGCGATTTCGGCGTCCTCTTGCGCGAAGGCTTTGACGATTTTGGCGCCGCGCAGGTTTTGCTCCAGCACGGTGGTCATCTCGGCCAGTTGGTGCTGCAAGTCGAGGGAGAGCGGTCGATAGATGCGGCCAAAGCGATAAGCGATGTAAAAGAGCAAGGGAACCAGAAGCATCGACAGAACGGCCAACTGCGCATTCATCAGCAGCAACGCGGCGAAGGTGAAGACCATCAAGCCGGTGTGCTGAAACAAGCGCACGAAGGCGCGGCCGGTCAGAAAGCGGATTCGTTCAACGTCGGAAATGGACCGAGCCAGCAGTTGCCCGGTCTGCGCTTGATCGTGATAGGAAAAGGAGAGCGAACTGAGTTTGTCGTAGATGGCGTTGCGGATGTCGTAAGCGACGCCCTGGGAGACCACTTCGGTCCCGCGCCCCAGGAAAAAATCGACAAATCCCTTGACGACCGTCAGCCCGAGCAAAGCCAGCAGCGACCAGGCCAGGATGGTCATATCCCCCTGAATGATGCCGGCATCGACGATCCAGCGGATCGTCTGGGGAATCAGAATGCTGAAAATATTGACGACGATCGCCAGAACATAAACGCCGGCGGCGATATGGCGGTACTTTTTGAGGAACTGAAGACTGCGCCAGAGGGAGCTTTGCTCTGCTTCGCCCAGTTTAGGGGCATGGTAAGAAGAAGGCTGTGCTTTTTTCGCTCGCTGCGCCATAAAAGCCGGAATCGGGTGGTATGGGTAAGAACGTTGACCTGATCAACGAGGATACGCCTACTTACCTTACTGATTTTTAAGCCGGCATATAACCCTCAATTCGGGAATTGGCCAAGGGAGGCCGGCGCAGGGTCAGTAGCTTCTTGGGAGCCAGACCGTCATTTCGGTGATGCCGCGGTTGTTCCAGGCGTAATAGGGAATGAGCGTGACATCGAGATCTTCTTCGCGTTCGTTCCCGGCGTCAAAGTAGAGCGCCTCCGATTGATCGCCCTCGAGAACGCGGCGCGCCGTGCCCTTGACGACGGTCAGGCCGCCCAGGAGATCGTCTTCCCGGCGCGCTTCCAACGCCATATCACGGGGGGCATGGACTTCCAGTATGGAAACATCATCGGGCAGGTCGACGCCCTCGAGGCAATACACCAGCGGACCGCACATGACGGCAACGTGATTGCGGATTTCTTCGGCTTTGGGATGGGCTTTGACCAGGCGCGGTTCCATCGGCAAGTTCAACGAGACGGTATCGCCGGCTTTCCACACGCGCCTGATTTCCATATAGCTTTGCGGAGTCAAAACCTGGTCGCTCGTTTCGCCATTGATGCTTAGGGCCGCGTTCCGCGCCCAGCCCGGGATGCGCAGCATCAAGCTGAGTTCGCGCGCGGGCGCTTGGTCGATGGTGATGGTTACCTGGTCGTCCCAGGGGTAGTCGGTGCTTTGCCGCAGCGCGACAGCCGATCCATCGGGGAGGGTCGCGTCCAGGCGGCTGCTGCTGTAAAGATGAACCCACAGGGCATCGTCGGATTGGCTATAGACCCAGTTGTGCAATAGGGCGATGGTGCGAGCGGTGTTGGTCGGGCAACAGTAACAGTACAGGAGATACCAGCGCTCATAGGTATCCTGGCTGAGGAGCGGGTGTTCGGCGCCATACCAGCGCAGGGGATTGGTATAACAGAACTTGATGCCATCCAGGCTCATGGAGGATAGCATGCTGTTATAGATCACGCGCTCCATGACGTCGGCGTATTTGGCGTCGCCGGACAAGTTGAGCATGCGCCAGTTCCACATGGCATGGGCGATATTGGCGCAGGTTTCGTTATAGGCGGTGGCGTTGGGCAGTTGATATTCGTAGCCGAAGGCCTCGTGTACCGGTCCGCCGCCACGGCTTTGCAGCTCGGGCCGGTGTGAGGCGCCGGAATGCAGGGCCGATGTGCCGCCGGTGATATACATCTTGCTGTTAACGGCGTTGTCCCAGATGCGATGCAGCCCGGTCAGGAGCTCGTCGTCGCCTGTTTCGGCATAGATGTCGGTCGCGCCGCAATATAAATATCCGGCGGTCACGGCGTGCCCGACGGCGCGTGTTTCTTCTCGCAGAGACTGCAGCGACTGGTTCAGGTCCTTGCCGCCCGGTTGCGAGCCGCGCATGTCGACGAAGGTCTTGGCTAGCTCCAGGTAGCGCTGTTCGCCGGTGGCGCGGTAGAGGTCGACGGCGCCCATGGTATTGGATGGGTTGAAACCGAAATGCGCCAACTCCGGCGGACAGGGCACGAAGACGTCGCAAAGATAATCCGCCAGGTTGATGGCGATTTGTAGAAAGTTGCGCTGGCCCGTGATGCGATGGTGAACCGATGCCGCCGTCAGGAGGTGGCCCATGTTATAGAGTTCGTGGTCATGGAGGTCGGTCCAGCGCGTTTTGTCGTCGCGCAATTGCATGGGCGTGCTGATATAACCGTCCTCTTCTTGGGCGCGAGCGATGACGTCGATCAATTCATCCAATTCGTCGATGATCGCTTGCTCGCCGGTGGCGCCATAGATATGTGTCATGGCTTCCATGTACTTGTAGCAATCGCCGTCGCTCCACATCGTGCCTTTGCGCTCGCCTTCGGCCAAGCCGGCGGCGATATGGAAATTGCTGAATACGGCGCCGTTTTCGGGTTCGTCCAGCGCCGCTCGCATGCTCGGCAGGATGGTCTGGCGACACAATTGATGAAGCCGGCCCCAAAAGCCGTCTTCCCAGGTGACGGCGTCAAAGGCGGGCGGGAAGAGTTTCTGATATGGCGGTTTTTCTCCTATTAACATCGCGCGTCCTTTGCATCTAAAGATCGGATTTGTAGGTTTTCATAAACTATGTAGTTGCAAGCAAGTAATGCAAGAAAATATTAACCACAGAGGACGCAGAGAGCACTGAGAAGGACAAAAGATTATTTATGTTTGCGGGCGTTTCAACGAAACGCCCCTACAAGGCTTGTCCGCTACTCTCGCTAAATGCCGCCATTTCTACCCCCATCCCCCGGCCCCTTCCCCCATCAAGA